>CAYGHG010000050.1:0-18726 GCA_964349515.1 uncultured Spirochaetia bacterium
TTATTATAGGATACGTCGCTCTTATTTCATACACAACTTTTGATTATAACTCCTGCTGTTATGTATTACCAATTATACCACCGTACAAAAATGCGGGCAATTTATTTTTTGTTTGACTTATGGAGATAGTCAATACCCCTCACCCATCCTCTACCCCTCTGTTTTGATAATAAAGACTATGTTCTTTGAAAAACAAATCAAAGACCCCTCACCCGGCCTCTCCCTTAGGGAGAGGTGGAAAAACTTTTTCACATATAAGCATACACCGTGCTGAAAAACGTAAACAGCCCCGCGGCCGCGGCAATCAGCAGGCCCAAGGCCGCGAAAAAACACCCCGGAAGCGTCCACTCTGACAGTCTGTTCCCGTCGGAATCCGTAAACAGACCAAGTGCTATCCTGATCAAATCTACTAATGCCCCTATTAGTAACAACCCTCCTGTCAGCAGGTATATTATCCCTGTACCTGCTTTGCCCAGATAGAACCTGTGAACCCCGAGCGCCCCGAAAAAAGCGCATAGTAAAAATGCAGCTGCTTTTGACTTTGGTTTAGACTCTGCCAACATACGCCTCCACTCTTATCGTTTTCTTTCATACCTTTCCAATATGACGGAATATCCGGTTACTGCCCCTTCATTTGTCATTGATACTCCTGAAATGATCAAAAACCTTTTTAAGCGAAAAATCTCTTTTATCTTTTTCCCTGAGCACGGGAAATAACTCCCTCTCCACGCGGCTTTCAAGTTCCTCAAACTCGTTTTTTGACTTATTAAATGTCTGAAAATACTCTTTTCTTCTGCCTCCGTGACCGTCCTCTTCCAGTTTTATGTCTATCAGTTTTAGAACTTCACTGCTGCTGAAATCAAACCCTTTTTTTATGTAATAATACAGGTCATAAAAATCCCTGGGTGCGGGGATTTCCCTCGTAGCTGCAGCCCTGAATTTTTCTGCAGCCATTTCTTTTAACTGAAGGCACAGTATACTTCCTTTTCCAAAGATGCTTTTCCCCGTGAACGGGTCATTGAAAATACTTTTGACCTCCATTTTCACCGGTGCGAGCACGGGATTTCCCCTGATACCGATTTCAAGTTTAATTCTGCCCCGCGAACCGCTGATAACAGACGGGTATTCCAGATAAAACACATACTGTCTGTTTTCGTTCTTTCCGGGTTTTACCGACTTGTCAATATTTAACCCGAGCAATGCGGCATATTTTTCAAGGTTGTCTTTTATCCCTTTCATTAGCAGGCTTCTTTTTTTTCTGTTCATATTTGCGCCGGGTGTTTTCATGGTAAAATCAAGGTCTTCACTCAGCCTGAAATATTCATAATATATCTTATTGAGGCATGTCCCGCCTTTAAATATCAGATTTTCGCCGAGCCCGCTGTTTATGTCTTTTAAAATCAGCGTAAGGTAATAGTCTTTTTCAATCATATCCTGCCTGAATCCCGCGGCGGAGGATGTATATTCAATAAGTTTCTTAAGCATTTTATCATCCACTGATTATCACCCTCCATTTTTTGTCAATTACCCCCGCTCTTCCCGATCCTGACGGATTTAACGATATGTATGTATCATTCTTTTTTATGCTGTCATTGATTTTTTTAAGAATGCTGTCCCTGACCCCCGCTTTTTCCATTATATAGCCTGCCCTTTTCCTGACGGCAGCTTCCGGGTAACGTATCAGATAACCGGCAAACTTTTCAATATCAATTTTTCCCGCCATCTCCGATACCACCATGAACATTTCCTTAAACGAAGCGGAAGGCCTGTAAACATAATCAACAAGCGTCCTTTCCCTGTCGCTCACACTTATTTTTTCGCCGTCCACTTCAATATCTGTAATGCCGTAATATCTGTTTTCCCGTATTTTAACGGCCTCATACCTGATGCCTCCTATTATTTTTTTACGTGATATTTCCGTATTTGCCACATAAACCACCTGGGGTATCTGGCCTGTAAACCCCCAGTAATTGTACATTGTGTAATAACATAAATAGTATTTTCTTTCCCCCATCCAGTACTTTGCCGTGACAAACTCATTTGGCCTCCATTTACTCCCGGGTGCATTAATCGGTGATGTAAGATACCTTCCATTTTCTATTTTGAAAAGCCTCCCTTTTTTTACAAGCCTTGACAGTTGATTTACAGCTTTTATTCTGTTCTTATACACAGCTTTTGCGTATTCTGAAGTGATTATTTTTTTACCTTCGTAATCAGCCCTTGAAAGCAGGTATAATTCATCTTTTGATATGCCTTTGTAGGACGCATTGATTCCTGCCATTGTTTTTATTTCCTCTTTTCATCAAATATTGATTTTTTATGTAACTAAATACAATATAGCCTTTTCTTTTACGGATGTCAAGCGGGATTAAAAAACCGATACCCGGTTACCATTAAGCAGCCCGCACCCCGAAAAATCAGACACCGGCGCTTGTTCCGTATCGCGGGACGCATGACAAATAATGGCTTTTACCCCCTTTTTTTTTATGCTATCATATTGCCGTCATTATTAATGTAAAGAGACCCGATACAACTAACAGGAGGATTTTTAATGAAATTAAAAGAATTTAACGTACTGCCCAACCTGCCGGAGAAACTGAAACCCCTGCTCGAGCTTTGCTACAATATGTCATGGGCCTGGGATTCCGAAACTTTCGGATTATTCAGGGACATGGACCCGGATTTATGGTCAGAGACCGACCATAACCCGGTGCTTCACCTCTACAGGATGCCTCAGGAAAAACTGGAATCAATCGCAAAAGACGAGAGTTTCATGTACAGGATAGAGGCTGCTCTGCAGCGCCTGGACAAATATATGAAAAGGCCGACCTGGTACGACAAAATAAAAAACGACCTGCCTGCTGACTTTTCAGTCGCGTATTTTTCTCTTGAATTCGGCATCGCGGAGTGCCTCCCCATATACTCGGGCGGGCTCGGCGTTCTCGCGGGAGATCACTTAAAATCCGCTTCAGACGTAGGCATCCCGCTTAAGGCAGTCGGGCTTCTCTACTCCGTCGGGTATTTCCATCAGTACCTCTCAAATGACGGCTGGCAGCAGGAACGCTATGTAATCAACGACTACAACATCGCCCCGATAAAAGTGGTTGAGAAAAACGGAACGCCCCTGGTTATAGACGTCAAATACCCTCAGGGAAACGTGAAAGTAATGGTCTGGAAAGTCCAGGTAGGCCGCGTGGAACTCTTCCTTCTCGACACAAACCTGCCCGAGAACTCCGAGGCAGACAGGGAAATAACCGCGAAACTCTACGGCGGAGACCTTGAAATGAGAATAAAGCAGGAATTACTGCTCGGCATGGGCGGCATGCAGGCGCTTGAGGCAATGGGCATCACGCCTAACGTCACGCACATGAACGAGGGCCACTCCGCGTTCCTCGCGCTGGAAAGAATCCGGGTTCTCATGGAAAAAAACGGCCTTACATTCAGCCAGGCACGCGAGCTTACATCCGCTTCAAGCGTATTCACCACCCACACGCCTGTTCCCGCCGGCAACGACCGGTTTCCCCGCGACCTGATGGAAAAATACTTCAAACACTACGTGGAGCACAATCTGAAACTTGTATTTAATGACTTTTATAAAATGGGCCGGGTAAACCCGGACGATGAGAGTGAAATTTTCTGCATGACTGTTCTGGCTCTCAGGTTTTCCTCATACAACAACGGCGTCTCCCGCCTGCACGGCCGGGTAAGCCGCGAAATGTGGAAAGACATCTGGAAAGGCGTGCCTCTCGCGGAGGTTCCCATAACCTACATCACAAACGGCGTACACGGCCCTTCATGGATTTCAAAGGAAATTGCCGAGCTTTTCACGCGCTACCTCGGCAGCAAATGGATAGACACCCCGGACGACTTTTCTGTCTGGAACAGGGTAAATGAAATACCTGACACCGAACTGTGGCGCACGCATGAGCGCAGAAAAGAAAGGCTTGTGGCTTTTGTAAGAAAAAGTTTAAAACAGCAGTACCTGGATAAAAAAGCCCCTGCCGAGGATGTTAACAGCGCCTCGGAAGCGCTGCTGCCTGAAGCTCTGACCATAGGATTTGCCCGCAGGTTCGCGACTTACAAGCGCGCCACTCTTCTTTTCAGGGACCTGGAAAGGCTCAAAAAAATACTTAACAATCCCGCCATGCCCGTACAGTTCATATTTGCGGGTAAGGCACACCCCAAGGACGATTTCGGCAAAGAATTCATAAAACAGGTTTACCGCATTGCAGAAACCGAAGGCTTCAAGCATAAGATAATCTTTGTAGAAGACTATGACTTAAACACCGCGCACTATCTCGTACAGGGGGTTGATGTCTGGATGAACAACCCCCGCAGGCCGCTTGAGGCCTCCGGTACCTCGGGCATGAAGGTAAATTTCAACGGCGGTATAAACTTTTCCGTTGATGACGGCTGGTGGGACGAGCGCGGGTCAGCCGACAACGGCTGGTCAATCGGCCGCGGCGAGGAATACGAAGACGAAGCCTACCAGGATGCAGTGGAGGCAAACTCGCTTTATGAAACGCTTGAAAACGACATAGTGCTGCTTTATTACAAGAGGGGCAAGGACAACCTGCCGCACGACTGGATCAAAAAAATGAAAACCTCCATGCAGACGCTGTGCCCTGTTTTTAATACCGACAGGATGGTAATGGAGTATACGGAAAAATTTTACAAACCCGCGGGCTTAAACAACATCAACATCTCCGCGGATAATTTCAGCGAAGCAAAATCACTCTGCGCCTGGCGCGAAAAAACGCTCAAGCACTGGAACGGAGTAAAAGTCCTGGAGATAAACGCCGAAAACGGGCACGATATAAAAGTGGGCGAGTCTGTCAAAGTCACAGCGGTCATTGAACCCGCAGGCCTCACCGCGGAAGAGCTTCTGGTCGAAGTGTATTACGGCTTTGACCGCTCAGACAAAGAACTCTCAGAAACACACACCGCGGCAATGAAATGCACCGGAAACAAGGGCAGCCACCTGATATACGAAGGCACCATACAGCCCTCCTCGTCAGGCAAGGTGCGCTATACGGTAAGGGCCCTGCCCGGCCATAAATCGCTCTCTGTCAAATTCCTTCCGGGCATGATAAAGTGGGCGGAATAGATATAAAACTTAAAGTTGAAAGTTTAAAACTGAAAGTTAGAACTTAAAATCAGAACTGATTAGTCTTAGTTTTCAGCTTTAAGCTTTCAACTTTAAGCTTAAAACCTAAATTCTTTCAGGAGGTTTTATATGGGTATCCGGACGCCGAGAGAAATGAAAATGCACGACACTATTATTCGTTCGCTCGCGGGCATTTACGAACAGAAGGGCGCGCATAAAATACTTTCAAACCTTGATAAAAATGACGCTGTAATAAACGGCGTTGAAGTGGACCTCATAGTCAAAAACCCCGTACAGCTTGTTTTCAGGGTAGAAACAGAATCAACAGTAACAGAAGGCTCATCCATAGCCTGGAAGCAGATTTTTGATAAGACAGGCATTTTTTACCTCATGGTGCCGGAACCCTTAACTGACGAAGCCTACAGAATCAGCAGGGAAGCAAAAGTAAATTTAAGGCTCTGTACATACAGGGTAAAAGACAACAAACTGGTCTTCGGAAGACTGCCGTAGTTAAAAACAAGTTTAGGGTTTATAGTCTATGGTCTAAAGTTAAATACAAACAAAAGTTTAGTTTTTCGTAGAGACACGCCTCCGCGCGTGTCTCGTATTTGTTTCGGGGCAGTAAAAAAAAGCCACACACATTCTCAAAGCAAAACACATGGATAAAACCTCTTTCTACCGAATTAAAGTTAATGTCTTTCAGGGTTGTTTTATTTCCCATATCTTACCCAGGCACTCAACGACCTTTTTCCTGTCCCCAAACGGCAGGACAACGCTTAGGTGTTTTACTTTTACCTTTGGATATGCGCCCAGCTTTTTAACAAGCTCAGAGGGCACGTCAGAGGGGTTATTCCAAGATATTTCCACCCTCTCACTGCTTGCCCTTATTTCGTCCGCATTTAGTTTTCTGCCGGATGCTTTCAGCCTGCCTGTAAAAAATATGGCACGAGCCTCCTCAGGCATCGCGCCCCAGACATCGGCTGTTTCTTTTTCAAGCGCCTCTATTGCCTCAATACTGCGCGCCAAAAATATCTTCCTGTAGATTCTCAGTTTCTCTGCCGCGTCCCAGATATACGCCTCCGGTATCAATGCCTTATACGAAGCTGATATTTTGGTGTCTTTTTCTTCGCTTGGCCCGCCGCCTGTCAGGCTGCTCACCGCTTCTTCCAGCATTTTGCAGTAAAGCTCAAAGCCTATTTTTTCCATATTACCGCTTTGCTTTGTGCCGAGTATGTTGCCGGCGCCTCTGATTTCAAGGTCTTTCATCGCTATCTGAAAACCCGCTCCCGGGTCGGCGTAGCTCTCTATGGCGCGAAGCCTCTCCATGGCCTGATTCGCGAGCATCACCCTGTCTTTTACCATCAGGTAGGCGTATGCCTGCCTGTCGCGCCGCCCCACCCTGCCCTTTAACTGATAAAGCTGGGAGAGGCCGAAACGCTCGGCAGAACTTATGATGATTGAGTTGACGTTCGGCAGGTCAAGGCCGGATTCTATTATGGTGGTGGTAACCAGCACGTCAAATTTCTGCGCCAGAAAATCCCTCATTATTTTTTCAAGCTCGCTTTTTTTCATCTTTCCGTGCGCCGCGCGGAACCTGACCTCGGGCAGCGCTGTGCTGAGTTCTTCTTTCACCCGGAATATCGTCTTCACGTTATTGTGCACGTAAAAGACCTGCCCTTTTCGCAGGATTTCGCGCAGTATTATCTGCCTCACCGTTGTCTGCCGCTCTTCTATGATACAGGTTTCCACCGGCCGCTTTCCCGGCGGCGGGGTGTTTATAGTGGTGATGTCCCTGATTCCCGAGAGCGAAAAGTAAAGGGTCCTCGGAATAGGCGTGGCTGTCAGCGTCAGTATGTCGGACTCCGGGTATTTTTCCCGCAGGTTTTCTTTTGCCTTTACGCCGAAATGCTGTTCCTCGTCTATTATGACCAGTCCCGGGTTGAGCATTTCCACTTTTGAGGCGAGCACCGCGTGCGTGCCTATCACTATGTCCAGTTTTCCTTCCTTTAAATCCTGAAGTACCTTTTTCTTTTTTGACGTATTTATGAGCCTTGAGAGCATCTCAATTTTTACCGGATAATCCGCAAAACGCTCGCTGAATGTAAAATAGTGCTGCTGGGCCAGAAGAGTTGTGGCGGTAAGCAGCAGGCACTGTTTGCCGGAGTTAACAGCCTTAAAAGCGGCCCTCATCGCGACCTCGGTCTTGCCAAAACCCGCATCGCCGCAAACCAGCCTGTCCATGGCTTTGGGCTTCATCATGTCGGATTTTACTTCCTCTATCGCCCTCATCTGGTCGGGGGTTTCTTCAAACACAAAAGCTTCCTCAAAATCCCGCAGAGCCTCGTCATCCGGCGGGTACTTTATCCCCCCTGCAACTTCACGCTTTGCGAATATTTTTAAAAGCTCCTTTGCCATTAACCGCAATTCGCGCTCTATCTCCTCTTTTGTACGCCGCCAGAACTGAGTGCCCAGTTTTGAAAGCGACGGTATGCGGCCGCTCCCGGTGTATTTGTCTATTACCCCGATTTTATCCACCGGCAGGTAGAGTTTGTCGCTTCCTTCGTAGCGCACAAGCATAAAATCCGCCGTCAGGTCTTCAGTGGTAAGAGTTTTAATCCCCTCAAAAACCCCTATCCCATGCTCCCTATGCACCACATAATCCCCTGTTTCAAGTTCCAGGTAATGCTTAACCGGCTTGACACTGCTGTCACGCACGCGCCCCAGTACTTTTCCTTTGTAACGCTCAAAAATTTCCCTGTTTGAAATCAGGCATATTTTATCCTCCGGCAGGGAACATCCCGACGGCAGGTCCGCGTCAATAAACTCAACGCTCCCGCTTAACCCCGCGTAAGGGGGCACCATCTCTTTTAGGTGATTTGTTTCCCCGCTGTTATCCGAGACCAGCACCACCCGGTAACCGGAAGAGGCCATTGAAGAGACATATTCATTGAGGGCTGTTACATTTTTTTTAAAGGGCGGGTTTACGGCGGATTTAAAATTAACGCTTTTCTCCCCTGCAAACTGCGATGCCCTGACAACGCAAAACCTCCTGAGTTTTTTAAGTATTTCCCTCAGCGGAAAAATATTGTTTTCTGTCTCATCTTTGCTTAAGTATCTGGAAATCTTATCCGTCTTTTCGGATATGTCAGCCTTGAGCGCTTCAAGCCCGTCGAGAATCACAAGGCTGTTGTCCTTGAAATAGTCAAGCAGCGTGCATTGCCCCGCGTGCTTTTTCTTTCCCGGATTGTAAAGAAACAGCTCCGCCTCATCTGTTTCAAGAGTTGAAGAATTTGTCTCAATGGAAAAATAACGCAGCGATTCTATTTTGTCGCCGAAGAACTCTGCCCTCACCGGATATTTGGCCTCCGGCGGAAAAACATCCGTAATGCTCCCCCTCACCGAATACTCAAAAGGCCCTTCCACCCTCACAACCCTCTCGTAATTGTTTTCGGCAAGCATTGAGGCAAGCACGGAAGGGCTCATGCTTCCACCTTTTTTTAAAACTATCAGGGAGGAGGCAGCCTCATTTGGCGCGGCGGTTTTTTCGGATACAGCGTTTATGTCTGTTATTATCGTGACGGGTTTCCCTGAGATAAGTGCGTTTAGAGCCTGCGCCCTGACCCGGGAGGCTTCCTTTGAGGATTTGATGTTTTTATACATCAGAGAATCATCTTCCGGGTATATGTAAACTTCTTTAAATCCCGGGTATGCAGGCGCGAAAGATGCTGTTGAACTGTAAAGCCCGTACATGCTGTCAGAAGTGGTTATGATAAGGGAGTTTTCAGGGAAAGAGGCGCTTATCTGAGGATAGACCAAGGGCTTTAAACAGCCGTGCAGGCCGCCCGCATTTATTCTCCTGTTTCCTTCTTTAAACAGCCGCTCTATTTTACGGGCAGCCGCCGTGTAAACCGGTGCTTGTTTCATATCTAAAACAGCCGCGAAACAAACCCTTCTATATACCTGTCCGCGCCCGCGAAAATTATTATCCTTAAAACTATATTTGCCTGCACTCCGGCTATGACGTCGTCCAGCATAATACCGTTGCCCGAAGGCAGCGACTCAGCCTGCCGTGCCGGAGGCAGCTTTAGTATGTCAAATATACGCGACAGGAAAAAACCCAGCACCATCCTGACGGGGGTAAATTCTATGAACATCATCGTGACAAGAAAGCCCGCCACCTCGTCTATCACAACCTTTTTCGGGTCTTTTTTGCCGAATATGGCGGAAGCATAAGACGAACTCCATACCCCTACAAAGTAAATCACCGCTGTCACGCCGAGGTAAACCCACGGGTTCATATCTCTGAATAAAAAATAGTAAAAAGGAAGAAATGCAATAGTGCCCGCCGTGCCGGAGGCAAACGGGAAATACCCCGAGTAAAAAAAACTTGAAATCAGAATGTGCAGTTGGCGCAAAGTAAGCTCCTAAAATGAAAGTTTATAAGACAAAAGCCAGAAGACAGAAGTTAAAGGCAAAAACGTCTTAACTTTTGCCTTCTGTCTCTTTTCTTTTTCAACTTAAAATCTGATGTCAGATTTCCTCATCAAACATCTTCCAGCTTTTAAAGAGGTATTCCAGCCCTGATATGACCGCGAACACCGTCGCGGTAAACATCAGCCAGTATGGCACGAACCTGAGCATTATTGACTCGGCCCTTAAGCCGTCTATGTCCTCGGCTTTTATGCCGTAATGAAGATTTGTATTATGCAGCGCTATCATCAGAAGTATTACTATTATTGCGGCTATTTCCACAACGGTTTTTATCTTTCCCGAGAGTGATGCCGGCATTATTTCGCCTCTTTTGGCGGTCATTATCCTTATGCCAGATATCATGAACTCCCTGCTGACTATGATTATGACCATCCAGGCAGGCAGGATTTGAAGCTGGACAAAACACAAAAGCGCTGCAAAAACCAATATCTTATCGGCCAGAGGGTCCATTACGGCTCCGAAATTTGACTCCACTTTAAACCTGCGCGCTATGTAGCCGTCAAAAAAATCGCTGATTGATGCTATCAAAAACACCGCGAGCGCGAGATAGCTGAAAAGCATCCGTTCTTCTTTCCTTCCTTCCAGAAGCAGCGGTATAAATATTATTACAAGCAGAATTCTGAATATCGTAATCCTGTTGGGCAGTTTTTGAATAAAACTTTTTTTATTCACAACACCTCTCCTTTCAGTTCCGGCCCGCTCATTCCGGTTATACGGGCTTTTACAAAATCACCCGGTTTCAGATTATGTGCGCTGCTTAACCGCAGATACCCGTCTATGTCCGGCGCATTCTGTTTGGCGCGGCCGCTGTATTTGTTTTTCCCGGTTTTTCCCGTGATTACCGCTTCTGTAACGGTTCCCAAAAGCTTGTTGTTATTATATTCGCATATGAGCGCGGAGGCAAGCATTAAAGCCTTTGTGCGCCTCTTAATTACAGGGGCCGGGTTTTTGCCTTTCATCAGGTAAGCGGCCGTACCCGGCTCGTCAGAATATTCAAATACTCCGGCTCTGTCAACCGCGCCGGAACTTATGAATTCTTTTAGTTCACTCAAATCAGCCTCTGTCTCACCTGGATAGCCTGCTATAAAAGAACTTCTTATCACTATACCCTTTACTTTTTTTCTGAGGGTTTGTATAACGCGCTCTACAGAGGCGCGGCCGTAGCCGCGCTTCATGCTTTTTAATACGGAGTCTGATATGTGCTGAAAAGGTATGTCCGCGTATGCACAGACCCGCCCGTCAGATGCCATCACGCCCGCTGTTTTTGTTATCACCTCTTCGTCCGGGTAGAGGTAAAGCAGCCTGAGCCAGAAATATTTGTCCGTTGAGGCAAGTATCCTTTTAAGAAGCAGCGGCAGCATTTTTTTTCCGTACAAGTCTGCGCCGTAATAAACCAGATCCTGGCTTATCAGGTTTATCTCCTTTACTCCGCCTTCAACGAGTCTTTTTATTTCCGCCGCTATATCGCCGGTTTTTCTGCTGCGGTAGCGCCCCTTTATACCCGGAATCGCGCAGAAAGAGCATCTGTGGTTGCAGCCTTCGGATATTTTTACGTAAGCGGAATATGGGTTCAGCATCACGGTATGCGAAGCGCCTTTATATATAAATGGTTTCGAAGATGCAAAGATGCCCCCCTCTTTAACTGCCCTGCCGGTGTTTTCTATGTCATTTACCCCCACCCAGCCGTGGATTTGAGGGTATTTTTTCTGCAGTTCCTCCAGATCCTTTGAAACATAACACCCCGCCACCACAATTTTAAGGCGCGGATTTTTTTTCCTGAAACCCAGCATATCGCTTATGGCTGAGCGGGATTCCTCCCTCGCGGATTTTAGAAAAGCGCAGGTATTGATTATTATTACATCGGCGTCTGCCGGGTCAGTGGTTAGAGTGAAACCGGAAAGCATGGAGAGCATGCATTCTGTATCTACGGTATTTTTGGGGCACCCGAGTGATATAACCCCGAGCTTCATCCCGGAAATCCATCCGGCAGAATTCCTGCATCACAGGCTGTTTCTCCGCATTGCAGTCTTTCCCCTGAAGCTTGAAACCTGAAACCTGAAACTTTAAACCGGATTTTCATTTTTACCTGTAATTCGCAAACTGCATATCTATTCCGAAATCCTTTGATTTTAAAAGCTGCATAACTTCCTGCAGGTCGTCTTTTTTCGGGCCCGAAACTCTTATGGTGTCCTTTTGTATTGAAGCCTGTACTTTTTTTATCCCCGAGTCCTTTATATACTTTACTATTTCTTTTGCCTTTTCCTGAGGGATCCCCTCCTGTATGGTAATCTCCATAACCATCTTGTTCATGCCGGACTGGTAGGGGTCCTTCGAAGTCAGCGCTTTTACCGGAACACCGCGCTTTATCATCTTGTTTACAAGAATGTCATAAGAGGCCTTAACCTTGTAGTCATCGGCGGAAGAGATGGTTATTTTTCTCTCCTCTTTGTTTAAATCTATATTGGTTTCAACTCCCTTAAAATCATACCTGTTTGTTATTTCCCTCACAGCCTGGTCTATGGCGTTTACTATTTCCTGCATTTCAACTTTGGAAGTGACGTCAAAAGATGAATCCTGTGCCATTTTGCATGTTCCTCCTTATTCGCTTATCTCATTGGGTGCCACCGGGGTTTCCTCGGCAGCTACCGCCTTTGATACCGGATTGGGTGTGGCGGTAGGCGCAGGTTTCGGGGCGGCAGGCGCCTCGCGCCTGAAACCCTGGGCTTTGTCTATAAACCAGTTTTTTCCTGTCTGGAATACAAGCCCGTTTATTACCTCGCCCTCTTCTCCTATAACCCCTATAGTGTCGCCGTTTACTATGAACTCAACCCCTGCCGCGTTGCCGACAAGAAAAACTATTTTCTCCACATCAGCCCAGTTTTTCACCTCGCCGGATTTTAGAAGAAAATCCTCCTCCTTGCCTCCGTGCTTTGCCTTCATCCATACTTCGCTCCTCGCCCTTGCGGTTACCTTTAACGATTTCTGTTCCGGCACCGCATACACGTTTTTCGGATCGTCCACAGCCGTTTTATCCGAGGAGGAGGCCGCGAGCACTGTTATCAGCACCGCGAGTATTATAACCCCGGCAGCAATTCCTATAACAGGCAGGTTTTTTTTGTCCTTAAAAAACTCCAGTATGGCCGGTGTCTTTCCTTCTCCGCTTCTCGCAGCTTCTCTTACCGCCTCTTTTGTAATTATTTCCTTTTCAAGATTGATTTTTTCCTTTTCAGGGTCGGCCTTAAGTTCGGGCGCCGCCTCAAAAAGCCTTAATATTTCCGTGTGGTCTGTTTTTAAGTACCTGGCGTACGTCTTCAGGAAGAGTTTCATATAAACAGCTTTTTCAAAAACATCCAACTGCTCCTCTTCCATTGCCTTGAGGTAAGAAATGTCAATCTTGGTGGCTTTCTGTATCTCCTGAAATTTAAGGTTGCGTGATTCCCTTGCTTTTTTTAGTATCTCACCGTATCCCTGCATTTTTAAGTCTCCTTGGTTTATATGCCGCCCTGCATCAGGGCGGAGGCGTCTATCACTTCAACGTTGTCGGGTATCTTAAAATCAAAAACCGAATCCGCGAATTCCGGCAGATTTTTCGACTCTTCAAGCGTATAGTTTTTTACGGCGCTGAAAGTTATTTTTACAGAAGCGCCTTCATACTTCATTTCCATGGTATCCGGGGCCAGGCTCTCTTTTAATATCCTGACCGTTATTTCGTCAAAATTAAGCTCTTTTTTATTTTTTGGAATCATCTTCATCGTGTAGTGGGAGGAATCCTCGGAAAGCCCGGTGTTGCTTTTGCCGGCGTAGTATTCTATGGAGCTTTCCATCTCAATATACATCTTGGTGTCAACCTGCGCCTCATCCGCCTCCTGCTTCATGACCTGCTTTATTGCGGGAGTGTAAACCCAGATTGTTTTCCCGTCAGAGTAAAGATACTGTTCCTGCGGTTCGGTATATTTGACCATGAATTTATCGGGCCTTTTCATCCTGACTTCTCCCTTTATATCCTGCGAAGTGCCCATCTGTGTGTATGTGGTCCTTATCTGTATGTTCATCTTTGCCGCGGCCCTTTTTTTCTGCTTTTCTTTCAGTGACTCCAGCAGTTCCTGAACCTTTTCTTCCTCTGTCAGAACCGCTTTTTTAACAGGCGTTTTTGCGGCCGTAGGCGCGGGTTTCACGGTTTTTACAGGCGTAGGCTGGACAGCTTTTTTCGGCGTGGCGGTAGGTTTTGGCTGTACCGGTTCCGGCAAAGGCGTCGGCTCCTGAGTATCCTCTATGACAGCCTTCGCAACGGCCGTTGCCGTAGCAGCAGCTTCAACAGCAGCAGCAGCCGATGAAATATCCCTGTCCAAATCAGGCTTTGCTCCAATTTCAGTTTTCGGCGCAGTCGCACAGCCGGCAGCGGTAAAAACAACGGCAGCTAATAACACTAATACCTTATTTACCATTAAATCCTCCCCCGTTATTTATTAATCGGGTAAAACCATCTTATTTTAGGGCTTAATATGGTATTAATCAAGGGGTTTTTTGCTTATTTTGTTTTCAAGCCCTTCATTAATATAATCAGTCAGTATTATCAGGCCGATGGCACAAGTTTTATTTTGGAAGCGAATAGAAATCAGCGAAGGTGCAGGACAGAAGAATCCGTACCGTTTTGCCGTAGTTAACTTTTTGACTTTTATTTCTCTTCTCACTTATAGCTTAAGTACCCCCCCTGCCCCCCTTGAAAAAGGGATAAAGGCAGGAGGGGTACGGCATGGAGCAAAATTACATCAGCTCAAGCGTCACCTTTAGCTTTGCTGTGTAGTTTTCAAATTTCATCTTCTTAAGCAGTTTTTCAAACTTTGTATTTCCGCTCAACAGTTTCTTCACTCTTCCGTTTTGAACATCAATCTCCAGTGTCAGTTTTGTCATGCCTTCTGAAACCATGAGCGCTTTTATTTCAGCACCCAGTTTATTGACCATTTCCTCTTCCACGGTATCAGGGTCTATTATTCCCGCTGATTCCGTGTCTGTCAGGTAAAGCACGCCCGCGGTCTGAACAACAGGCTTTTTTTCCTCTTCCTTTGCAGGGCTCTTTACCTTGCCTCTGCCCGGGTATCCCGGCGCAGGCACTCCAATATCCATGACAGCTTCTTCTTTCAGCATCATGTTCATCTTGGAATAACTTTTTTTCCCCGAAGAATATGTTGCCTGATAATTCCCGCTGCCGCCGACCGCATAATCGCTCACGCCGTCAGGCATCGGCAGAGGCTGCTTTACCGTCACCACTTCCCCGTTATTCCTTATCTCCTTGTCAACAGCGACGAATGAAGTGTACTCGGTCATCAGGCTGTACTTTATCCCAAGTTCAAGCACTTCACCCTTCACATCGCTGCCGGTGCGGCCGTAATCCGAGAGGCGTGCAATGCGCTCTCTTGCCCACATATACTTAAGCGAAGCATTTGCCGCATCGTCAAGAGAAGCGCCGATGCTAATTTCTTTTCTGTAATCCTTGCCCCCGTTTTTTCCCGTTACTATGATTTTTCCCTTTGCGTTTTTGTATTTGCCCATGACCACCAGCGGCCGCTCAGAGAAGAGATCCGGAACGTTTTCAGGTTCCACATCGTAAGCTCCAAATCCTTCATACTTTACCTTGATGTCTGTCAGCAGAGGCGACTTTATGTACTTAATAAATTTCTCGGCAATCTGTTCGCCCTCTTCTTTATTTAGAGCCACATAGGGCTCGCCTTTACCTATTCTTGCCATTCCTTCTATTATGTAGCGGTTGACCGAGCTGCCTATGCCGAATGTAAAGAAGTTGGCGTTGCCGAGGTTGTCCCTCATCAGGTCAAAGGTCTGTTTTTCAACAGAGACATAACCGTCGGTGAATATCACGAATGAGCGCGACATCCCCTCTTTTTTCTGCACCTTAAACGCGCTCTGCAGGGCTCCTATTATCTCGGTGCCGCCTGCGCCTCTCGCTGCCTCTACCATCTCAATTGCTTTTTTCACGTTTCCTTCTGTCGCGGGCATTGCCTGCGGGAAAAGAGTGTTTGAGCCGCCCGAGAAAAACATCACGTTGAAATAGTCCCTGCTCGTCATTCCGTCCAGAACCGTCTTCATTACCTTTTTTGAAATTTCAAGCGGGTAACCGTGCATTGAGCCCGATACATCCACGATAAAAAAGTACTCGCGTGGTGTAACCGCATCAGCCGGCGGCCTCGCGGGCGGCTCCATCATGAGCATGAAGAAGTTTTCCTTTTCCCCCGGGTAAAGAAGCATACCGGTCTGGATTGCGCCGCCGCGCAGCGAATAATTCAGGACAAAATCCCTGTTGCCGGCGCGTTTTTCTCCCGGCGCGAAAGTAACGTTTGTTTTCCCGTCTTTAGTTTCAGACGACAGCCTGTGTGTAGAGGAAGAAACCCCCGATACCTGCATACCGGCGTTTATGTTAACGTTCATTGATACGTCATAGGAAGGCTCAGTCCCGCTCTTAGTATAAGGCGCTGCGGTCCAGTTTTCCCCCTGTTTGCTCTCGCCCGTAAAACGCGGCCCTGTGACCATCGGATAAACAAAAGAGTACTTTCCCGCGTCAGGCACCAGAATCTCGGTATAGCTGACCGTGACTTCTATCAGGTCGCCAGGCATTATGTTTGCGACATTCATCGTAAACACATTGGGCCTCTCCTGCTCGAGCAGCGAGGCTGTCTTTCCCTGCTGTTTTGCCTCATCGTAAATCT
Organism: uncultured Spirochaetia bacterium; assembly: GCA_964349515.1. GTDB lineage: Bacteria > Oederibacteriota > PGYV01 > PGYV01 > CAYGHG01 > CAYGHG01. Next base: position 16,318 of record CAYGHG010000050.1, read on the forward strand.
GCCTGGCCTTTGCCTTTTCATTAATCTCGGCGTCTATCACCCTGCTGCCTATCTTCATCTGCATCGCATGTACGGCGGAGCGGGTGCCGAGCGGAAAAACATAAACAGCTTCTATTGCCTTTTTTCCGTCGTTTTTATACTTCTGGGTAATCACGACGTTGGCGCATGTTGCCGCAATGTCAGCCTTTACATCTGTTGAAAGCAGCGGGAAACTCTCCACAGACGCGTCTCCCTGCACGAAAAAATATGGGGAAGAATTAGTGTCTTTAGGGGCGCCCCCTCCCGCAAAAAGCGCCGAAATCAAAAGCGGTAAAGCTGTTGCAGTTAAAACCACTGACTTTTTCATTTTTCATCCTCCTGTTTTGGTTTTTACTTCTCATGCACCAAAGACACCGGAGGGGGATTTTTGTTCCATGCAATCGGAGATTTTTTCAGATGATTGCCGCTCAGCAGGGTATGGGGGGCTTAAATCCGCGGCTTACAGTGGTTTTAAAGCTTAATTGCCTGTATTTCTGAAAATTACATTTTTTTCAGTCTTAGAAATGAGTTTTACGGCATACGGCGCGGTTATCACCTGCGCCGTCATTGCCCCTGCCGCGGGTATGCCCACCCGGTATTCGGCGGTAATTGAATTGCCCTCTTCTTTTATTGAAGTAAATCTGACGGCATATCCTGCCGTGTTTTTTTCACCCGCAAATACCACAAGCGCGGTATACTTTGAAAAATCAGGGTTTATTCCCTCAAGCGCAGCCGCTTTTGGAAGTTTATCCCACTCTTCGCGCGAATTCACCGCAGCCTCGTGAGGCGTAACTGAGCCGCCGGCCATCCCGTAAAAATCAGTCTTATCTGTATAGCTTTCAACACTTTTTTTCCTGTCAGTTTCGGACGCTCCGGCCGGCGCCGCGCCGGCGGAAGCGCTTTTCCCTGCGGTGAAATCAAAAACATTTTTATCAGGCACATCTATGTCGTACAATTGTTCGGGTTCGGGTTCGGGCGCCGCCGCCTCGCTTAACTCTACGGCAAGAGCGCGCGGTTTATCCGCTTCAGGCCTCTTCATAGCTGGCCTTGCGCTCATAACCTGAAGAGGCGCAGAACCGCCTTTTCCCGCGATATCACCTTTTATTGCTGTTTTCTCTTTTTTAACTGAATCGACAGGAGCGGATTTTTGCTCAGATTCAACTGCGTCGCTTACGCTCTCAAGGACAACCATTTTTTCTTTTTCATCCTGCTTTATAACATTATAGGCAATCAACACGGTAAATACAGAGGCAAACACCAGCGCGCCGCGGCCGAAGAACCTTTTAAAATCAAACTTTTTCCGCGGCTCCGGCTCTCTGCTTTCACAGCAAAGATTGGATTCTTCCTTTAACATCATTTTTTCAACACCAAGCCCGCCTCTTTCGTACTCACGTTCTTCTAGTTCATCAAGCTTCATGTTCAGTTTGGCGTAAAAATTAACAGGCAGCTCGGCATCTTTAAGAGACTTAACCGCCTCAAGCGCCTCCCTTGTTTCTTTTAAAGCAACCGCACAAATCGGGCACGCATTAAGGTGCGCCTCAAACCCCGCCTTTTTCTTTTCAGGCAGATTGCCCTCTATGTAGTCTGATATGAAAGCTGTTTTATTGCATTTTTTATTCATCAGCTTCACCGTCTTTCAGTTTTATAAGTTTCAATCTCAAAGCTTCACGCGCCCTGCTTAAACGCGACTTCACCGTGCCGCAGGGTGTCTTTACTATTGCCGCTATCTCTTCATAGCTTTTTTCCTGCAGGTCGCGCAATACTATTATGACTCTGTCTTTTTCATCAAGTTCCATAAGAGCCTTGGATATTTTTTCCCTGTCACAGTTTTTCTCGGCCGTTGTATCGGCGCCTTCGCCCGGGTCGGCGTACTGCGCCTTTGTTTCTCCCTCTTCGTTTTCCTGTGTTTCATCCAGCGAGTCGTGCAAAAAGCCTTTGCGCCTTATGTCGCTTCTGATGCCGTTCTTCCATATATTTATTGCTATTGAATAAACCCAGGAGGAAAAGGAACAATCGCCCCTGAAAGAGTTTATTTTTACATAAGCCCTGACAAAAGCCTCCTGGGAAATATCTTCAGCAGAATGTTTATTCCCGCACAGCCTGTATATCATGTTATAGAGCTTCCCCGCACAGCTTTTCACAAGAATCTGAAAAGCCTGCCTGTCGCCTTGTTGTGACGCCTGAATAAGCCCTTTTTCGTTTTCCATGCCCGTTATAAAGACCCCATCCCGTAAATTAAGTTCCATATTAAGCTGAAAATTTTAAGTTGAAAATTGAAAGTCAGAACAATCAGGAAAGTCTTTGCCTTAAAAGTGTAGTTTTAGCTGTTGTTTTAACTTTCAGCTTTCAGCTTTCAGCTTTCAGCTTTCAGCTTTCAGCTTTCAGCTTTCA
>CAYGHG010000051.1:0-18389 GCA_964349515.1 uncultured Spirochaetia bacterium
CGTTTTCACGCAGCCCTTTATAAATACCTTCTATTTAAGGCCTTCCCTCGCGACTATCTCCGCTATCTGTACCGCGTTTAGCGCGGCGCCTTTTCTTATCTGGTCTCCCGCCACCCACAGATTATACCCGTTGCCCGAGCAGGATATGTCTTCCCTGATTCTGCCTACAAATATATTGTCTTTGCCGGATGCAAAAAGCGGCATGGGGTATTTTTTGTTTGCAGGATCGTCTTCCAGCGTCACTCCCGGAGCCTTTGAAAGCAGGTCCTTTATCTCCTGTACCGTGAGTTTTTTCTCGGTTTCTATCATGATTGATTCCGAGTGGGCGCGCAGTACCGGCACCCTCACGGTGGTTGACGAAATCATCATTTCAGGAGCGTGCATAATCTTTCTGGTTTCGTTTACCACTTTCATCTCTTCCTTTGTGTATCCGTTATCAAGGAACACATCTATGTGCGGTATTACATTCCAGAGCAGCTGATAGGCAAACTTTTCCACTTTCAGCGGTTTTCCCTCTGACCAGTCTTTTGCCTGCTGCTGTACTTCAAACATAGCTTTGTCGCCGGCCCCGGAAGAGGCCTGATATGAAGAAATCACCATTCTCTTAATCTTTGCCGCGTCGTGAATGGGCTTCATCGGAACAATAGCTATAATCGTGGTGCAGTTTGGGTTTGCTATTACGCCTGTATTCCATCTGCAGTCTTCCGGGTTGATTTCAGGAATTACAAGCGGTACATCAGGCTCCATTCTGAAAGCCGACGTGTTGTCTATGCACAGTGCTTTTGCCTCTTTCATGTCTTTCAGAAACTGCTTTGATATGGAAGCCCCTGCTGAAGCGAGCACTATGTCAACACCCTTAAACGAGTTTGAATCAAGCAGCTCAACTTTCAGTTTTCTTCCCTGAAAATCCATTTCTTTTCCGACTGAGCGCTCGGATGCCAGGAGTTTCAGGTTTTTTACCGGAAACTTGCGCTCTTCCACAATGGAAAGAAGCTCTTTTCCCACGGCGCCGGTCGCGCCCATAATCGCTACATTATATTCTTTTGCCATTTTTTCTTCTCCGTTAAAGTTCTCTATTTGCAGATTGTAAATTGCAAATTTAAACTGTTTTTTATTTTACCAGCCCTGCCACAAAATCGCCCATCTCAACAGTTCCCATGCCCATTTTTCCGGCAGAGAGACTCTTGATTTTACCTGACGCAAGAGCCGCTGTTACGGCGTCATCAATTGATTTTGCCATAGCTGTCTCGCCGAGTGTATCCATCATCATTGCCGCTGCGTTAATGGCTGCAAGCGGGTTAATGACATTTTTTCCTGTGTATTTCGGAGCTGAGCCGCCGATAGGTTCAAACATGGAAACGCCCTCGGGGTTTATGTTTCCGCCGGCTGCTATTCCCATGCCGCCCTGTATCATGGCGCCAAGGTCTGTTATGATGTCGCCGAACAGGTTTTCGGTTACTATGACATCAAAGAACTCCGGATTTTTTACAAACCACATGGTGGTCGCGTCCACATGCGCGTAATCCTGTTTTATTTCAGGGTAAAGCTTATCTCCCATTTCTTTGTGCGAGCGCACCCACAAGTCACCGCAGTGCGTGAGAACATTGCACTTGTGAACGAGAGTCAGCATTTTCTTTTTGCTGTTTCTCTTTTTTGTCAGTTCATAAGCATATTTCATGCAGCGGTCAACCACAGGCCTTGTATATACCATAAGCTGTGTCGCGACCTCATTTTGAGTGCCTTTCTGTGAAACTCCGCCCATACCTGTATATATTCCTCCCGAGTTTTCCCTTATCACAACAAAATCTATTTGCTCGGGGCCTTTATCCTTTAACGGCGTCTCTACATTGGGATAAAGCTTTACCGGCCTTAAATTGATGTACTGGTCAAGGGCAAAACGAAGCCTGAGCAGTATGCCAAGCTCCAGTATTCCGGGCTTTACATCAGGGTGCCCTATTGCGCCAAGATAGATAGCATTGTGTTTCTTTAGTTCCTCTATTCCCGAATCAGGCAGGAGCTCGCCCGTCTTCATATAGCGCTCGCCTCCGAAATCATAATCGGTGAAATTGAGGGTTACTCCGTGTTTTGCAGCCGCCGCTTTCAATACCTTAAGGCCTTCGGCCGCAACTTCCGGGCCTGTGCCGTCTCCGCCCATTACCGCGATGTTGTATGACTTTGCCATTTTAGTCCACCATCCTGTTCTTATTTTATTTTATACTTCTTTTTGCCGTAGTTGATAAGCCCGCCTGCCGCCACAAGCTCCTGCATGAAAGGCGGTATGGGTTTTACTCTGTATTCCTCGTTTTTCGTAACATTTTTTATTACTCCTTTATCCGCGTCTATTTCCACAGAGTCGCCCTCTGCGATCTTGAGCGAGGCTTCTTCGGACTCAAATATCGGAAGTCCGATATTAAAAGAATTTCTGTAAAAAATTCTGGCGAAATCTTTCGCGATTACGCAGGAAACACCCGCAGCCTTGATAGCCACAGGCGCGTGCTCTCTTGACGAGCCGCATCCGAAGTTTTTTCCTGCAACCATAACGTCTCCTGCGCCCACTTTGGATGCAAAAGTCTTGTCCGCATCCTCCATGCAGTGCTTTGCCAGCTCCGCAGGGTCTGACGTATTCAGATACCGTGCCGGTATTATCAAATCAGTATCAACATCGTTTCCAAACCGCCATACTTTACCGCTTATTTTCATATAAGTTAACCTCCGAATTTTTATAGGACTTATACGTCCGATAGGGCCTATGCCTTTTTCAATTCCTCCGGGCTTCCAATCCTGCCCAGCAGTGCGCTTGCCGCCGCAATTGCAGGCGACGAGAGGTAAACGCTGCTTTCGGTATGACCCATCCTGCCCACAAAGTTCCTGTTTGTAGTTGATATGGCCACCTCGCCCTTTGCGAGTATGCCCATATGCCCGCCGAGGCACGGCCCGCAAGTAGGCATGGAGAATACCGCGCCGGCTTTTACAAATGTTTCAACAAGCCCTTCTTTTATTGCCTGCAGGTATATTTCCTTTGTGCCCGGGAACACCAGACAGCGCACCCTTGAATTGATTTTCTTACCCTTTAAAATCTTTGCAGCTATTCTCAAATCTTCAAGCCTGCCGTTTGTGCACGAGCCTATTACCGACTGGTCTATCGCTATTTTGCCCAGTTTTGAAACAGGCTTTGTATTTTCCGGAAGGCTCGGGCATGACACTACAGGCTCCAGTTTGGAGCAGTCGTATTCAATAATATTCTCATATTTTGCGTCTTTGTCGCTGGTATATACCTTCCATTTATGCTCAGCGCGGCCCTTTACATACGCAAGCGTTGTTTCATCAGGATTCATCAGGCCTGCTTTTCCGCCTGCTTCTATTGCCATATTTGACATGGTCATCCTCGCGTCCATTGACAATTTGTCAATAACCGGGCCTGTGAACTCCATAGCCTTGTAAAGCGCTCCATCCACACCTATGTCGCCTATGGTATGAAGTATCAGATCCTTTGAACTGACCCACTTGTTCAGCTTTCCTTTATATACGAACTTTATCGACGGCGGAATCTTAAACCAGGCTTTGCCTGTCATCATGCCGAAAGCGGCGTCAGTAGAGCCTACGCCGGTCGCAAATGCGCCAAGCGCGCCGTATGTGCAGGTGTGAGAATCAGCACCTATGACAAGGTCGCCCGGAACCACAACTCCCTGCTCGGGGAGCAGCGCGTGCTCAATTCCTACATCTGACTGGTCATAATAGTGTGTGAGTTTCTGCTCGCGCGCGAACTCACGCAGCATCTTTGCCTGTTCTGCCGACTTAATATCCTTGTTCGGCGTAAAATGATCAGGCACAAGGGCTACTTTGTTTTTGTCCCATACTTTTGTCGCACCGGCAGCCTTAAACTCTTTTATGGCAATAGGCGCGGTAATGTCGTTTGCAAGCACGAGGTCTATGTCGGCAATTACGAGTTCTCCCGGCTCAACGTGCTTTTTTCCCGCTTTCGCGGCAAGAATCTTTTCAGCTATGTTCATGCTCATATAATATTACCTCCTAATTAGTTTCAGGTTTCAGGTCTCAAGTTTCAGGGAACAACAAAAAACTTTATTTTTTACCTGATTTTTCCAGTTTTGTCAGCGCATCCAGGTATGCTTTGGCGCTTGCTTCTATGATGTCTGTTGACATCCCGCGCCCGTTGACCTCTTCACCGTTTTCCTGCACCCTTACGGTTACTTCTCCCTGCGCTTCTTTGCCTTTGGTTATCGACTTGATCTGATAGTCAATAAGTTTGACGTTTGATTTTACCATCTGATTTATCGCCTTGTATACCGCGTCTATGGGGCCGTCGCCTGTTGCCGCGTCTTCAAAAACCTTGTCCCCTTTTTTAATCCTGACTGTCGCAGTAGGCAGCATTGTACTGCCTGTGGCGGCGAAAATATAATCAAGGACATAAATATCATTTCCTTTTCTTCCGCCCTCCTGCATCAGGGCTATCAGATCCTCGTCAAAAACCTCTTTTTTCTTGTCAGCTATTGACAAAAATTTCTCATACAACTCCGGCAGCTCCTTTTCGGATACTTTAAAACCCAAATACTCCAATCTGTGGACAAGCGCGTGTTTCCCCGAGCGTGCGGTAAGAACAAGCTCGTGGCCCGGTATTCCTACAGACTGCGGCGTCATTATGCCGAACGTGGACTCATGCTTTAAGATTGCGTCCTGGTGTATTCCCGAGGCATGCGCAAACGCATTTTCTCCGACAACCGATTTATTGGGCTGGACTATCATTCCTGTCAGCCTTGTCACAAGTTTTGAGGCTTTGTAAATCTCTTTTGTATTTATGTTGGTGTCCACCCTGTAAAAATCTTTTCTCGTTTTAAGCGTCATTACCACCTCTTCCAGCGCCGCGTTGCCCGCGCGCTCGCCAAGGCCGTTAATGGTGCATTCCACCTGCCTGGCTCCCGCCAGTATAGCGGAAAGAGAGTTTGCCGTAGCCATCCCGAGGTCATTGTGGCAGTGTACTGCGATAACAGCCTTATTGATATTCGGGACAGTATTGTAAAGTTTTCTTATCAGATTTCCGAATTCTTCGGGCGTGGTGTATCCCACCGAATCCGGTATGTCTATTGTTCTCGCCCCGGCTTTAATGGTCTCCTCAACAATTTTACACAAATAATCAAAATCCGTCCTCGTCGCGTCCATAGCGGAAAACTCCACGTCATCACAGAGATTTCTGGCGTATTTCACGGCTTCTATGGCGCGCCTTAACACTTCTTCATTTGTTGTTTTTGTAATGTACACTACATGCTGGGGCGAAGTTCCGATGAAAGTGTGAATCCTCGGCCTTTTTGCGCCCTTGAATGCTTCCGCGCATGCGTCAATGTCTTTTTTTACGGCGCGCGCGAGGCCCGCCACTATGGGTTTCTTAAGGGCTTTTGCTATCTCTCTCACGGATTCCAGGTCTCCCGGGGATGAAAAAGGGAAACCCGCCTCTATGATGTCGACATTAAGCCTCTCAAGCTGTTTTGCAATCTCAAGTTTTTCCACACGGGTAAGGGAAGCTCCGGGAACCTGCTCGCCGTCCCTCAAAGTGGTGTCAAATATAAGTACTTTTTCTTCTTTCTTATTTACTTTCATTTTCCTGCCGCCTTTCTTTTATTTAGGGCTTAATAATCCCTGTTTCCCGCGCCTTGAACAAAAAGGCGCGGGAAACAGGTTATGTCATCTTACTTTTTTTTCTTTGCTTTTGCTTTCTTCTTCGCAGGCGCAGCTTTTTTTACCGGCTCCGCTTTTTTCTCTTCTTTTTTTGTAATCCAGGGCATCATTTTTCTTAACTGCCTGCCCGTTACCTCTATGCCGTGTTCCGCGTCATTTCTTAAGAGCGCGTTAAACATAGGTTTATTTGCCTGGTTTTCAAGTATCCACTCGGTTGCAAACTGACCCGACTGTATCTCTCCCAGTATTTTCTTCATCTCTTTCTTTGTCTCTGCAGTAATCAGCCTGGGTCCGCGCGTGATATCGCCGTATTTAGCGGTGTCGGATATTGAATACCTCATACCCGCAATGCCGCCCTCATACATGAGGTCAACAATAAGTTTTAACTCGTGAAGCACCTCAAAATAAGCCATCTCAGGCTGGTAACCGGCCTCTACAAGCGTTTCGTAACCGGCTTTTACAAGCGCCGAGCATCCGCCGCAGAGAACAGCCTGTTCTCCGAAAAGGTCGGTTTCCGTCTCTTCTTTGTATGTGGTCTCGATTATTCCCGGCTTCCCTGCCCCGAGCCCGGTGGCGTATGCAATCGCGATATCTTTTGCCTTGCCTGAAGCGTTCTGATGAATTGCGATTAACGCGGGAACGCCCATGCCTTCCTCAAACTGGCGCCTTACCATGTGTCCGGGCCCTTTGGGTGCGATCATTATGACGTCAACGTTCGCCGGCGGCACAATCTGGCCGTAGTGGATGTTGAAACCGTGGGCAAAAGCAAGGACTTTGCCGGCTTTCATCCTGTCTTTGATTGAATTTCTGTAGATTACAGCCTGGAGAGCGTCCGGAACGAGCATCATTATGACGTCAGACTGCTCTGCAACAGTTGCCGCGTCAGAAACCCTGAATCCTGCGTCTATCGCAGCATTGTAATTCTTCGTGCCTTCAAGCTCGCTTACCAGTACCCTGATTCCGCTGTCCCTCAAATTCTGCGCGTGCGCGTGGCCCTGCGAACCAAAACCTATGATGCCCACCGTCTTGTTCTTGAGCAGGTTCATGTTCGCGTCTTTCTCATAGTACACTTTAATCATCTCTTTCTCCTTTCGGTTTTACGGGTTCCCCCGGTTTTATTTTTTTCCTCTTGTAAGCGCTATGGTGCCCGTCCTTGACATTTCAATCACTCCGTAACCGTTCATCTGCGAAATAAAAGCATTGATCTTATCGTCTGTTCCTGTTATTTCAACCATGTATGAATCATCCGTTACATCCAGCACCTTGCCCCTGAATATTCCCACTACCTGCATAAGATCATTTTTATCCTTGCCCTTTACATCTACCCTGACAAGCGCAAGCTCTCGTTCTACATAGTTTTCGCCTTCCATGTCGATTACCTTTATTGTATCCACAAGCTTGTTCAACTGCTTTATGATCTGGTCAAGCACAATCTCGTCACCTGTTGCAACAATCGTCATGCGCGACAGCGAGTGGTCCTCAGTCTCGCCGACGGCAAGGGAGTCTATGTTGTAATCCCTTCCCGAAAAAAGCCCCGCAATACGCGCGAGTACGCCCGGCTGGTTCTCCACCGTCACTGTAAGTATCTTTTTCTTTTCCATTGTAGTTTCTCCTGTTTTTTAATTGTTTGTTGCTGACTACAAGTGACAGCTTTGTTAAGCCAGTTCCCCGTGTATCATGCTGCCAAGCGGTGCTCCCGCGGGCACCATGGGCCATACATTTTCTTCAACAGATACCACAAAATCAATCATAACCGGCCCGTCATATGCAAAAGCTTCTTTCAGCGCGCTTTCTACCTCTGACTTTTTAGTTACCCTTATTCCCTTTGCGCCGTATGCTTCGGCAAGTTTTACAAAATCAACCGACTGCTCTATCTGCGTATGCGAATATCTCTTTCCGTAAAAGAGTTCCTGCCACTGCCTTACCATCCCAAGGAAGCCGTTGTTTAATATGGCCACCTTTACCGGCAGCTTATATTTCACAGCCGTAGCAAGTTCCTGAATATTCATCTGTATGGAACCGTCGCCTGCAACGTCAATTACCAGTTTTCCCGGATTTGCAGCCTGCGCGCCTATCGCGGCCGGCAGCCCGTATCCCATAGTGCCCAAACCGCCTGACGTCAGGAACGTGCGGGGCTTGCGGAACGAGTAAAACTGAGCCGCCCACATCTGGTTTTGCCCCACTTCAGTTGTTATTATGGTGTCATCCTTTGCAAGTTCTGAAATCTTTCTTACCACGAACTGCGGCTTGATCTCGGTGTCTGAATCCTTGAATGTGAGCGGGAACTCCTTTTTCCAGCCCTCTATCTTTGCAAGCCACTCTTTGTGCTCAAGTTTCTTTATCTCTTTAGTCATCTCCGGAAGTATGTTCTTAACCGAACCCACAAGAGGCAGTTCAGGAGTTATGATTTTACCTATTGCCGCAGGGTCAATGTCAATATGTATGATCTTTGCGTGCGGCGCAAAATCAGCCACTTTGCCGGTAACCCTGTCGTCAAAACGCGCGCCCACTGCAATCAGCAGGTCGCACTCCTGCACCGCATAATTCGCAAACCTGGTGCCGTGCATCCCGAGCATTCCCGTGCTAAGCCTGTGATTTGTCGGAACGGCATCCATTGCCATCAGCGTCGTTGTAACCGGTATGTCGGTTTTTTCCATGAACTTAATCAGCTCTTCCGAGGAGTTGGAAAGTATCACCCCTCCTCCCACGTACAGCAGGGGTCTTTCGGCTTTTTCTATCATCTCAACAGCTTTTTTTATCTGAAGTTTATTTCCCTCGTACACCGGCTTATAGCCGCGGTGAGAGTCCTTTTCAGGGTATTTAAAATCCGCTTCGCCTGTAAATACATCTTTCGGCAGGTCAACCACAACCGGCCCCGGCCTGCCGCTGCGCGCCACATGAAAAGCGTTTTTTATGGTCTGCGCCAGATCGGCTGTTTTCTTTACTATGTAGTTGTGCTTTACTATCGGCCTTGTAATTCCCGTGATGTCGGCTTCCTGAAAAGCGTCGTTTCCAATAAGCGAAGTGATTACCTGGCCCGTCAGCGCAACCATCGGTATTGAATCCATATACGCAGTCGCGATGCCTGTTACCAGGTTTGTGGCTCCCGGCCCTGATGTCGCGAGGCATACGCCGACTTTTCCCGTAGAACGCGCGTAGCCGTCTGCCATATGCGCCGCGCCCTGCTCGTGGCGTACCAGCACGAGATTAATTCCCTTTTCGCTGTATATTTCGTCAAACAAAGGCAGCACAACGCCGCCCGGATACCCGAACACCGTGTCAACACCCTCTTTTTTCAGTGACTCTAAAAGTATTTTTGCTCCGTTCATCTCATCATCTCCATATTTTTTTTTACATTCAAATTCCACTTCAGCCGGAATCACGGCTGTTTGGGATTTCAGATTTTTGATTTAGTTCCAAAATCCAAGCTCAAAAATCCAAAAAACTTTATCAGTCTTTAAAAACAGCCCCCGTGCTGGCGCTTGTAACCATCTTGGCATAGCGCCCCAATACACCGCCTTTTATTTTCGGTTCGGGCTGTTTCCATGCGGCTTTTCTTTTCTGCATTTCATCGTCCGTTATTTTAAGCTCAATTTTTTTAGCCGGAATATCCACCGCAATTATGTCGCCTTCCTGAACAAAGGCTATGGGGCCGCCTTCCATCGCTTCCGGGGATATGTGGCCTATGGCTGCGCCTCGCGTGCCTCCGGAAAACCTGCCGTCGGTAATCAGCGCGACATCCTTATCGAGCCCCATACCGGCGATTGCGGCGGTAGGCGCGAGCATTTCGCGCATTCCCGGCCCGCCTTTCGGGCCTTCGTATTTAATAACCACTACATCACCGGGCTGAATTTTTTTGCCGAGAATCGCGCTTTGCGCGTCTTCTTCGGACTCAAAAACCCTTGCCCTGCCCTCCCTTTTCATCATCTCCGGCGCGACAGCAGACTGCTTAACGACCGCACCCTCAGGAGCGAGATTACCGAACAGTATTACGAGCCCGCCCTGCTGCGAATATGGCAGGGTGATATCTTTTATGACTCCGTTTCCGTTTTTTTCCGCTTTTGCTATGCTGTCCCCGAGTTTCATTCCCGTCACAGTCAGCGCGTTCAGGTTAAGCAGTTTTTTCTTTGACAATTCTTTCATCACGGCAGGGACTCCGCCGTCTTCGTCAAGATCCTGTATGTAGTGCTGAGTGCCGTCCGGCAGTTTCGCAGGCGACAACTTGCACAGGTTGGGCGTTTTCTCTGAAATGGTATTAATCCTCGCAAGGTCAAATTTCACACCCGCTTCATGCGCTATGGCAGGCAGGTGAAGTATCGTGTTGGTAGAACCGCCGAGAGCCATGTCAACAGTGAAGGCATTCTCAAACGCAGCTTCAGTAAGTATCTTAGAAGGCCTGATGTCGTGCTTGACTATATCCATTATCTTCATGCCTGACTCTTTTGCAATACGTATCCTCGAAGAATACACCGCAGGTATCGTGCCGTTTCCGGGAAGCGCCACACCGAGAGCCTCTGTCATGCAGTTCATCGTGTTTGCGGTAAACATCCCCGAACACGAGCCGCAGGTCGGGCAGCTGGCGTTTTCTATTTCAGCCATCGTGGCTTCGTCAAGCTTGCCTGCTTTAAACTCGCCTACAGCTTCAAAACCGCCTGATATCAGGTCATAGGTCTTTTTCTTGTATACGCCTTTGAGCATGGGCCCGCCTGACACGAAAATACAGGGTATATCAAGCCTTGCCGCCGCCATCAGCATGCCGGGGATTATTTTGTCGCAGTTTGGTATGAAAACCAGCCCGTCAAAAGGATAAGCGGTTCCCATTATTTCAGCCCCGTCGGCTATTAGTTCGCGCGACACAAGCGAGTATTTCATTCCCGCGTGGCCCATGGCGATGCCGTCGCATACGCCTATTGTCGGAAATTCCATTGGAGTTCCGCCTGCCATGCGGATGCCGTCTTTTACCGCCTGAGTTATGGTATTTAGGTGTATATGTCCGGGTATTACTTCGTTAAATGAATTCACAACGCCTATAATGGGGCGTTTTAGCTCTTCATCAGTATATCCTATGGCCTTAAAGAGCGCCCTGTGCGGAGTTCTTTCCACACCTTTCTTCATCGCATCACTTCTCATATCACACCTCGTTTTTCGTATTATTATTAATATAAAATGGTTTTCAGTATAACAAAATCATACTTCACCTTCAACACCTAATTCCCTTTAAAATCAAGGTTTTTTACGGTTTTAATGCTGTTTCACACCTTAAAAAACCTCCAAATTAGGTGCATACGCAGACATAAAAAGCCTTTTAAATTAAGGGGTTTTTTAGGGTTTTACCCGCTGCCTGCGCTCTTTGCCTACCCCTTTTGGGTTAGCTAAGCCGCAGGCCGAGTACAAGTAAGACGACTACTACGAGCAGTACTGTAGAGGTAATTGCTGTGGAGGGCATAATGATAGCGCGGCTGATTGCATTTGAATTACTGCTTCCGCGTTCCATCACAAAGCCTCCTTTTTGAAGTGTTAATAGTTTATAACAGAAAGAACGTGTGTTGTCAAATTTATTTTACCTCAAAACGTATATTATCTTTTTCCCCGGCACATCGTATATCTCCATACTGTACTCCACAGGGTACGCCGTGCTTTCGGCGTATTTTGACATTGCGGGGTATGCTTTCATTATTCCTGTCATTACTGACAGCGGGTTGTTAAACGGCAGTTCACAGGTGATTGATTTTTTCGGGGCAAGTTCTTTGACGAGAAATTTTGATTTAACCAGCTCCAGCTTTTGCTTGTCAGCTTCATTGTCAATTATGCATCCCAACTCGCTTCTCAAATCCGTCTTTTTGACTTTTGCCGGGTCGTCAAAATAAATTCCAAAACCCCTCGTCGTCCTGATATTAAACTCTGCTATAAGAGTGTTGTATATTTTATCCTGTACTTTCGGCGCCTCTTCATACCCGCCTTTGTGTTCAAGATATACAAGCGTGTAAGGCCCTATCACCTGTTCTGATACCCTTGCCTTGGCAAATAAACCTGCGTGAAAAAGCACTGCAAAAACCAGCACAGCCACGGATGCCAAAGCTATTCCGGATATTTTGAGAATTTTTTTCATTTGCTCCCCCTTTTTTCGAGTTCTTTTATTATGTATTTAACCACGTATTCAGGGCTGTATCTGACGTCAGCCTCAAGCGCGTCATCAGGTTCTTCCAGAGTTTCAAACTGGCTTTTAAGCAGCGAGGGATTTGCAAAGCCGCCCTTTCTGTGTTTGAGCCTTTTTTCCACTGTATTGATATCAGCTTTCAGATAAATTAATACTATATCTTTTCTCGCCTGCATAAGTGTCTTTCTGTATCTTTCTCTGAGCGCAGAACAGGTTATTACGGCATTTTCTTTGAGTGCAAGCTCCAGGTCAATTATGGATCGTATTGCAAAAATCCAGGGTTCACGTTCCTTGTCTGTGAGCGGGATTCCCTTTGACATTTTGCCCCTGTTGAATTCCGAATGGTAATCGTCGCCGTCATAGAAACGGCAGTTAAGTTTCTTGGCGAGCTTGCGTCCGATAGTTGTTTTGCCCGCGCCCATAACCCCCATAACAATATATACCATATCGAGCCCCTTTGGGGCTTACTCCTGACCCATATCTGCCTCAAAACTTCCGGTTCTGGAATCGTATCTTACGTATTTTGGAATCCTGTCAAGGTACTTTAATTCAACCATCTCTTCCGCGTTGTTTGGGATTCTTCCCTCGGAGTGCCTGAATCTTGAAAGAGCCGCACGCGCGATAGTAAGATTTGCCTTTGCCGCGGCCTCAACAGCCCGCTCCTCGCTCTTTTTAAGGTTATCAGCGTACTGCGTGGCGGCATTGTCCGCTTTTTCAGGGGATGTGTTCATTCTGCTTATTACAAACCACAATGCTATTACCCCTATCAGGACTATAAGCACATTCTTCATTGTAAATCCTCCTTTTGTTTTATCTGATTATACCACCCTTTTTCTGACCATCATAGCAAAAATCAAAAGGCCTGCGCACGCGTAAAATATACCCAGAAAAATAAAAGCATTCCCGAGGCTGCTCTTATCGGTTATAAAACCAAAAATATGGGAAAAAATGATAAAAAACAGGCCCCTTCCCATATTTGCAACAGATATGACAGTGGCTCTTATCTTTGAAGGCACCTGTTTATTGATGGCGTCAAACAACACTGGAACCGAAAGCCCGAGTATAAAGCCATTAATGAATATGAAAATTATCATTCCCGGGCTGCTTACAAGCCCGAGCAGCACAGAAAACAGGGCAAAGGGCATGAGTGCCAGTACGGCATATTTCAGCCCTATTTTTTTTTCAATTTTGTAGGCATAAAGCGAAGCGGCCCCGCTCGCCAGAGAAATACCCGCGTGAAGAAGCCCGTACCAGGCGACCCCGATGCCGAGTTCCCTGTAATACATATAATATGCCCATATAGCAATTATCGAAGAACCGAAAACCAGCGAGTACATGAGAATGGGCAGCAGTACTTTCGGGTGCGATGCGCAGTATTTTAAAATACCGGCTATTTCAGCGGCATGATCTGAGGTTTTTATTTTTTTTCTCGCAGGCTCTTTAAGCGTGAGCGCTATGGGCGTCATCACCGCCATTACCGCGGCGTTAATAAAGAAAACAAGTTTTAAGTTAACCGCGCCTATAAAACCTCCGAGCGGCGCGGCTATGGAGTCTCCTATGCGCTCAAGCATTGCCGCTTTTCCTTCGGTCTTTTTGTATTCCTTCTGTTTCTTCATGTTTTTAAGGGAGTCATACATCATTGCCTGGTCGCTGCCCGAGCGCATAGCTATTGCGAGAGCGATAAAAGCCTCGGCGATTATAAAACCAACCAGCGAGCCTGAAAAAGCGTAAATCACAAGCCCGGCCGGAAAAGCGATTGAACCCAGTATTATGGAAAAACGCCTGCCAAATACATCTGCAATGTAACCCGACGGCACTTCAAGAAAGAACATAGCGATAAAAAATGCCGACTGAACGGTAAAAACTCCTGTCGCAGACAGCCCGTTTGCCTCGTAAAAAGGTATCAATATGGGCGCAATCATCCAGCAGGAGGTAAAAAATCGGAGAAAATACATTTTTGGGATGTTGTTTGTTATATGGCTCATAATCTGCAAAAGTGCGTCAGTTAATTTTTAAAACTTCTACGAGCCAGAGGCTTAAACCCGGGATGTATGTAATCAGCATAAGGCCTGCCAGCATTATAAACAAAAACGGCAGGGCTGCCTTTGCGAGTACTATCACGGGCTTACGGAACCTGAACCCCGCTATAAACAGATTCATCCCCACCGGAGGCGTCAGGTACCCTATGCCTAAGTTTGTAAGAAATATTATCCCGAGATGCACGGGGTCAATGCCAAAACTTATCGCAATCGGCGCGATCAAAGGAACAACCACCATTGTTGCGGAAAACACATCCATTATGCATCCGACGAGTATCAGAAATATATTCAGCAGAATAAGGAAAATATATTTGTTTCCCACATTTGCCTGCATCCACTCCAGCGCCTTCATAGGCACCTGCTGGTCTATCAGATAATTGGTAAGCCCGAGCGCTGAACCGAGTATTACAAATATGCCGCCTGTCAGCACAATGCTTGCACGCGTTATCCTCGGAACATCTCTTTTAAGTTTGATATCCCTGTATATGAATACCTCGACTATAAAAGCATAAAGCGCGGTTATGACCGCTGCTTCTGCGGCGGTAAATGTCCCGCTGTATATGCCTCCAAGAACAATAAACGGCAGCGGAATCTCCCACGCCATCTCTTTTGCCGCTTTTAACACATCCCTTGCAGATACTTTCCGCGCCGTATCAACAGGCGGAGCTTTTTTAACAGAGTATATGGATATAAGTATCACAAGCACAGCGCCGGGTATTATGCCTGCTATAAAAAGTTTGTTTATACTTACGTTTGCTATAAGGCCGTATAAGATTATCGCTATGCTGGGCGGAAAAAGCATCCCCATTGTGCCGGCCGAGGTAATAAGCCCGTATGAAAATTTCTCTCCGTATTTTTCCTTCATGAGAAGCGGAAAAAGCAGCCCCCCCAGGGCTATTATGGTCACCCCTGTCGCACCGGTAAATGCCGTAAAGAAAGTACAGGCTATTATGGCTATTATGGCAGTTCCTCCGCGAAACCAGCCAAAAAGCGCGGCAGTAAGGTTAATCAGCCTTCTCGGAGTTCCGCTTTCAGCCATTATATAGCCGGCAAAGGTAAAAAGAGGTATGGTAATGAGTACAGGTGATGTCGCAATCCTCATAGCCTCAATAATAACTGCGGATATATTGATGTCTGACAATGCAAAAAGTGTCATGGCAACACCGCCTAACACCACAAAAAGCGGCGTCCCTATCAGTGCAAGCGCTACAGCCACAACCGCGATCAGAAGGGCTATCATGCTTTTTTCCCCAGTATGTTTTCAAGAAATACCTGGAGAAACCGCAGGCTCATAAAGAGAAATGTGACAGGCAGGGCAAGCTCAAGCACCCATACGGGTATGCCCATAAGAGATGAGGAATATGCTATTTCATCCGATATGAAAAAAATAGATGCCGTAAGCAGAAAACCGCAGACCGTAAAAGCCGCTCCGTTTACTATTGCGCCCACCGGGCGGTTGCCTTTCAGATTCATAAACTGCGACAATATATCGATATTTATATGCCTGTTTTTATAGGTGGCAAGCGACGCTCCCAGAAATCCTATCCAAAGGACAAGAAAACGGGTCACAGAGTCTGCGTTTTCTATCCCCGCCTTAAAGAAAATCCTGAGCAAAACCTGTGCCGAGGCCAGGGCGAGGAGTACAAAAAAAAGCGCAACCAGAGCGTTCTTTTGAAACTTGTACAGTAAAAGGTTTATCCTTCGCAGTATCTTCATTTTTTCTTTGAGGCCCTGTACTCTTTCAGGTAAGACATGACTTCGTCAAGCTGCGCTTTTGTGTAAAATTTTCCCACGAGGTCTTTTGCCGTGGCTTCACTCGCATTTTGAAAAGCCTCTCTGTCGGATTCTCCGTCAGCTTTTGACATTATCATTCCCTGGTTCAGCATTATCTGCAGTGCCTCGTCATTTTCACGGCGTGAAGCCTCCGTCAGTTTTTTCATTGCCTTTGATGCTTCTTTCATTATTATTTTCTGGTTTTCCGGGCTGATTTTTCTCCATTGGGATTTTGAAATAAGCACGCCGCCCGGCACGTCCGCCACCTTTAGATCAAGCACAAACTTTACCCGCGTGTTCCACTGAAGTGCAAGCGCTGACAGAGGCGAGCCGTAAACTCCCTCAATAAGCCCCGTCTGCAAAGACTGCATTACGTCCACAAGGGACAAGGCGATAGGCGAGATTCCGAGATTTTTAAAGAGAGTATTGCCGAGAACGTCATCGCCCCATACCCACATTTTTACCTGTTTCATTGATTCAAGAGAATCAATTTTTTTTGTCGAAAATACATAGGCAAACCCCACTTCGGGCCAGCCGAGCACTGCATAACCTTTTTTATCGAATTCCTTTTCAAAGTAAGGTGCCATTTTTGACATTACATAATCCACTTCACCGTAATTCTGAAAAACAAGCGGAATATTGATAAGCCTTACCTCCGGCACTACCTCTCCGAGCCCCTGCGAAGTAAAACCGGCCGCGTGAAGCTGACCATTGCGCATTTTTCTCAAAACATCTTTTTCATCGCCCGATACCCCGCCTGCGTAAAAACGGAACTTTACTGCGTTATTTGTCTGCTCTTCCGCTGATTCCGCAAACTCCCTGACTATATTCATCCACGTAGAACCGTCAGGCGCTATTGTGGCAAACTTTATTTCAACCGGCGCGCTATAAGCCGATGACGCAATAACAAGAGCCAGAATCAAAGCTGCTGTTTTCTTCATTTCATTCCTCCTTGGATTTTGCCTGCATTCACTGCTTTAGACGGCTGTGGCTGTTCTATGTGTTACCTCTTTTCAGAACAGATCCCCGGCTTTTTTGCCTATGAATTCAGCCTTTTTCTTGGCTATTTTAGTGAACATCTTCTCCGGTATTACATCATCTTCCGCATTTTCAATCTTATCCAGCAGATAATCAAACATCTCCCTGTCCTGTACCTGAACAGCATAATACTTTGCCATAAAAAAATCGGTAAGTATGAATTTATCCCCGGATATTTCCTTTACCCGGTCGTATTCTGCCTTTGCCTTAACCGGATCTCCCCCAAACATCGGCGGCATACTGTAATAAACTATCATGAAAAGCCGCGGGAGCCCGTAAAAGTATGTGTCGTCAAGGGCTATTACCCGCTCCATCATAGCCTTTACCTTGGGCAGATCGGCCACTGCCCTGATATTGTGCCTGTTTAGGTTTATGTATTCCCCCCAGGCAAACGATGTCCAGAAAAGAGATTCAAGGTCATCTTTACCGAACGCCTGAAGCGAAGGTAAAAATTCGTCAGTGCTTTTATCCAAAGAATTCTTGAAATCAGGCCTTTTTTTGAGCACCTCCATGCCGTAGTCGCGGGCCCTTTTATAAAAATTAGAAGCCCTCTGAGTGCGCTTTCTTTCATCTTTTCTGTCAACACCCGTATCTTCAAGAAATCCCATGGCATACATCCCATAAAGTTTGCATCCTTTTATGAGAAGCCCTTCGTTGCCGCCCTCCGCGCCTTTTATCAGTCCGTCAAGAAGCTTTAGATTGCCCGGTATGGCTGTTTCCGCAAATTCGAGGTCATTTTCCTGAAAAAAAGAATCCACAAGATCGTCCATAAACAGCGCTGTGGAATTGATAACAGTTTTTTTAAGCGAACAGCCGCCCATAAACAGCGCAAGCGCGGCTACAACCAACAGTGCCTTTCTATTCATATGTGTGTGCCTCCTTTGGTATCTTTTCGTGCCACATCCCTTTTTCTTCGTCATAGAACCTGTAGCCCACAAGTTCGGCGTAGTGGCCTGTCGTATCCGCCATCGAATAACCAAAGCCATTTCCGTACCAGTAGTTTTCTTCCGTCGGTTTTCCGTCGCCCTCATCAACAATAACTTTTACGTGCCAGGTATCTATATCGCCGGCAGGTGTCTTAATAGTCTTCCTTCCCATCACTTCAAAATCTGACCTGATATTTTTTTCAATAGGTATAAAGAATATTACAGCCCTTGCTTTTCCGGTATGCGTCCATTTGTCCCCTTGTTTAAACGGGAACTTAATTATGGGCATTGCCGGCACAAGGTCAACGTCTATCGGAAATCCGAAAAGCGGAAAGGGGTACTTGATTACCCTCATGTAAACACCGTCATCCCTTTTCTTGTTTAGATATCTTATCCCCATTTTCGGGGCGTGTATATAGTAGTAATCTTCGTTATCGCGCTTTTGGGTGTACAGCACCTGCGCCTTTACGTTTAGCAGTTTATCCGGAGCGTTTTTCTTGTACCCTTGGAAATACCAGGTATTACCCACGTACTCCGGATAATATTTGGAGTCTTCAGGATAAAGCGCATCCGCTTTTTTTCCGGTGTTTTCCCGGGCAAAAAGGATACAAGCAGCCGCAACAGACAGAATCAAAACAAGAATAATACTCATTGTTTTATTCATAAAGCCTCCTATTAATATGTAATAATCTACCATAGCAAAATCCGTAAGTCAATTGAGTTTTTGTCAAATGTTGTGTATGCATAGGAGCGACACACCTCGTTAAG
>CAYGHG010000052.1:0-18173 GCA_964349515.1 uncultured Spirochaetia bacterium
TTGAGCAGCTTGTCAACTTCCGGGTTTGCGTATGAGACAAAATTAAACTCCCCTTCTTTTGTTTTGGAGGAGTGCCAGATGTCATGGCAGTCGGGGTCGTTTGATATGCTCCAGCCCATAACCACAGCGTCAAATTTTTTCTTGTCTATGTTTTCGGAGAGCAAAATAGGCCACGACATTATCCTGATTTCCGCCTTGATCCCTATCTGCGAGAGCTGTTCCTGTATTATGGCTGCTATCTGCTCGCGTTCTTTGTTGCCCTGATTGCTGTATATGGTGAAAGTGAATTTTTTGCCCTCTTTTTCAAGAAGCCCGTCAGAGCCTTTTTTCCAGCCCGCTTCTGCAAGCAGTCCGGCTGCTTTTTCCGGGTTGTAATCATAAGCCGCGGCATTTTCGTTATAAGCATATGTGCCGGGGATAAAAGGGCCTGTTATCCGTTTGGCGAGCCCGCGCCTTACTCCGGCTATTATACCCTCTTTGTCTATGGCGTAGTTTATTGCCCGCCGTACTTTTACATCCTTGAAAAGAGGGTTTTTCATGTTGAGGCCGATATATATGTACGAACGCGCCGGTATTGCAAATTTGTTGAAGTTTTTTTCAAATGATTTGTCAGAGGCTTTGGTAAAGTAAAGGTCGGAGTTGAGAGACATCATATCTATGGAGCCGGCTTTGAGCTCCATAAACTGGACGCTCTGGTCCGGGATTATCCTGTAAACATATCTGGATATATAGGGTTCGCCGTCAAAGTATTCTTTGTTTGCTTTTAACTCTATCTTTGAAGCGGTAACCCATTTGTCAAAAACATAGGGCCCGGTGCCGACCGGCGAGCGGTTGAAATCAGCTTTGTTGATATCCTGCCCTTTAAGCAGGTGGTACGGGATTATCTCCATACCCCAATACTGCAAGCCGGGGGCAAAGACGTATTTGTAGTCAACTCTGACTGTATGATCGTCAATTATTTTGACGTTTTTGACAGGTTCAAAAAGCCCGCTGTAGGCGGTTTTGACGTTTGGGTCTATGAATGTCTCGTATGTGAATTTTACGTCCCGGGCGGTAAAGGGCGCGCCGTCATGCCACTTTACCCCGCGCCTGAGATTAAATGTTATGGACAGCCCGTCAGGCGTCACCGAAAAGGACTCGGCAAGGTCGCCTGTAATGTTCATGTCTTTGTCGTATTTAACAAGCCCGCTGAAAACAAGCCCTGTGACGGCGCTCGAAGCCGAATCAGAGGCAAGAACCGGGTTCAGCGTGGAAGGCTCGCCGATGGTGGAGTCAATAAGAATATCGCCGTAAGAGGGTTTGTCTGTGTATTTTGATTTTAAGTAATATGAATCCCCTTTTTTACCGCACGCGCCGGACAGCAGAGAAACAGAAAGTAAAATTATTAAAGCTTTAATTTTCATTAAGCCCCCGCATGAAATGAAAAAGCGGGCTTTTTACAGCCCGCTTTTTTATTATTTATTCAGTTCTGGGTTTTTCAACCGGCTGCGGGACATTCTGTCCCGGCGCCGACTGCTCTGCCGTTACCTTGTCAATTACCCCTCTGTAGTCGCCAAGCACCCTCGCCTGGTAAAAAGCGAGAAAAATTGATGTGGCCATAAAAGAGATTGCGAGTATTACCGTGAACCTTGTGATAAATGATTTCCCGCCGCCTGAGCCGAACATAGTCTGAGCGGCGCCCGCGCCGAACGCGAAGCCCACTTCAGAACCTTTGCCCGTTTGTATCAGGACCGTGACTATCAGGAGAACCACTATAATCAGGTGCAGTACCCATACAATGTTGTAAAGAAGCATTTAATTCCTCCGGTGTTTATTTTACAGGAATTACCTGTAGTATTTTACTATGCCTTCAAATGAGTCGGCTTTCAGCGAAGCCCCGCCGACCAACGCGCCGTCAATGTCGGGCATGGACATAAGTTCTTTCGCGTTCTCGGGCTTTACGCTTCCGCCGTACTGTATTCTTATTACCTGAGCTGTCGCTTCGTCGTAAAGCTCCGTGAGAAGCTTTCTTATGAAGGCGTGCACTTCCTGAGCCTGTTCTTTTGTAGCTGTTTTGCCTGTGCCTATCGCCCATACAGGCTCGTATGCGACTACTACTTTTAACGCGTCTTCTTTTGATATGCCTGCAAACCCGCCGCGGATATGATCCTCAACCACTTTTTCGGTAGTGCCCGCTTCCCTGTCTTCCAGTTTTTCCCCGACGCACAGAATCGGAGTCATCTTGTATTCCAGCACGGACTTCACCTTGCTGTTTATGAACTCATTTGTTTCGTTGAAATACTGCCTGCGCTCCGAGTGGCCGAGTATTACGAAATAGCACCCCGACTCACGCGCCATCAGGGGTGAAATTTCCCCTGTGAAAGCCCCTTCCATTTTCGGGTATATGTTCTGGCAGCCTAAGCCTATGTTGCTTCCCTTTATGACCTTATGGACGGCTGATACAGCTATAAACGGGGGGCATATGGCCACTTCCGCTTTTGCCGGGTCGGTATCTTTCAGAACATTTTTCAGGGATTCTGCCAGAGCTACTGCTTCTTCTTCGGTTTTGTACATCTTCCAGTTTCCTGCAATTAAAGGTATTCTCATATTAAAGTTAACCTCCGGTTTGGTTTCAGGTTTCACGTTTCAAGTTTCAAGTAAAAGCCGCAGGCTTAAGTGCGCCTGAAAGCTGAAACGTGAAACCTGAGACAATCCTGTTTTTTTACTTGTTCGTAAGCGCCGCCACGCCCGGCAGCTCTGTCCCTTCCATGAATTCCATCGATGCGCCGCCGCCTGTTGATACGTGCGTCATTTTATCTGTCAATTTGAGTTTCTTGAGTGCAGATGCCGAGTCACCGCCGCCTACAACAGTTACCGCGCCGGAGTTGGCAAGAGCCTGCGCCACGCCGAGAGTGCCTTTTGAGAACTGGTCCACTTCAAACACCCCCATAGGGCCGTTCCAGAATATCGTCTTTGATTTTTTTATGATATTGGAGAACTTATCTATTGAATTCTTCCCGATATCAACGCCTTCCCATCCTTCTTCTATGTCATCCCTCAAAACTTCTTTGTATTCTGATTTTTTAAGATTTTCAATAAAATCGCCTTCTGCCGGGGGTGTTTTGGCGACGATATGGTCTATCGGCAGATAGAGAGCCACGTTTTTATCAATGGCTTTTTTCAGCACCTCTTTTGCCGTCATCACTTTATCATTTTCACACAGCGAGTCGCCTATCTGTCGCCCTTGTGCCTTTAGGAACGTATATGCCATTCCTCCGCCTATGATAATACCGTCCACTATGTTGAGCAGATTTTCTATCACCATTATCTTGTCCGAAACTTTCGCGCCGCCTAAAATAGCAATAAAAGGTTTTGCCGGCTTGTCCATCAACTGGCCGAGAAATTTCAGCTCCTTGTTCATGAGGAAGCCTGCCGCGCATTTTCCCATAAACTTACATACGCCTTCCGTGGAGGCGTGAGCCCTGTGGGCGGTGCCGAAAGCGTCGTTTATGTATATTTCACCGAGGGATGCGAGTTTTTTGGCGAATTCAGGGTCGTTTTTTTCCTCTTCCTTATAGAACCTGACATTTTCAAGCAGGAGCACTTCACCGTCTTTTAACGTATCGGCGGATTTTTTTGCATCTTCGCCTATGCAGTCATTGACAAACTTTACATCCTGCCCGAGGAGTTCAGAGAGCTTTTTAGCCACAACATCAAGCGAGAACTCGGGGGTTACGCCTTTGGGCCTGCCGAGGTGCGAGGCAAGAATGAGCCTGCCGCCTTTTTCGATCACGTATTTGATAGAAGGCAGTGAAGCGGCTATCCTCTTGTCAGATGTTATAACCCTGTTTGAATCAAGCGGCACGTTGAAATCAACGCGCATGAATACTTTTTTTCCTTTAAGTTCGCCGCCTATGTCCTCAATCGACAGTTTTGCCATAAAGCACCTCTTATGAAATATGAGTTTATAAGTTTTCCGGGGCGCCGTTTTTGCGGCGCCCCGGTTTATAACATTAAATCAGGGGTAAATTACAGCCCTTTTGCTATCATAAGGTCAACCAGGTCAACAACCCTGTTTGAATAGCCCCATTCATTGTCATACCATGCAACTACCTTTACCATATTACCCACAACATAGGTGCAGTCTGAATCAATTATGGACGAGCGCGGGTCATTCAGGAAGTCGCGCGATACGAGCGGCAGGTCGGTGTAACCCAGAATGCCTTTCAGCGGCCCTTCGGCTGCTTCTTTGAGCATTGCATTGATCTCTTCTTTTGTTACGTCCCTTTTCATTTCAAAGGTTACGTCAACGGCAGATACGTTAGGCGTAGGCACCCTCATTGAGAATCCGTTCAGCTTTCCCTTCAGTTCGGGCATTACAAGCCCTATTGCCTTTGCGGCTCCGGTGGAGGTCGGTATCATGTTAAGAGCTGCGGCCCTTGCCCTTCTTAAATCCTTATGAGGAAGGTCAAGCGTTCTCTGGTCATTGGTATAGGAGTGTATGGTAGTCATCAGCCCTTTTACTATGCCTATCTTGTCATGCAGTACCTTTGTAAAAGGCGCAAGGCAGTTTGTGGTGCAGGATGCGTTTGAAACCACGTTGTGCGCTTTTGCGTCATATTCATTGTCGTTTACGCCGAGTACAAAGGTCTTGTCTTCGCCCTTTGCGGGCGCGGAGATTACAACTTTTTTAACTCCGCCGGAGGTGATGTGCACAGCGGCTTTTTCCTTATCCGTGAACAAGCCGGTGGATTCGATAACCACTTCTATGCCGAGCGAGCCCCATTTGATGGCAGCCGGGTCTTTTTCCTTGAAAATTTTTACTTTCTTGCCGTTAACAACGATATCTTCTCCGTCCACAGAAACTGTCCCGTCAAATGTGCCCTGAACAGAGTCATATTTCAAGAGATGAGCGAGCGTTGTTGCGTCTGTTATGTCATTGATTGCCACAATCTCAAATTTGGCGTCTTTTTTAGACAAAAGAGCCCTTAATGTACATCTGCCGATCCTTCCGAAGCCGTTGATACCAACTTTTACCATAACTATGCCTCCTTGAATAAGTTTTAATTAGGTTACGCGTAAAACGCACCTATAAAATCCTGTCAATTTTACTATATAATGCGGTTTTGTCAAGAATGTTTTAACTATCGTAAAGACAAAGGGCCGGGTGTTGATAAAACGCTGTTATTTCAACGTAGCGGCGGGTTTCAAACCCGCCGTGTATTAGGTGCCCTTTAAAACCGAGGGTATTTATTTTTCGTTTACTGCGCTTTTTATGACCCGAAAAAAACAATAACAAGCGCGGCCAGAGTGGTAAATACCGAATAAACAGCCAGCAACAGGGCCAAAACCCTGGGTTTCCTGCCCTGCAGGGTAAAAAGAAAGTAAACAAGAGACCCGGCTGCCGCAAAAACCCAGCCCCTGGCAATGATTACATTATAGTAAGTAAGCCCGGATGAGTACCCTCCCGTAAAAAATTCAGCCCAGACAAGGGCGCACAAAATGAGATTTACTGCTGTCAGAACTATGTCTGTTTTATGCATCTATTTCCCGGCGAGCAGGAGGAGGGCTTTTTCATAAACCTCCTGTACTGTGATTCTTTCGATGGGTTCCATTGATTTTTCCCTGTATTTTCTTGACATAACGTCAACCCCCTCTTTCCGCAGGTTATCAAGGTGCGAAACGGCGATATGCCCATCTTTTTCCCGGTAAGGGTGCCACTCTCCGGGGTTTTCAGGGCCGAAAAGGGTGATGGATTTAGTGCCCGTGGCTGCGGCTATGTGTGCAAGCGCCGAATCGTTGCCTATAAAGAGGTTTATTCTGCTTATCATATATGAAAAAGTCAGAAAGTTTGACACATAAACCGAGGCAGGCGCGCCTATTATTTCTGCAATGCTTTCGGCATCTTTTTTTTCCTTTTCAATGCACATTACGGCTATTTTATATCCCTTCGCCGCGAGGTTTCTTCCGAGTTCGGCAAACCTGTCTTTGGGCCAAATTTTCTGCCTGCGCTTGGCGCCTATGCCGAATCCGACGGTTTTTTCTCCGTCAAAATCAAGACAGCTGAAAGTCTCCTCTTTTACGTCAAGTTTGGTTTTTTTTAGTAAGGGATTAATTTTGATGTCAAGCGGCGACAACGTTTCCAAATCGCGCTCTGTATTTGGTTTTGGGCCCTCTTTGATGTTAAGCGGGGCTGAAGTAAACCAGTCCCTCCCGCTGTGATTGTGTACGAGCCTTACCTTGGCGCCGGACAGCAATGCTATGAGGGCGCTTCGGAAAGATGCGTGAAGGTTGACTGCAAGGTCAAATTTGTATTTTCTCAACTCAAGGATGAGCCTTAAAAATCCAAAACTCTCTTTCTTGTCGTAAGTTATCACTCTTTTTATGTGAGGCAGAATATGCCTGAAGTTTTCATATTCTTTTTTCAGTACGTATGTTATTTCGGGGGCGTTGCAGTTGTCATTTAACACCCGTAGTACCGGCGTAGAAAGGACAATATCACCGATATCACGAAGTTTTATTACAAGAATCCGCCTTACAGGTTTAAGCATTATGTTTTCAGGCTGGTTACGGCCTGTGGAGTTCGCGGTGATCCTTTAAAAGCTTTTCCACCCTTGCTTCCCTCTTGGCAGTGATTTCTTCATAGCTGTCAAAATACTGCTCGAAGAGTTTTGTAAAGTATTCAACGCCTTTTTTTACAAAATAAGCGTCCTGTTTGTTGAGTTCGTATTCGCGCCTGACTTCAACGGGATTATGCATTTTTGAGCTGTTTTTGTCGAGGAGTTGTTTGTTGCGGTTAAGTTTCTTTTCCATCTCTTTTACATCGCGGTCAAATTCTGCCGCAAACTCTTCGTATATCATAAGATTTTTCTCGGCGGCGTCAACTCTTTCGGACCAGACGTGTTCAATTCTGTCGCGTTTGTAGAGCAGCGCGTAGGTGTGCAGCCCGGCTATTGCATCTGCAAGGTTGTTGTAGTCTTTATTAAACCCGTCGCGCATCATGTTTTCATACCGCCTCAGGTCCTTGCGGCACCTGATGATGAGGTCGCGGACATCGCGGATAAGAGTCCATGCTTCATTTTCTTCTTTGGAGAATTTATAAACCGGTGTTGCAACCGGTGTCGGCGTGGCGATGAGAAGAATGTCATCAAAAAATTTGGCTTCTGTGCCGGGCCCGTAACTGCGGCTGCCGAGCCTGATTTCGCCTCCGCCGCTTTCACTTCCTTCGGAAGCAGCTTCGGCAGGTGCTGCGGCCTGCCCTCCGCCGCCCGATGGGGCGCTTGCGGAAAATACTAATGAAGACGCAAGAATGATAATCATTACTGCGGATATGAAAAGCCTTAAAAAGCGCATAAATCCTCCTTGATTTTTAATATTGTTTATTATAAAACAAGGTTTCGCGGATTGTCAATACTAAATGAGGCCGGCTTACATATAGGTAAGTTCAATTCCCTTTTTTTTGCGTGCTGTCATATCTGCTTCGCTTATTGAAGCGTCTATCCACAGTTCCAGAATGTCGCGCTTAAAACGCCATGCGCCCGCGATTTTAATTCCGGGTATTTTTTTCTGATTGAGCAGTTTATAGATTGTCACGGGTTTAACTTTTAAAAGTTTTGCCGTTTCTTTTATAGTCATTATCTCAGCTTCCATTTATTACATGACCTTTCCGGCTTTTTCAGATATATATGATGCTATGAACTCTACATCATCTTCCTTTAGTGCGATGAAACTAAGCCCCACTTCATACCGCCCCGCCGTTTCAGGGGCGCACCACTGAACTTCGCAGAACGCCTTGACGGTCCTCTTTGAATTCTCAAACGGCACCTCTACCCTCAGCACACTTCCCGTTTCCATTTTATGAGGCAGTAAAAGACAGAGCCCGCCTTTTGAAACGTTCTTTGTAATTGCTGACTCGTATCCGAATGACAGGCCTTTTTCAGAGTCGGATAGAATCTTGAATTTTGCCTGCTCTTCAAGCTCTGCCCTATAATCGATCCTTTTTTCTATATAAGACATCATCTACGACCTCCTGAATTTTATTTGACAAAATTTTTATACAATATATTAAAGCAACTACTATGCCGTGCCTAAAAACACCTTTAAAATAAGTGGTTTTATATGGCGCAACAAAAGTTTACGTCTGTTCAGGGTCCTTTTTAGACACTCTTGTCCTTACAGGGACAATATTTTGAATGTCATATTTCTCAATTTTATTCATTATTACTTTTCTTGTAACTCCGAGTATTTTAGCGGCTTTTGTCTGATTTCCCTTTGATTTAATAAGAGCATTAATAACTGATTTCTTTTCCATTTCAAACAAAGGCAGGCCGGAATCCTCAGCCTGCCCTGAATGCAGCTCTTTCCTTTCATTTATGATAAAAGAAAAATCCTGAGGATTAATATACTGTTCCTCGGAGACCACTATTGCCTCTTCAAGTACGTTTTTTAACTGCCTGATGTTGCCCGGCCAGCTGTATTCCATCAGCCTTTCTATGGCGCTGTCAGATATTGTTTTTTCTTCCATGGAGTTTCTTATGCATATTTCTTTGATGAAGCTGTAAGCAAGCAGCGGAATGTCTGCTTTCCTCTCTCTCAAGGGAGGCATGTGTATTGATATCACATTGAGCCTGTAATAAAGGTCTTCTCTGAATGTGTTCTTGGATATTCCGTTTTTCAAATCAGAATTGGTGGCGCTTATCAGCCTGACGTCTATTTCACGGGAAATATTGCTGCCCAACGGCTCTATCTTTCTCTCCTCAAGTACGCGGAGCAGTTTTGCCTGCACCTTGTGGTTGATGTTTCCGATTTCGTCCAGAAATATTGTTCCCTTATCAGCGGCTTCAAACTTGCCTTTTCTCGGGCCGTAAGCTCCTGTAAAGGCCCCCTTTTCATAGCCGAAAAGTTCGGACTCCTGCAGCCCCTCGGGAATTGCGGCGAGATTGATGCTGATAAGCCTGTTTTCTTTCCTTCTGGAGAGGTTGTGAATGGCACGCGCCGCCATTTCCTTGCCTGTGCCTGACTCTCCTGTAATCAGCACGGTTGAATCTGTCCGGGCTATGTTTGTGATTCGCTTGAAAATTTCACGCATTTTTTTTGAGCGGCCTATCATGTTTTCAAAAACATCCCGCCCTTCCCGCTCCCCGCGCAGGACGGCGAGTTCTTCGCGCGCTTCCAGCCTGTCAAACAGTTTTCCGATCGTAATTTTAAGCTCGTCAAAATTCAGCGGTTTTTGAAGGTAGTTTTCAACCCCGAGTTTCATCGCTTCCACTGCCGACTCAACCGAGCCGTATGCAGTCATAATCAGCACTGTTATGCCGGGGTCAAACTGTTTGATCTCCCTGTATAGTTCAAGCCCGCTTTTCCCGGGCATTTTGAGGTCCACAAGGCATAATTTTACGTCGTCCGCTTTAAGTATCCCCAAGCCTTCATCAGGCAGGGCGGAGGTATAAACAATATAGCCCTCCTGCGCCAGAATGGCTTTTATTACCTTTAGAGTGGATTTGTTGTCGTCAACAACAAGTATTTTTCTTGATTTCATAACCTTGCCCCCTTTACCTTAAGCGGCATTATTACTGTAAATGCAGCTCCTTTGTTAAGCGAACTGCGGACTTTTATATCCCCTCCGTGGCGTTTGATAATGGTCCTGCTTATGGCGAGCCCTATTCCCAGGCCGCTCTCTTTTTTTGAATAAAAAGGCATAAAGACGTTTTTCAGGTCTTTTCTGCTTATGCCCGGCCCGTTGTCTTTTACTGTTATCAGTGCGTTTTTATCGTCACTGTCAAGAATCATCTCGACATATGGCGTAAGCATTCCCGACATAGCCTCTTTTGCATTGGCAAAAATATTGGACAGCACCTGCCTGAACTGTTCCTGATCCATCATTATATCGGGGATGTCCCTTTTTTTTACCGAAAATTTTATCTCGCAGGGCATATTGTGTTTAAAGGTCATTATTATTCCGTTCAAGTAATTGTAGAGGTTTGTGGGCTTCACAGCAAGCCGGGTGCCCCTTGAAAAACTTAAAAATTCGTTGAGGTAGCGCTCGAGACGGTCTATCTCGTCGAGAATTATCGATGAAAATTCGGAAATTTCAGGGTTTGAAGAGTACTTGTCCTTTAAAAACTGTCCTGCTCCCTTCATGGAATTGAGCGGGTTTTTTATTTCGTGGGCAAGCGCGGCCACCATTGTTTCAATAGAGGCGCTTTCCGCAACCCTCCCCTGATACTTTTTTGAAGCCTGAATTTTTTTCAAGGCCGACACCCCTGACGCCGCTTTTACAGCAGCTTAATCATATCTTTTACGGCTTTATGAAGCCCGTCACGAACGGACCTGGCTATAATGCTGTGCCCTGTGTTAAAATCACTGATTCCTTTTATTGCCGCCACCGCGCGCGTGTTTTTGTAGTTCAATCCGTGGCCTGCGTTTACTTTGAGCCCGGCTTTGAGCGCAGTTGCAACGCCTGCTTTTATTTTTTTGAGTTCCTTTGCCGCGCGTTGCCCGGCCGGGGCGTCGGCGTAGCAGCCGGTGTGTATTTCAATATAATCCGCGCCTGCTTTTTTTGCCGCGAGTATCTGCCTCTCGTCCGCGCTGATAAAAAGAGATACAACGGCGCCTGCTTTCTGCAGGCGCGGTATGACGCTTTTCAGCTTTTTCATGTTTTTTATGACGTCAAGCCCGCCCTCTGTGGTGAGTTCATGCCTTTTTTCAGGCACTATGGTGGCTTCATCCGGCCTTACTTTTACGGCGATATTTACGATTTCAGGGTTAAGGGACATTTCAAGATTCAGTTTGGTTTTTACGGTTTTGCGGAGTTTAAAAACATCCGCGTCTCTGATATGACGCCTGTCTTCGCGCAGGTGTACTGTAATGCCGCAGGCCCCGGCTTTTTCAGCTGTTTTGGCAGCTTCCACAGGGTCGGGGAAAAACCCTCCCCTCGCGTTTCTCAGTGTAGCTACATGGTCGATGTTAACGCACAGTTTTGCCATTGGAGGCCTCCGGAGAGGGCGCTTTGCCGCCGTCTGCCCCGGGTATGACTGCAGGTTCTTGTACAGGCGTGGGTTTTGGCCTCTGCAGCTCCAGGTTGACAGCCGCGGGAGTAATGTCTTTTATGAGAACCCCGCCCGGCAGGTTAACTACGTTTGCGGATGTAATTCCGTAATTATTCATTCCCTCTTTTGCTCTTGATACATCAATTACAATTTTTATTTCGCTTCGTTTTAAGTTTGACAGTATGTCTTTCCTGCCCTCCAGGGCGATTTCCAGCGAGTTAGGGGGCCTGTTTACAAGTTTCAAGGCGGCGGGAAAATTCGTATATTCAACGGGCGAGTTTATGGAAAAACTTAAGCTCTGCTCGTTTACTATGTAAAACCACATCACAAAGGCGGCTAATAGTGCAAGTACCTTGTACTGCCATCTTCTCAGAAAAAGATTCATGATTTTTTCTTTCATTATAACCGCCTCTACCTTAATTTCGGCGCGTACAGCGCCAGTATTTCTGTCAGAGTTTCTCCGTCAATGTCGGGAGTTATCTTGCCCCCTATGGCGAGCGAAATACTTTTTCTTTCCTCGGATACTATTATAGTAATAGCGTCTGTCTCTTCCGATATTCCTATTGCCGCGCGGTGCCTCATGCCGTATGCCTTGTCTATGTCGTCTTTCTGTGTCAGCGGAAGAACGCAGCCCGCGGCCGCAATTCTGCCCTCTCTGAGAATTACCGCTCCGTCGTGCAGGGGTGATTTGGTGTTGAAAAGCGATATCAGAAGTTCGGAGCTGGTCTCCGCGTCAAGCACCGTGCCTGTGTCGATGAAAGACTTGAGGTTAATTTCGCGTTCCATAACTATCAGCGCCCCTATTTTTTTCTTTGCCATTATTTCAGAGGCTTCCCTTATTTCCCTGTAAAGCTGGGCGTGCTCTTTAAACAGAAACTTAAAAATCCTGTTCTGCCCGAGCTCCACTATTGCCCTGCGCAGCTCGGGCTGGAAGACAATTATAAAAGCTATTATCCATATGGTGGTCAGCCCCTCAAGTATCCAGGAAACCGCGTAAAGGCTGAGCAGGTTTGAAAGAAAGACAAAAAAGAGTATTATCAGAAGGCCCTGGAGCATCTGAAGCGCCCGCGTTTCTTTTATAAGCATAAATACATTGTAAATCAGGAACGCCACAAGAAAAATATCAAGCGCATCCGTCCATTTCAAACCGCTTAAAGTCCCTGCAAACCGTTCAAAAAACATTTTCATGCGGCGCCTCTTCCCGGATTCTGCGGCCTCAAAACTGCAGCAGTCCTCGCGACTTCGCTCATTTCTTTTACGTCGTGAACCCTTATTATTGAAACTCCCGCGCATACGGCGGCTGCTACAGCCGCGGCTGTCCCGAAAACACGCTTGTCCGGCGGGGCGCCGTCTAAAATCGCGCCTATCACTGATTTTCTTGAAACGCCGGCAAGCACGGGGTGCCCGAGTGAAACAAGTTCCGACAAGCGTTTCATGATTTCAATATTGTCATCATAAGTTTTGCCGAACCCTATGCCGGGGTCCAGTATTATGTTTTCTTTTTTAATGCCTGCGCTTAACGCGGCATCACGCCTTTCGGACAGAAATTGAATTATGTCGTTCACGGCGCCGTTAGCAGAATATTGCGGGTTATTCTGCATGTCAGAGGGGGTTTTGAGCATGTGCATCATCACATATGCCGCGCCTGTCTCGGCTGCAACGCGGAACATCGACCCGTCAAAACGGCCCGCATAGATGTCGTTTATCATGTCGGCGCCTGCCGCGGCCGCCTCCGCGGCGGTTTGGGGTTTATAGGTGTCTATTGAAATCAGGGGCTTGTCAGAGCGTTTTCTTATCGCTTTGATTACAGGTATTACCCTTGACATTTCTTCGTCAGCGCTCAGAGGAGAAGAGCCGGGCCTTGTGGATTCGCCGCCTATGTCAATTATAGCCGCGCCGTCTTGGTGCATTTGAAGCGCGGTTTCCGCAGCTTTTTCGGGATTGTTGTAAAAGGCGCCGCCGTCGTAAAAAGAATCAGGGGTAATATTCAGAATTCCCATTATTGCAGGTTCAATAACACTTCCTGCAAAAATTCCCCTGATTTCCATTTTAAAGGGCCCCTTTCGTATGTTATTTCATTGCTATTAAGTCCAGCGCTTCTTTTCTGGCGGAGTCGTCGTTTCTGAAAACTCCCCGTATTGCCGAGGTCACCATTTTTGACCCGGGTTTTTTTATCCCTCTCATGGTTGTGCACAGATGCTCGGCCTCTATCACTACGAGCACTCCGAGGGGGTTAACAGCCTTGTCAATAGTGTCAGCCACCTGTGAAGTGAGGCGTTCCTGAAGCTGAAGCCTTTTTGCAAAGATTTCAACCACCCGCGCCAGCTTGCTCAGCCCCAGGAGTTTGTCTTTTTTTGGTATGTAAGCTATATGAGCTTTGCCGAGAAACGGAAGCATGTGATGTTCACACACCGAATAAAAAGGTATGTCACGCAGTATAACCATCTCGTCGTGCTCTTCTGTTTTAAAGATCTTCATTACCTGGGAGGGCTTCATCTTAATGCCCTCAAAGATCTCGCCGTACATATCAGCCACCCTTTGCGGCGTGCCTTTTAAGCCTTCCCGTTCCGGGTCGTCGCCGATTGCCTCTAACAGCATCCTGACGGCTTTCTTTATTTTCTTCTTATCCATATTATTTTTTCTTTGCAGGTTTCTTTTTGCCGTTTAAACTCTCTATGTGTGCGTCAAAAAGTTTGATGAAGTCTTCGCCTTCCACGACTTCTTTTTCAAGAAGAGTCTTGGCTATGCTGTCAAGCAGCGCTTTGTTCTTGCGCAGTATTTCCCTTGCGTTTTCGTGCGCGGCTTCCACGAGCAGGGATATTTCCGCATCTATTTTTCTCGCGGTTTCTTCGGAATAATCTTTTTCTTTCATCAGGTCCTTGCCGAGAAAAACTTCGCTGCCCGACTGACCGTAGGTCAGCGTGCCGAGCGCCTCGCTCATACCGTAAGCACAGACCATTTTGTGCGCCATTCCGGTCGCTCTTTTTATATCGTTTGAGGCTCCGGTGGATATTTCATTGAATGCCAGTTCTTCTGCAGCGCGGCCACCCAGCAGGACGGTAATTTCGTTAATCATCTGCTGTTTTGTGGCAAGAAATCTGTCTTCGACCGGGAGCTGAAGCGTGTAGCCGAGGGCGCCGAAGCCCCTCGGAATTATTGAAATCTTGTGCACGGGGTCGGTGCCGGGCAGGGCCTTTGCAACTATGGCGTGGCCGGACTCGTGATAAGCCACCCTTTTTTTCTCGTCGTCAGACATTACCCTGCTTTTCCTCTGCGGCCCTGCTATGACGCGTTCAATAGCTTCCTCAATTTCAGGCATAGTCACGCTTTTTTTGTCCCTGCGCGCTGCGAGCAGTGCAGCCTCGTTTGCCAGGTTTGCAAGATCTGCACCGGAAAACCCCGGAGTGCGCCTTGCTATGATGGACAAATCCACGGAAGGGTCCATGGTTATTCTTTTAGTATGAACCTTTAATATTCCTTCCCTGCCTTTCATGTCGGGCCTGTCAACGACGACCTGCCTGTCAAATCTGCCCGGCCTGAGCAGTGCAGGGTCAAGCACGTCGGGCCTGTTTGTAGCGGCGATTATGATGACGCCGGTATTTGCCTCAAATCCGTCCATTTCAACAAGCATGGCGTTCAGAGTCTGTTCCCTCTCGTCGTGGCCTCCGCCGAGGCCGGCTCCGCGGTAGCGCCCGACAGCGTCTATTTCGTCTATAAAAACTATGCACGGCGCGTTTTTCTTTCCGTTTTCAAACAGGTCGCGTACGCGGGCAGCACCCACGCCTACGAACATTTCTACAAAGTCCGAGCCTGATATTGAGAAAAAAGGCACGCCTGCCTCTCCTGCAACCGCGCGCGCAAGCAGTGTCTTTCCCGAACCCGGAGGGCCGAGGAGCAGTACGCCTTTGGGAATCTTTCCTCCAAGCTTCTGGAATTTTTTAGGGTCTTTAAGAAAGGATATGATTTCCTCAAGTTCTTCTTTTGCCTCGTCAATGCCTGCAACGTCGGCAAAAGTAACCTTGCCGCCGGGTTCCGCAAGTTTTGCCTTGCTTTTTCCAAATGACATTGCCCCGCCGGCCCCGCCCTGCGAGCGGTTAAAGAAGAATATCCAGAATGCAATTAAAAGGAGTATCGGCCCCCAATAGATGAGAAAAGTTCCGAAGAACCTGCCCATGGGTGTTCCGGGCTGTTTGGCGTCAATGTTTATTTTATTTTTATGCATCACTTCATAAAAGTGGGTGTCATTTGTGGGTCCGGTGGTTGCAAATTTTGTCCTGTCTTTTTTTGTGCCGATTATGTCATTTAAACCCTGGTCTCTCTGCATCACGGTCACGGATTCTATCTCGCCGTTTTCGGCAAGCTGTATCATCTGCGAGTATGTGAGCTTGGAAGACCCCGTATCTTTTACAGCGGAAAAATAGTTGAACATAAGCGCTATCATCAGGAATGCGAATATCCAGAATGACAGTGTTGCCCTTGATTTATTGGTTTTCAAGTTTACTGCCTCCTTAGAAAATGAACAAATTAGTAATTACTTATACACCATTTGAGTAATAAAGTAAAGGGGTTTATGGAAAAATGTCCATAAAAGGACAATAAGAAAACGGGGCAAAATCAGCAGTAAATCATAAAAACGGAAAGGCGCAGGCCCGCGAAGCTTGAAGGAATGTTAATGTTAAGCTATTTGGTTTTGTTGCGCAGGGCTTCGTAGTTTGATTTTTCGTTTTTGAATATATTGTCAAGCACTCCGTTCACAAAACCGCCTGACTTTTCGTCGCCAAAGCGTTTGGCAAGCTCTATCATCTCGTTTATCGTAACTTTATAAGGGATATCGGGCCTGAAGACGAGTTCTGATACCCCCATCCTTAGAATATTACGGTCAATGGAGAGTATCCTGTCATATTTCCAGTTCTTTAGATATCTTGGAATGATACCGTCTATTTCCGGCAGATTGTTCATTACGCCTTTTACAAGATCTTTGGCAAATTCTTTTGACTTATCAAGAAACTCGTCGGCTTTTTCTTCGCCGTCAAGTTTCAGCGTCTGATAAGTATCAATAAAACCCTCAACTTCTTTCCACTCTTTTTGAGCTATTTCTATCTGATACAAACTCTGTAGAGCAATTATTCTTCCCGCCCTGCGTATTCCCATCACCATCTCCGTGTATTATTATTGTCTTATCGTCCCAGACTAATGACTGCAAAAAAAATTTATATTTTATCTATGAGATCCATCATCTCCAGAGCCGACAGCGCCGCGTCCCAGCCTTTATTGCCGCTTTTCGCGCCTGCCCTGTCTTTTGCCTGCTCTACGGTATCAGCCGTCAGCACGCCAAACGATACGGGAATGCCGGTGTTCATACTGACTGATGCCACTCCCTTTGAAACTTCGGCGGCCACATAGTCAAAATGGGGCGTCTCGCCCCGTATTACAGCGCCGAGTGCGATAAAGGAGTTATAGTCTTTTTTCTTTTTCATGATGTTTACAAGCACAGTGGGAATTTCAAAAGCACCCGGCGCCCAGTAAATATCAATATCAGCTTCCGCAACACCGTGCCTGACCAGGCAGTCAACTGAGCCTTTTAAAAGGTTGGCGGATATGGATTCATTAAACCGTGATACAACTATGGCTATTTTTCTGCCCTTGCCGTGCAAAGCACCTTTGATTTCTTTCATGGTTTGTTACCTCCTGAAATTGTATATTAAATTATAGCATTTTATGAGGTTTCAATGCAACAGGCAAAAAAGGTTTTGAAATTTATAGATGAAGGCAGATAAGGACAGATGAAGACAGATAAGGGCAGATGAAGACAGATAAGGGCAGATGAAGACAGATAAGGGCGTATTTAAAGACTTAAAAACACCCCCCTCACCAAAGCCTCTCCCCCAAAGGGGGCGAGGTATTACAGCAATAACTAAATTACACACTATTATATACAGTATCTGGCGGGTTTGACAACTCTACTTTTCATTATTAATATGCTATATTGGTCCTATGGAAAAAATAACAACAGCCGGATGGAATGAATTTTTTAGAAACAACTTTACAGAATTTGCCTCTGCCGGGTACTTTCCTGCACGGGTAATTTCAGAGCACAGAGAAAGCTATATCATTTTTTCTGATTCAGGCGAGGCAGAGGCTCAAGTGACAGGCAAATTCATGTTTACCGCTGACACACCGTCAAACTATCCTAAAACCGGAGATTGGGTGGCTGTTTCCTTTACCGGTGAGGATTCCCCTGCGCTCATACATGCGGTACTGGCAAGACAGACTGTTTTTTCCCGCAAAACAGCGGGCATCAAGGCAGAGCGGCAGATTCTCGCGGCAAATGTCGATACGGCATTCATAGTGCAGGGCCTGGATGACAACTATAATCCTATGAGGCTGACAAGATTCGTAACAGCGCTGTCAGACACCGGTATAAAGCCTGTCATAATACTGAATAAATCTGATTTAAACCCTCAAAGCATTGCTCTTGCGGATGAAACGCGGCTGCTTTTCCCGGGGACTGATACCCTGTGTTTAAGCGCTCTGACCGGCAGCGGCATCAGTGAAATAGAAGCTTATCTAAAACCGGGTGCCACCTGTGTTTTTACAGGTTCGTCAGGCGTCGGCAAGTCCACCATTATCAATTCCCTGTTGGGCGTAAGTGAGATAGAAACAAATGAAGTGAGTCAGAAAGGCTCCCGGGGCAGGCATACAACTACCGCGAGGCAGCTTTACTTTCTCAAATCAGGGGCAATGATGATTGATACACCCGGTATCAGGGAGCTTTCACTATGGACGGAAAACGGCTCGGCATCGGGTATTCCCCTGATAGATAAATTCGCGGCAGAATGCCGCTACCGCGACTGCAGCCATGAGAATGAACCGGGCTGCGGCGTTCTCGCGGCCCATGAACGGGGCGAAATACCGGAAGAGATTTTAAAAAGTTTCGCCAAACTAAAAAAAGAGGCGCAGTATCTGCTGTCAAAAATAGACGAAAACGCAGGCGTGCAGAGAAAGAAAAAAGAAAAACAACTCGGAAGAGCGGTAAAGGGTTTTTATAAGACGAGCAGCAAGAGAAGATTGTTTAAGTTGAAAGTTTAAAACTGAAAACTGAAAACTGAAAGCTGAAAACTGAAAGCTGAAAACTGAAAGCTGAAA
>CAYGHG010000053.1:0-8534 GCA_964349515.1 uncultured Spirochaetia bacterium
ACACTTAAGTGTACTGCAGATTATGGCCATTTACACAAATTTTATGACATACTCGTTTTATGTTAATATTATAATGTAAGTACAAACCATGATAGGGAGGGTTTTAATGAAGAAAATTTTAATATTAATGGCAATAGTATTTCTTGCCTCGAGTTTATTCTCAAATCCAACTTCCACTCCTACTGCCTCTATTCCTTCGCAGTGCGGAATAACAGGCGCTGACTGGTATGCCGCGACACTGAATGCCGCTTTACCTTTCAGATATTTTCATAACGGGCTTGTCTATGACGCAGGCAGCGGGCCGCGTATGTGGGTTGTCGGAGGCGCAGGTTCTGCTTATCCTCACAAAAATGACGTGTGGTCATCGGCGAACGGTGCGGACTGGGTGCTTGCAACAGGCAACGCTGCTTTTAACGGCAGGTCGGCTTTTGGGTGTTATAACATGAACGGAAAAGTATGGATTGTAGGCGGTGAAAAGGACGGAGTGACAAAAAATGAAGTATGGCACTCAACGAACATGACAGACTGGCATGCAGCTACCCTTAACGCGGCTTTTTACAACAGGAATATTTTCCTTGACCTTCAATATAATGACGGGTCAGGGGAAAAGATGTGGATGATTGCGGGTTCAAACCAGTCAAACGGATGGGTGGCGCTGAATCATGTATGGAGTTCCTCCAATGGCACTGACTGGGTTATGACTACGGGTAATGCGGCGTTTACTCCGCGGATACTTCCGGGCGGAACAGTATATGACGGGAAAATGTGGGTCATAGGCGGATTAAAACAGGATTTAACTGCGCTTAATGATGTCTGGTGGTCTGTGAATGGAAGCGACTGGGTATGCGCGGTTTCAAACGCGCCTTTTGCTCCGAGGCTGAGCCACTCAGTCGTTGTTTATGACGGTAAGATGTGGGTGATAGGAGGAGAAACATACGCACAGGGGGTCACATATACTGATGTCTGGTACACTACTGACGGTGTAAACTGGACAAAGGCCGCTGATAATACAACAATGGGGCACAGGCGTGAGTCGCTTGCGCTCGTATATGACTCAAGGCTTTTTATGATAGGCGGTACTGACGGCAAAGCGGTGTATTATACCTGTGGAGCTTATGCGCCTACCCCAACGCCTACTCCTGCATGCTCTACCGGTATAGCGGGGTATGACTGGGCGCTGGTGACAGGGAATGCCGCATATGGAGAGAACTCGCTGATGGCAGTTGCGGCTTACGATGGTGCGTTGTGGTCAATGTTTGGCTCAGGCGCGGGCGGCATACACAGAAATGACGTATGGAAATCATATAACGGGGCTGACTGGCAGAGGGTTACGGAAAATGCGGGCGGAATATGCGCCAGAAGCTCATCAAAGGCTGTTGCTTATGATAATAAACTTTTCATAATCGCGGGAGACTGCTCCGGAACCACGAAAAATGACGTGTGGTGGAGCGTGAACGGCGCTGAGTGGAA
Organism: uncultured Spirochaetia bacterium; assembly: GCA_964349515.1. Lineage (GTDB taxonomy): Bacteria > Oederibacteriota > PGYV01 > PGYV01 > CAYGHG01 > CAYGHG01. Next base: position 1,471 of record CAYGHG010000053.1, read on the forward strand.
CCTCGCTACAGGAAACGCTGCTTTTTCTGTACGGTGCTCGCACTCTGTTGTTGTGTATCAGGGAAAGATGTGGCTTTCGGGGGGTATTCCAAACTCGTCAAACTATCCGAGATTAAATGACGTATGGTATTCAACGGACGGCGCAACATGGACAGCGGCAACTACGGATGCGGCTTTCCCCAAACGCGGCGGTCATAAAATGCTGGTGCACAATGACGGAAACGGCGAGGCGCTTTACATAATCGGCGGACATGACGGGCTGAATCCATCCTATAACTTCCTGTCTGATGTCTGGAAATCAACTGACGGCGCTAACTGGACACAACTGACATCATCCGCGCCTTTTGGAGGGCGGGAGTTTGTAAATGCACAGTCAATAGACGGAAAAATAGTGGTGGCAGGAGGCATGACTTCCGGCGGATATGTAAAAGACGCGTGGGTGTCAACTGACGGCATTACCTGGACAAAAACAAGTAATGACATAGGAAGCCCATATATGGGAAGGGCAGAGGCTGTAGTGCTGGGCAATGAATTGTATATAGTGGGCGGAGGAAGCAATAACGATGTGGTAAAGACCGGCTGTACCCTTATTGCTTCTACACCGATTCCAACACAAACACCCACACCCGGGGTGAATTGTATTGGCGGAGTGTTTGGCGCTGACTGGAGTGCGCCAACCAGAAATGCGGCTTTTGGCGGCAGATCATTCGCAGTATCATTTGTTTATGACGGAGCAATGTGGATGACCGGGGGTTCCAACGGATTTACCCACTACAGAGATGTGTGGAAGTCATACAATGGGGCAGATTGGACAATTATTACTTCGTCTACGGCTCCTCTTGCAAGGGCGGGCGCTGCCGGGTTGGTCTATAATAATAAAATGTATCTTACAGCAGGAAGCTGTGACGGTCCTTCTGCAAATGATGTATGGCAATCTACAAACGGCGCCGATTGGTCTCTTACTACCGGCAATGCAGCTTTTGCGAAGAGAAATCAGCACGCTATGGCGGTTTTCCAGGGCAAAATGTGGATAATAGGAGGCATACCTGACGGAGGCTCATATCCAAGAATGAATGATGTTTGGTATTCAACTAACGGAGCTGACTGGATACTTGCAAATTCCAATGCGCAGTTTTCAAAGCGCGGAGGACACAAGGTAGTGGTACATAATGACGGCTCGGGAGAAAAAATGTATCTCATAGGCGGGCACGATGGATTGAGCATACCCGATAATTTCTTGAATGATGTATGGGTATCTTCTGACGGCGCAAATTGGACACAAATCACCGCTTCTGCGCCGTTTTCAGGACGATATGGCTTATCTGCTGTTTCGGCTGACGGAAAAATAATAATCGCGGTCGGAGGAACCAATGCAGGCAATGCCAGGGATGTATGGTCATCTCCTGACGGCATAAACTGGACGCTGCTAAATTCTAACTTTGGTTTTGAGTACGGTATCACTTCTGTAGATGCGTTTTATAACGGCGAGTTCTATATAATAGGAGGCGGCTATAAAAAAGAAGTCTGGAAAACAGGATGTTCTGTTATCCCGCCTACCGCTACAAGTACGGTTACTCTTACAAGAACAATAGCTCCTACTTCCACCATAACGCCCACAAGAACAATAACAGCGACAATTACAATAACACCCACACCGGCTCCTACGGATGCTCCAACTGCCGAGCCTACGCCTGCCGTGACTGTTGTTGATAATGACACCTCGGTTTATCCGAGTGTCGGAAAAGACAGCGTAAAGATAGTTTTTAACACAAACAAAAAAGCGGACATAAAGATTTATGTTTACGCCATCGACGGCAAGCTGGTGGATACTGTTGACTACACCACAGGCTGGACGCCTAATGACAAGCTCTATCAGATAAGGCTGGACACGTCCGGATACAAGCCCGGGACATATTTCTATACCATACAGGGCAGGGATGATACAGGAAAGATAATTAATTTTAAATCCAAGAAATTTATTATAAAAAAATAAAACTATATGACCAGAGCCGCCGCTGTTTTACTCTTTATATTACTGTCTTGTCCGGCCTATTGTGACATTGATTTCAGGGAGGCCAACATAGAGGCTGTTGCCCGCGGGCAGGCGCTGGCAGGGGCTTTCAGCGCTTCTGTGGACGACGCTTCGGCGCTTTATGTCAATCCCGCCGGGCTTTCCATGGTGCGAAGGCCCGAGGGCGTCATATCTTTTACCAAGTGGTTTGCCGACACATCCATCCAGTATCTTCAGGCTGCACTGCCGGTCTCGTCAAACAGCTCCGCTTCTTTTGGGGTTACCTATAACAATATGGGGGAGCTTGAATATATTGACGAAAACGGCTTTATTACAGGCGATGTAATAAGGCCCAACGCAGTGACGCTCTCCGGCGGTTACGGCGCGGGGGTATTTGACCTCTACTCGGAAGAGCCGCGCAGGCTGGACATGACGCTCAGCATCGGGGCGGGTTTAAAAGTTATGTTCAGGCACGATGGGTTTGAAAATGATGCCGCGCTGATGCTGGATGCCGGCGCTGTTTTCAGGTTTAGAAACGGTATCAGGGCGGCTTTTGCCGTCCAAAACCTCGGAATTATAAGCCCCGCCACACCCCCTGTCACAATCAAGGCGGCAGGCTCCTACGTCATACAGCCTGATGTCCTCAATAAACTTAACCTGTCGGCAGAGGCAAGATACTGCATAGACAATACAGTGACTCTCGCCGCAGGGGCAGAGCTCTCAGTGGCAGGCAATTTCTTTTTGCGCGCGGGTTATATGTGGAAGCCCGGGGTTGTAACAGAGGAGGGCATGCTGACAGGCCTAAACGGGGGATTTGGCATTAATTTCATACCAATCAAGATTGATTACACAGTCACCACAAACGGAGGCCTTGGCATAAATCATATGTTTGGGCTGGCGTATGTGCTCGAGAATAGGTAAGACAAGGTTAGAAGACAAAAGACAGAAGACAGAAGTTAAGGATGTAAAACTGCTTGATGCACCGGCTGTTTTACTTTTGTCTCCTGTCTTTTGTCTTTTTTAACTTGTTTGTTATTCCTGCTATTGACATTTACCACCTGCAATAATATAATCATACAAATGTTTAAAAATGCCATATTTTTTTAATGTTTTGCGGGAAAGGTACGCCTTTTCCATGGTAATATTTTTGTATCCTAAAATACAGTTTACAAAAGGGAGATTTTAATGGCACGCGCTTGTGTAAAGGCAGGGCTGATAGGCTTCGGAACTATCGGCGCCGGTGTTGTGAAACTTTTCAAAAACTCATCTGAACGTATATCGCGTAAATCAGGGGTAAAGGTGGAGCTGGTAAAAATATGTGATCTTGACATAAAGCGCGACAGGGGCGTTAAGGTTGAAAAATCAATGCTCACAACCGATGTGAATGAGATAATAAATAACCCTGAGATAGACATAGTCATAGAGCTGATGGGCGGGTACAAGCCTGCCTGTGATTTTGTGTTAAAGGCCATAAATAACGGCAAAAGCGTGGTAACCGCAAACAAGGCCATGATTTCAAAATACTGGGACGAGCTTTACGCTGCCTGCGCAAAAAACAGCGTGGAAATAATGGCAGAGGCCTCGGTGGGCGGCGGCATACCCATACTGCGCGGGCTTGACAAAGGGCTTGCGGCAAACAGGATAGAAAAAGTCATAGGCATATTGAACGGCACATGCAACTACATACTGACAAAAATGTCTCAGGAAAAACTCTCGTTTGAGCAGGCGCTCAAACAGGCGCAGGAACTCGGATTTGCAGAGGCTGACCCGACGCTTGATATTGAAGGATTTGACACACAGCACAAGCTTATTATACTTTCAAAGATGTCTTTCGGCGGAAAGCTTTCCGCAAATGACGTACACGTGGAAGGCATTTCAAAAGTAAAAGACATGGACATACAGAATGCCGACGAGCTGGGCTATGTAATGAAACTGCTTGCGATAGGCGAGCGCGTTGAAGGCGGCGTGAACGCGAGGGTGCATCCGGCGCTTGTTGAAAAGAGCAGGCTGCTCGCATCGGTAAACAACGAGTACAATGCCATATACGTAAAAGGCGACGCGGTCGGAGAGACGATGTTTTACGGCAAGGGCGCGGGCGAGATGCCTACCGCCTCGGCTGTAATGTCCGATGTCATATACCTCGCCAAAAACATAGCAAATAACGTAAAGCCTGTTTTTGCGGCGCCTGCGAAAAAGAAAAAGGCCGCAAAGATAGTAAAAATGGATGAAATCAAATCAAAGTTTTATCTGCGTTTTAACGTCCGTGACAGCGCAGGCACGCTCGCGAAAATAGCCGGCATACTCGGGGCCAATGACATAAGCATAGAGTCCGTGCTTCAAAAAGCCCGCCACACACACGAAAAGGTGCCTGTAGTGATAATGACCTACGAGGCAAAAGAGGCGAATATGAGAAAGGCGCTGAAAAAAATAGACGCGCTGCCGGTGGTGAAGGAAAAGACGGTTGTGTATAGGGTGGTTTGAAGACAGATGAAGACTGATAAGACAGATGAAGACGGATGAGACAGATAAGGACAGATAAGGACAGATAAGGACGGATGAAGACGGATAAGACAGATACGGACAGAAAAGACAGATAAGGAGAACTCATGCAATACAAAGGATTGATAGAAAAATACAGGAAATACCTTCCCGTGTCGAAAAAGACGCCTGTGGTTTCGCTTTGTGAGGGAAATACTCCTCTGATACGGTTTAATAATATAGAAAAGATGCTGGGATTAAAGGCTGAGATTTATGGGAAATATGAGGGATTGAACCCTACCGGTTCTTTTAAGGACCGCGGCATGACAATGGCGATTTCAAAGGCCGCTGAAAAGGGGGCAAAGGCTACAATATGCGCCTCGACAGGCAACACTTCGGCTTCTGCTGCGGCTTATTCGCGCAGGGCGGGGCTGAAAAGCTATGTCATAATACCAAACGGCTACATAGCTCTCGGAAAACTCTCGCAGGCGATGATACACGGGGCGAAAATAATAGCGGTAGAGGGCAATTTTGATGTGGCGCTTGAGATGGTAAAAGAGGTTTGTGAAAAGCACCCTATAGAGATGGTCAACTCCCTTAACCCTTTCAGGATAGAGGGGCAGAAGACAGCGTCGTTTGAAATCATAGATTATCTCGGAGATGCGCCTGATTACCACTTCATACCTGTGGGTAATGCCGGAAACATCACCGCTTACTGGAAAGGGTACAGGGAATACAAAGCTGCCGGGAAATCAAAAAAACTTCCCAAAATGATGGGGTTCCAGGCTGCGGGCTCCGCGCCCATAGTGCTCGGGAAACCTGTTAAAAATCCCGATACCATAGCCACCGCGATTCGCATAGGAAATCCCGCGAGCTGGAAACAGGCGGAGGAAGCGCGCGATAAGTCGGGCGGGGTAATAGGCATGGTCACTGACAAAGAGATTCTTGAAGCGTACCGGATATTGGCCTCCTGCGAGGGTGTGTATGTGGAGCCGGCGTCGGCGGCGTCTGTGGCCGGGCTCATCAAATATGCCAAGGCCGGTAAAATGCCGGAAAATAAAAAAGTAAAGATTACCTGCACGCTCACGGGCCACGGCTTAAAGGACCCGGACAGGGCTATAAAGAGCGTGGAGTTCAAACCCATAGTGGTCAAACCGGATTTAAAATCCATAATGAAAATAATAGAAGAGTAAAGGGAGGCTTATGATGAGACGAGTTCTTACAGCAGTCCTGGCCGCGCTTTTTGCGTGTACGGCGCTTTACGCAAAGAACGCTTATGACATTTACGTAGAGGGCCTTACAAAGTACCAGGTTCACAATTATATGGGGGCGGTGAAGGATTTCAAGAAAGCCATAAAAATGAAGCCTGATTTTGTAAAGCCTTACAACAAGGCGGGGCTGGCCTACATGGGAATCAAGCAGACGCACATAGACCATGCCATATATATGTACAAGCAGGCTGTGCATATAGACCCCGAATACGCGGAGGCGTTTTATAACCTCGGCGTCGCCTACGGGTATAAGTACAGGGGAAAATCAACGGAACTTGCCGAACAGATGTATGAAAGAGCCATAGAAATAAACAAGGACAATTTCATATTCGCCCGCGCGTCGCTTAACCTCGCGGCTATTTACAGGGAGCAGGGGAAATACGACGAGGCAATAGCACTGATACGCGAGGCGGTTAAAAGAGAGCCGGATTTCCCGAAACTTTATAATGAGGCCGGAAGAAATTACTTTGAGTCTGACTTAAATGATATGGCAATAAAACATTATGAAAAAGCGCTGGAGCTTCAGGAGAGATTCCCGGAAGCCGCGACAAACCTCGCTGTGGCGCTTATGAAGGCGGGAAAACTTGATACGGCAATAGAACTGCTCGAAAAGACAATAAGAAAGGATACTGATTTCGCGGGAGCCCACTACAACTACGGCAACGCCTTACTCGTAAAGAAATTTTATGAAAAGGCCGAGAAGCACTACAAGTTCGCCGTTAAATTTCACCATGAAAAGGTACGGCGCGAGCTCGTATATGATTTTAAACGCGGCAAAGTGGCGGAATTCTTCGCAAAGGTATTCAGTCAGGAACTGCCCAAGGATATACCGGTGGAAATGGAGTTTTATCAGGCATACCACGGGCTCGGCAAGGCGCAGCTTTATCAGAACAAATTTAAAGAAGCCGCAGACTCGTTCGGTAAATCCCTTAAGGCAAAAAATGACTATGCTCCTGCCATAGCTTCAATGGAAGAGCTGAAAAAGCTTGAAGAATCATTCAGGGACCATATCGTGTTTAAAAAGAAAAAGAGCGAGGACGATGAAGGCGAGGAAGAAGCGGAACAGGAAGAGGAAGAGGCTGAAGGCGAAGAGGGTGAAGAAGAAGCAAAAGACGCCTGGGAAAAAAGGATAAAATACAAGGATTGGGAAGAGAACGTGGAGAACTTAAGGCTTGAAGAGGAGAAAAAGAAGGGCGCGGAGGATGAAGATTTAGATTTCTGATAAAGACGGAGGGTTGGTAAGGACGGCAGCATCGTGAGGACGGCGGCATGGAAGCATCGTGAGGACGGAAGCATGGAAGCAT
>CAYGHG010000053.1:8634-15744 GCA_964349515.1 uncultured Spirochaetia bacterium
GACGGAAGCATGGAAGCATCGTGAGGACGGCGGCATGGAAGCATCGTGAGGACGGCGGCATGGAAGCATCGTGAGGACGGCGGCATGGAAGCATCGTAAGGACGGATGAGTTTTTAACTAAAGAGCTGAGGTTGATGTGAAATATATAATTTTGCTTGCTGATGGAATGGCGGACAGGCCTGTTGCTAAGCTGGGTGGAAAGACGCCGCTTGAGGCGGCTCATACCCCAAATATGGACGCTCTTTTTGCCGCTTCCGAATGCGGCATGGTGAGCCCGCTTGTAAAGGGCTACCCGCTCGGTTCGGATGTGGGCAACATGACCATACTCGGAAATGACCCTTCCAAATACTATACAGGCAGGGCGGCGCTTGAGGCGGCAAACCTGAAAATAGAGCTTGCCCCCGGCGAGGTGGCTTACAGGTGCAATCTCGTGCATGTGAAAGACGGGATTATGGATGATTACAGCTCGGGGCATATCACCACCAAAGAGGCAAAAGAGCTGATAAAACTGACTGAGAAGATGTTAGGATCCAAAGAATGCAGGTTTTACCCCGGTAAAAGCTACCGCCACATAATGGTCATGAAAGGCGGAGAAAAAATGAAGTCAACGCCGCCGCACGACATAACAGAGAAAAATTACGAAGAATACCTGCCGTCGGGCCCGAAGGCCGAAGAGGCAAGGGAAATGATGAAGCAGTCCCTGATGTTTCTTGAGGGCCACGAGGTTAACAGGGCCCGCAGGGCAGAGGGAAAGAAAACCGCCAACATGATATGGCTGTGGGGGCAGGGTAAAAAACTGGAGATACCGAAACTGAAGGATAAATACGGATTGGACGGCGCTGTCATATCGGCTGTTGACCTCGTGAACGGAATTGGCGTTTCAATGGGGCTTGAAGTAATTGACGTGCCGGGAGTCACCGGTTATATAGACACAAACTTTAAAGGCAAGGCAGAGTATGCCGTAAGGGCGCTTAAGAAAAAGGACTTTGTTTACCTGCACGTGGAAGCCACCGATGAGATGGGGCACAACGGAGACATAGAAGGAAAAATATTTGCCGTTGAAAAGTTTGACGCCGAGGTTGTAGGCCCTGTAATAGAAGGGATGAAAAGTTTTAAAGAATACAGGCTGATGATAACTTCCGACCACGCCACGCCTGTTGAGGTCAGGACACATACGGAAGACAGTGTGCCTTACCTGCTTTTCGATTCGCGAAAAGCCCGCAACTCGGAAATTGTAAAATACTCCGAAGCTGCGGTAAAAGCACGGTGTGAAGGCAGTTTTGATAAAGGCTGGGAACTTTTTGATTATTTTATAAAGGAGGCTTGAATCCAATGGCCCTGATTGTCCAGAAGTACGGCGGGGCGTCGCTGGCTACCCCCGAGAAGATGCTTTTTGTAGCCGACAGGATAATACGTGAAAAGAAAAAAGGAAATGACATGGTGGTGGTGGTATCCGCGCCGGGCGACACTACAGACCATCTTATAGAGTTTGCGGAAAAAGTCGCCAAAGAGCCGGAGGGCAGGGAGCTTGACATGCTGATGGCGACAGGCGAGCAGCAGTCCATAGCGCTGATGTCAATGGCGCTGATTGACAAGGGTTATAAGGCAAAGTCATTTACAGGCGCGCAGCTGCAGATAATGACCGACACAAAACATACAAAAGCGCGTATCCTTGACATAAAGGGAGAAGGTAAAATAAGAAAAGCCCTCAAACAGGGTTACATCTGCATGGTGGCCGGTTTTCAGGGGGTAACAGAGCAAGATGAGGTGACGACACTGGGCCGCGGCGGATCTGACCTGACCGCGGTCGCGCTCGCAAAGGCGCTGAATGCCGACGTGTGCGAGTTTCTCAAGGATGTGGAAGGCGTAATGACGACAAATCCCGAGATCTGCAAAGATGCAAAAAAAATAAACTATCTTTCATATGACGAGATGCTTGAACTCGCGAGCGGCGGCGCGCAGGTTTTATACAACCGCTCCGTGGAGTTCGCTAAAAACTACAATGTGGTCCTCCACGTGCGGGGGACATTTACGGACAAGAACGGCACCATAATCAAAAAGGAGGATAAATCAATGGAAAAGATAGTGGTGAGCGGGATTACATACAATAAAAAAGAGGCAAAGGTGACCCTGCAGAACGTGCCTGACAAGCCGGGTGTGGCCGCCGTGATATTCAATATGATAGCCGATGCTGACATCAACGTGGATATGATAATTCAGAATATCAGCACAAAGGGCACCACAGACATTTCATTTACCATTTTCAGAAAAGATGTGGCAAAAATGACAAAGACGCTCGGCTCTCTGGTAAAAGCGGTAAAGGCCGACGGATACATTTTTGATGAGAAAATAGGCAAGGTATCGGCGGTAGGGGTGGGCATGAGGACGCATACGGGAATAGCCTCCAAAATGTTCAAAGCTCTGGCCGCAAAAAAAATAAACATAGAGATGATTTCCACATCTGAAATAAAGGTGTCTGTGGTTGTGGCGGAGTCTGACGTGGAAAAGGCTGTTACGGCGCTGCACAAGGCGTTTGGGCTGGGCAAAAAGAATATTAAGAATGAAGGGTAGGCCGGATATGACGGAGGATATACAGGCAGAACGGCAGGAACCAAAGGAAACACCGGTTAAAAAAGAAGAGGAGTTTTCCTTAAGCTGGCACATAAAGGTTCTGGCGGTAATTTATGCCGGCCTTGCCGTGCTTTACGTGCTCCTAAAAATTTTTCTGAAATGAGGCACAGATGAAGAAAAAAATATTTATTTACGACACAACGCTGCGCGACGGGGCACAGAGCCCAAAGGTAACCCTTTCCCTTGAAGACAAGCTCGTCATAGCCAAAAAACTTGATGAAGCGGGTATTGATTACATAGAGGGAGGATGGCCGCTGAAAGGTGTTAACCTGCTTGATTGTGATTTTTTTAAAAAAGTAAAAAAACTCGGGCTGAAAAACTCAAAAATAGCCGCGTTTGGCAGCACGAGGCGCGCAAAAAACAAAGTGCAGGATGACCCGATAGTGGCCTCGCTGATTGAAGCGGGAACGCCTGTTGTGACTATATTCGGCAAAAGCTGGCTTTTGCACGTGGATAAGGTGCTTAAGATTTCACCTGAAGAGAATTTAAAACTCATATATGAAACAGTGGCCTACTTAAAGGACAGAAAAAAAGAGGTCATATTTGACGCCGAGCATTTTTTTGACGGGTATAAAGACAACCCGGAATACGCCATGAACTGCCTGAAAGCCGCAGAGTCAGCCGGCGCCGACTGCCTGTGCCTTTGCGACACTAACGGAGGCACTCTGACATCTGAGGCGCTGAAGATAGTGGGCGAAGCCTGCGTTTCATCGAAAGCAAAAATAGGCATACATACCCACAATGACGCGGATCTCGCGGTTGCCAACTCGCTTGCCGCTGTGGAAGCGGGAGCGGTGATGGTGCAGGGAACTATGAACGGTTTTGGAGAAAGGGCGGGCAACGCAAACCTGATATCAATAGTACCCGCGCTCTCTTTTAAAATGGGTTTTGAAACGCTCCCGCAGAAATCGCTGAAAAAACTGACAGAATTGTCCCACTATGTTTATGAAGTGGCAAACATACCTCCGGCTGACAACCAGCCTTATACCGGCAAAAGCGCCTTTGCACACAAGGCGGGGGTGCACGCCGACGCTATGATGAAAGACGACCGCGCTTATGAGCACATGACGCCGGAACTCGTAGGCAATGAGCGGCAGATACTGGTAACAAATCAGGCGGGTGTTTCAAGCCTGCTTTTCAAGGCAAAAAAGTGGGGGATAAAGCTTGAAAAAGACGACCCCCGGGCAAAGGAATTCCTGGCGAAGATAAAGAAAATGGAGCAGGAGGGTTATGAGTTTGAAGGCGCCGACGCCTCTCTTAATTTGTTTCTTAAAAAGAACCTTACGAAATATAAGAAGTTTTTTGAATTAAAAGGGCTGCGTGTAATAGTTGAAGAGCGCGAAGGCGAGTTGTTTTCGGAAGCCACGATAAAAATCATGGTGAACGGCGCCCTTGAGCACACTGCCGCAGAGGGTGCGGGCCCTGTAAACGCACTTGATAACGCGCTTAGAAAAGCCCTGGTAAAGTTCTACCCTCAGATAAAAGATATGAGGCTTGTTGATTTCAAAGTCAGGGTAGTGGAAGGCACGGGCGGCACAAGCGCGAACGTAAGGGTGCTCATAGAGAACTCGGACAAAACAGATGTATGGACGACGGTCGGAGTATCGGAAAATATAATAGAGGCAAGCTGGATTGCCCTGGTTGACGGGGTGGAGTATAAGCTTTTGAAGAACAGGAAAGACAGATAAGGGCAGATAAAGACGGATAAAGGCAGATTGGATTATTAGGTTTGCTTCAGCTTGTGGTTTTGGGTTTGAAAAACTGATGAAAATTCCGGAATATAAATAAGGAGTAAATTTTGAAATCAGAAGTTTATTTTACCAAATTCGGGGCTTCGCATTTTAATGACAGTATTTTAAAGCGGCTTGAAACACTTTTTGACCGCGCGGGTGCGGGCTCAATCATAAAACAGAATGAAAATGTGGCTGTAAAGGCTCACTTCGGCGAGCCGGGAAATGTTTCTTTTGTGAGCCCCGTGTATTACAGGGCTGTTATAGACAGGATTAAACTCTGCGGCGGAAATCCTTTTGTAGCCGATACAAACACGCTTTATGTAGGCGAGCGTAACAATGCAATAAAACATCTGAATGCCGCGCACAGGCAGGGCTTTGGTTATTCCACCCTCGGCGCGCCTATCGTGATAGCTGACGGGCTGCTCGGCGCTGATTTTGTGGAGGTGCCTGTTGAGGGGAAACACTTTAAAAAAGTAAAAATAGGTTCGGCTTTTTACTGGGCCGACTCTATGGTGGTAATGACACACGTAAAAGGGCATATGATGGCGGCGGTGGGCGGCGCCATAAAAAATTTATCAATGGGTTGCGGCTGCAGGGCCGGCAAGCAGGAGATGCACTCCGGAAATAAGCCTTCTGTAAAAGAAAAAGAGTGCACTGCCTGCGGCGAGTGCGTTGACTGGTGCAATTTTAAGGCCATATCTCTTGACAGCGGCAAAGCGGCAATTGACGGTGAAAAATGCAGCGGCTGCGGGGAGTGCATCAGCGTATGCCGGTTTGACGCTATCGCTTCAAACTGGGACACAGACCTGATTGACATGCACGAAAAAATGGCCGAGTATGCCGCAGGCGCGGTATCAAACAAAAAGGGAAAGGTGTTTTACCTGAACTTTCTGATAAACATTACGCCTGAGTGCGACTGTATACCCTCGAGCGCGGGTTATCTGGTGCCTGATATCGGGATTTTGGGTTCTTTTGACCCGGTCGCAATAGATAAAGCTTCAGAAGACCTGATAAATCAGACGCCGGCAATAGATTACAACCTGAAACCAATGGCTGATTATGACAGGAGTTTTGAAAAGACAGACAAGTTTCGCATGGCCCACCCTGAAGTTAAAAAGAACGCGCAGTTAGAACACGCGGTAAAGATGGGGATGGGGAGGGCGGAGTATGAGTTGGTGGAAGTTTAAAGATAAATTTTTGAAGACAAAAGACAAAAGACAGAAGGCAGAAGCTGAAAACTGAAAACTTAAAACTGAAAGTTAAGACAAAAAAATACGCGGAGAATTACATATAAGGAGCAATATGAACAACAAAGGCATCGGGGTTTTTGATTCGGGATTGGGAGGGCTTACTGTTGTGAAAGAGATAATGGATATACTGCCCCATGAACGTATCATTTATCTGGGGGATACTGCGCGGACGCCTTACGGCTCCAAAACAAAAGAGACTATAATAAGATTCTCAAAGGAAAACACTTCATTCCTGCTTAAAAATAACGTAAAGATAATAGTAGTCGCCTGCAATACCGCTTCTGCTCTTGCTTTGAATGAAATCAAGCGCGAATTTGACATAGATATAATAGGCGTGATTGAAGCCGGCGCGCGGGCGGCGGTTGAAGAGTCAAAAAACAGGCGCATAGGGGTAATCGGCACAAGGGCGACCATCGGAAGCGGCGCTTATGAAAAGGCGATAAAAAAATATGACAAAAAGGCAAAAGTTGTTTCGCGGGCTACGCCCCTGCTGGTCCCGCTGATTGAAGAGGGCTGGCTTACGGATAAGGAAACAGAGAGCATACTGAAAAAATATCTGGAGCCTTTTAAAAAAGCAAAAACCGATGCGCTGGTGCTCGGCTGTACACATTACCCGCTGATAAAGACGGTGATAAAAAAACTGCTGCCCGGGGTTACGATAATTGATTCGGCCAGGGAAATGGCAAAGACAGTCAGGGCGCTTCTGGACGCGAGGGGAATAACAGCAGGGACAAATAACAGGAAAAAATCGGCATTTTACGTCACCGACACGCCGGATACTTTTAACAAGATAGGGAAGATGTTTTTGAAAAAAGACATGATTAAAGCCGTGAAGATTGAGATTTGAAGACAGATGGAAGACAGATAACGGCAGATAAAGACAGATAAAGACAGATGAAGACGGATAAGACAGATAAGGACAGATAACGGCAGATGGTTTGGAAGATTGCAAATAATTTTTTTTAGGAGATGTTATGTACGAATTGATGGTAAAAGGCAGTTTTGCTTCCGCTCACAACCTTCGTGATTATAAAGGGAAGTGTGAACACTTGCACGGGCATAATTACATTGTTGAGGCCTACTTCACTTGTAAAACGCTTGCCAAGAACGGGCTGGGTGTGGATTTCGGGATACTTAAAGACAAACTGAATATAATTACCGAAGAGCTTGACCACAAATACCTGAATAAAGACGTGGAGTATTTTAAGAAGCATAATACATCGGCTGAGAACCTGGCAAAGTACATATATGACAGGCTGGTAAAAGCAGTCAAAGACGCAAAAGTATCAAAGGTGAGTGTCTGGGAATCGGAGAAAGCAAAAGCGACATACTATAAAGGCGGAGGGTTGGAGGGTTAGAGGGTTGGTAAATACGGCAGCATCGAAGCATCGTGAGGACGGCGGCATGGATTACGACGGATGCCTGGAAAGACGGCGGCATGGAAGCATCGTGAGGACGGCGGCATGGATTACGACGGATGCCTGGAAAGACGGCGG
>CAYGHG010000053.1:15844-18125 GCA_964349515.1 uncultured Spirochaetia bacterium
CATGACAGCATCGCCGGGACTTTAACTATAGACTTTAAACTTTAGACTATAGACTTTAAACTGTAGACTTTAAGCTTTAAACTATTAAATCGGAGGAACTAATGCGTAAAGACGGGCGGGCGGATGATTCTCTTCGGAAGATTACAATAACAAAAGACTATACTAAGTACGCGGAAGGTTCGGTGCTTATTGAATTTGGCGATACAAAGGTGCTGTGTAATGCTTCGGTTGTGAAAGAAGTGCCTCCTTTTTTGAAGGGCAAAGGCACCGGCTGGGTTACATCGGAGTATTCTATGCTGCCGCGTTCTGCAAATACCCGCATACCACGCGATTCTGTTAAGGGCAAAATAAACGGCAGGAGCCATGAAATACAGCGGCTTATCGGACGGGCTCTGCGCAGTGTTGTGGACACTAAAAAACTCGGCGAGAGGACTATTACTCTTGACGCTGACGTGATACAGGCTGACGGCGGCACGCGGACCGCGGCCATCACAGGGTGCTATGTGGCGCTGAAACTTGCCTGCCATAAACTGGTAATGACCGGGCAGATTGATTCAAACCCTGTAAAGGAGAGCATTGCCGCGGTGTCGGTCGGGATAGTTGACGGGGTTGAGATGCTGGATCTTGATTACTCCGAGGACTCATCGGCTGAGGTTGACATGAATGTAGTTATGACCGGCGCCGGAAAATTTACGGAGATACAGTCAACTGCCGAGAAGAAAACATTTGACGAGGAAAATCTGAGAAAAATGCTCAGTCTTGCAAAAAAGGGAATAACAGAGCTGGGGCTCGCGCAAAAAGCCGTGCTGGGCGATATATGAAAATAGTCATAGCTTCAAACAATAAAAATAAGATAATAGAAATAGGGGCCATGTTAAAACCCCTCAAGGCTGAAGTGCTGTCCATGAAAGAAGCGGGCTGTGATATAGACATAGAAGAAACAGGGGAAACGCTCGCAGAAAACGCGGCAATCAAGGCGCGGGCGGTGAGGGAGAGGGTTAAAGGCACGGTTATTTTATCGGATGACTCTGGGCTTGAGGTGGAGTATCTTGCAAAGGCACCGGGTGTTTACTCGGCGCGATTTGCAGGGCCGGGATGCAGTTATAAGGATAACAACAGCAAACTCCTGAAACTGCTAAAAGGGTTAAAACCGCCGGACAGAAAGGCTGATTTTAGGACAGTTGTATGGGTGATTATGCCTGACGGAAGGGAATTCCGGGCAGAGGGCAGGGTGAACGGGTTTATAACATCAAATATGAAGGGCGAAAATGGATTTGGATATGACCCTGTTTTTTCACTTAAGCCGGGCAGCAGAACTTTTGCACAGATGTCGGCTGAAGAAAAAAACGGTATTTCCCACAGAAACCTGGCTGTAAAGGCGGCTTTAAGGATTATAAAGAGGGAATTTAAGGCGAAAGTATAGAGTTTTTCCTTTGTTTTAAAGAGATTTATGTCATGAAACCGGGGTGCTGGTTTTGAAACACGATTTTGATAAACAAAATAAATTTAGTGTTGACAAAAAACGGGTGTTAATATAATATGTTTTTACATTATCATCTGAATAAAATGATTTTTGGAGGATACATGAAAAAGCTTGTTTCAATATTTATTTCCTGCTTTTTAATGGCTGTAATAATGCCTGCATCTATATTTTCAAATGAGACCTCGCGTGAAAAAGCGCACGGTGTTTCTTCCGCAAAAACTGATTACAAGGCAAGTGCCAAGATTATCGGTGTTGCCGATTCAAGCACTAAAGAGTTTTCATATATAGATATGGGGACTGCCCAGGGCGTTAAGACCGGCGACCGATTCATGGTTGAAGGCAAATACGGAAAAGTCATGGTACAGGTAATGCAGGCTTATCAGCGTATGTCCTCTGTAAGGATAGTGGACAGCTGGCTGCTTGAGGGCGGGGAATCCAGCTCAATGGTAGCTGCAAGCAGGCATCCGCAGATAAAGGTCGCAAGATATACGGAAAAGAAGCCTACAATGAAAAGAGCAAAACCGGCACCTAAGAAAACCGCTGCAAAGCCTGCGGTAACTGCAAGGGTACAGCCAAAGAAAACTGCACCTGCCAAGGCGCCTGTGACAAAAAGAGAAGAGCCTGTAGCAGTACCGGGCCTGCCGGGTGAAGAACCTGGTACACCGGGAATGGATTTTGATACAGGATTAGATGATATGTTTGCACCTGCAGGAGATATGGCCGGTGGAATGCCGGGCGATGAAATGGGAATGGACGACATGGGCATGGACATGGGCGGCGATATGGGAATGGATGACA
>CAYGHG010000054.1:0-18124 GCA_964349515.1 uncultured Spirochaetia bacterium
ACTTTAAAGGCAAATCCCCCCTGGCCCCCCTTTCCGGGGCAAAGGGGGTTAGGACAAGGGGAACAACTTGGAGATTTAATAATCGAAAACATCCTTTTTCTGATATATAATATAGTTATGATTACTAAGGGAAAAATAATCAGGTATTTTTTCACACTGCCGCTTTGCATGCTTTTACATACCGGGGTTTTTGGTGTGTCGGTGCAGAATAATTTTTTGGGAATAAACGTCCTGGCTAACAGCGGGACGATTGAGGACATGTCCTTTGACATGGGTACTTCTTCGCTTTACACCCCTTCAAACGCCGCTTTACTATACAATTATAACGGTATTAACAACAGCCCCGCGGGTACATCAACGATAATTGTTAAAATTGACGGGACTGTTTATCCTTTTTTTGGCGCAGGCATGGTATCTCAGGCAGTGGCGTCAGGGGGAAATGAAATATACGGCACAAAGGTATTCGGAGGAATAGTGAACATAAATACCAGGTGGAAACTCGTTCCTAATCCCGCGACAGGCATAAACGATGACACCATGCAGATGAAAATGATACTGCAGAACCTGACTGCCTCCACCCGGTACATTTCGCTCAGGCTGATGCTTGACACAAAAGTAATAGGAAATGACGGCACCAACATATCTGTTGATAACGGCTTTACCGTCATCAACGATAATACAGTGTGGTACAAAAACAGCGGCGGCGTGCCGCAAAGCTGGTGGGATTATGACATAAGCCCGATGATGGGCACTCCCACGCTTGTCGGCAGGGGATATAACCACGGAAATATTTATAATGAACCCGCGACTTACCCTGATGTTTTTGAAATCGCGAACTGGGTGCAGGTCTTTGGAGCATCCCAGTGGTCTTTTGCACCCGCGGGCCCTATCGGTTCTGACAGCGCGGTTGTGCTCTGGTACACAAACGGCGCCGGCGGCTCTCCTGCGGATTTGGGCTATCCTGTCGCGGCAGGGCAGTCTATTACATTTGTCGCGTATTACGGGCTCAATCAGGAAGAGCTTCTTACTACGCCCACTCATACTTTTACGGTGACCGGTACGGGAACCGTGACGCCGACTGTAACATCAACAGCTACAGATACACCTGTTTTCTCGCCGACTGTCACCGGGACTATCACACCCTCTTTTACGCAGAGCGAGACGCATACGATAACTCCCACCCACAGCGTGACTCCGACGGTCACGCCGACCCTCACCGCGACGCTGACTTCCACGCTTACCGTAACCCAAAGCCATACACATACCTTTACCCCCACGCATACTTTTACGCTTACTCTGAGCCATACCGCAACGCCGACTTACACGGCTACGCCTACGGCCACCCATACTTTTACAATGACCCGGACAGCTTCTGCTACCTTTACGATTACCATTACCCCTACGCCTACCGCGACTATTGTGCCTTTTGTAATGTCACTTGAAGGCAATTTCCCGAACCCCTTTGACCGCGACACGCATATTGTCTTCTGGCTCTCAAGAGAGGCTGTAATCAACATCAAAATATTTTCGGTCTCGGGCGAGCTTGTGGCCTGGGCGGAGGATATACAGGGGCTTGCGGGAAACAACTCTTTTTACTACAACGGCAGGAACAGGTCGCAAAAGCCTCTTGCCTCGGGAGTGTTTATATATAAGATAACAGGAGAGACGGTTTACGGTGAAAAGGCGCAGTACACTTCGAAGTTTGGGGTGGTGAAGTAGGAAAGCAAGTTTAGAAGACAGAAGACAGGAGACAGGAGTAAAGGATAAGACAAAAGTAAGATAATAAGACAGAAGACAAGAGACAGAAGTAAAAGATAAGACAAAAGTAAGATAATAAGACAGAAGACAGGAGACAGAAGTAAAAGATAAGACAAAAGACAGATATAAGACAGAGCAGAAGGGATATGATGAAAAAAATTGTTTTTGTGCTATTTGTTTCGCTTTTGTGCGGGCCTGTTTTTGGGGCGCTTGCTATTACTGCTTCCACAAATGCGAATAACCTTGCAAACAGGCTTGTGGCCTCCGGTTCCGGGGTTTCTGTTACTGCTGCGACAGTTACGGTTCCTGCGAACGGGCTTGTGCCTACAGGGCTTTTTCAGGGCGGGCCTTTCGGAATAATGGACGGGATAATAATCACCACCGGCCTTGCTATAAACGCCCTGCCTCCAAATACAGCAGGGGACAAAAGCGCGAACCTCGGGATATATTACGATGAGCCGCTGGTTGACATGATAGCGGGCGCTGACGTCAACTCGTTTGATACCGTCATACTGACGCTTACTTTTGATGTTGAGGCCTGGGTTAACTCTGTGGCATTTGATTTTATTTTCGGGTCGGAAGAATACCCGGAGTATGTCGGCCTTGAATACAACGACCTCTTCGGCGCTTTCATAAACGGCACGCAGGTGGTCTTTGACCAGTTCGGCGCGGCCATAACAATCAACGGCCCGTTTTTTTCAAGCAGTCTGGTAAAAGTCCCGCCGGAAAACGGCATGGAATATGACGGCTCCACCACTGTGCTTGTTACAAAAGCCGCTATAACGCCCGGCAGCACAGGCAACGTGGTGCAGTTTGTAATATCAGACGTAGGCGACGCTTTTTATGACAGCGGTGCTCTGCTGGCCAATTTCAGGGGAGCGGCTGAAATAGTTGACACCCCCGTGACAAACCCTTTTACCCCGACCGCGACGGTGACGAGGACAAGCACCCGGACTTTTACGGCGACGCCTACCCCGAGCAGGACGCGCACCGTTACGCAGACGATTACGGAAACTGCCACGCATACATACACGCTGACCATCACGCCGACCCACACAATAACCATGACGCATACCGCAACTCCGACTGTAACCGAAACCCACACGATAACGCCGACGCACACGGTTACAAACACATTTACCCATACCCCCACTGCCACAAACACTCCTGTCCCTTTTGTAATGGCTTTGGAAGGCAATTTTCCAAACCCTTTTGAAAGGGATACGCAGATTATATACTGGCTGTCAAGGGAGGCTGAAATAGGGCTGAAAGTCTTTACGGTCTCCGGTGAAACCGTAAGGGAGTTCGGAGGGATAGAAGGCCAAAGGGGGAACAACAGCCTTTACTTTGACGGCAAAAACAAGAGGGGCAAGCCGCTTGCCTCAGGGGTTTACATATATAAAATATACGGCAGGACTGAAAATAATGAGAGCGCCTCCTTTACATCAAAAATGTCTGTGGTAAAATAACTCTATTGCTGAATATTCTAAAAAAGGTGAATAATGGAAAAAATAAAGGAAATACTTGAACTGGTGTGGCTGGGAAATACCGTGGCCTCCTATCTGACAGTTTTTTTTATAATAGCCGCAGGGCTCGCTCTGGTAAAGGCTGCGGATAAATATGTATTTTCAATAATCAAAAAAATAGCATCAGGTTTTAAAAACGGCGCCTTTGACCCTGTCGTGAAATTCGGCGTGAGCACGCTGATGCCATTTCTTTACTTCGGCATATTCTTTGCCGCGCTTAAAATCCTGAAACTGGGAAAACTCGCAAAGCCCGTAGAAGCCGCGGCTGTAATAGTACTTACCGCGCTTGTGCTAAAGTTTGTGGCCGGGCTGGTAAATCATGTTTTTGAAGCCATTATTCTGAAAGGAAGCAAGGATGAGGGAAGAGTCAAGAGTTTAAAGGGGTTAAGCTTTATCATAAAGACCTTTATCTGGGTCATAGGCTTCATTCTTGTGCTGGACAATCTCGGTTACAAAGTCTCAACGATAGTCGCGGGGCTGGGTATTGGCGGTATCGCCGTTGCTCTCGCGGCGCAGGCCATACTGGGCGATCTCTTCTCCTATTTTTCCATTATCCTTGACAAGCCTTTTGAACCCGGTGATTTCATAATAGTTGACGATACCATGGGGACGGTTGAAAACATAGGCATCAAGACCACCCGCATCAGGAGTTTGAGCGGGGAAGAGATAATCTGCTCCAACTCGCTTCTTACGGGGTCAAAGATTAAAAATTACAAGCGGATGTTCAACCGGCGGGTGGTGTTTTCGATAGGGGTGGTTTACGGCACTCCGAAAGAAAAACTTGAAAAGATACCGGTCATTATAAAACATATAATTGACTCGATTCCGGAGGCAAAGTTTGACAGGAGCCACTTTGCCAAATACGGTGATTTTTCCCTGGATTTTGAGACTGTTTACTACGTGGAGGGCAACGACTACAACAGGTATATGGACGCGCATCAGAAAATAAACCTGGCGATATATGAGCAGTTTGCGAAAGATGGGATAGAGTTTGCATATCCTACGCAGACTGTTTACGTAAATAAAAATAGTTAGGTTTAAGAGGGCTCAGCAGACTCAATGGACTCAATGGACTCAATGGACTCAGTAGACTCAATGGACTCAGTAGACTCAATGGACTCAAGATACAACAGGACGCAAAACATATTAAAAAACCGGAGGTAAAAATGAGCTTGGGATTCGGCGAGATTGTACTGATACTTGTCATAGTTTTGATTGTTTTTGGGGCCAAAAGGCTGCCTGAGATAGGAAAGGCGCTCGGGACAGGAGTGCGGGAGTTTAAGAAAGAGGTAAAAAATCTGAAAGGCGACGAAGAAGAAGTGCCTGCCGTTGCGGCTAAAAAAAGACCGAAGAAAAAGTAAGCGGCAGTTAAATGGGCGCTTCTGTCAAAAAGAAACAAAAAGGGTATTTTGACCATCTTGAGGATTTGCGGTTTGAAATAATATATGTCCTTGTTTTTTTTATAATCTCCTGTATTGCCGCGTTTGTATTCTCGGAAAAAATCATTGAATTTCTGACAGCGCCTGCAAAAGCCGCGGGCACAACTCTTAACTATTTTAAACCCCAGGAAAAATTTGTATCCTACATAAAGGCCTCGTTTTTAGCGGGGCTGCTTCTGACTGTGCCTTTTCTCCTTTACCGCTGTGCCGCTTTCATAGCGCCGGGGCTTCTGCCGGCGGAAAGAAAGCCTTTTTACGCGGCGGTGTTATCCGCGCCGGCGCTTTTCTACGGAGGCGCTGCTTTTGCCTTTTATGTGATAGTGCCTTTTGCCCTCTCTTTTTTTCACGGCTTCGGGGGTGCGCAGATAGAGCCTGTATGGGGGATAGAAAATTACATAAATCTCGTGTCTGCCGTCTCGGCTGCCTGCGGCGCAGGTTTTCTGATGCCTGCTTTGCTTTTTATCCTGATAAGGGCGGGTATAATAGATACAAAACATGTAAATAAGTTCAGGCCCTACGCAATAATCGCCATCTTAATATTCGCCTCAATAATAACCCCGCCTGACGTCATAACCCAGGTTTTAATCGCGGTTCCGGTTTATCTTCTTTTTGAAATTTCGGTTTTGCTTGCAAACGCGGGGAAAAAAGGGTATATAAAGAGATAGAGATTTGATGGAGAATTTAAGAGCGGTACAGCCCTCACCCTAACCCTCTCCCTCGGGGAGAGGGAGATAAGATTTCCTCTCCCTTTGGGAGAGGATGAAGGTGAGGGAAGGTAATTGCTGTTTGTTTTGGATTTAAGACGGAAAGACTTAACTACAGCCCTCACCCTAACCCTCTCCCTCAAGGAGAGGGAAAAATACGGAGGTTAATTATGAACAGGCGTGAATTTCTCAAAAAGACTGCGAAATTATCCGCTCTTGCCGGGCTTGCTTACGCTGCGGGAGGGGCTGTGGTTTCTTCGGCTTCGGAAAAGACATTGCCTTACGGCCTTGCGGCTGTACGCGGCGGCGAGCCGGGGCCTATGTTTAAAAAAGCCATAGACGCCCTCGGCGGCATTGGAAAGTTTGTTAAGAAAGGCCAGAGCGTGCTGGTCAAACCAAACATAGGCTGGAATGTCGCGCCTGAATTCGCGGCAAATACCAACCCCAAACTCGTGGCAGAAATAATCAAAGCCTGCCTCGGAGCGGGTGCGTCTACAGTATATGTTTTTGACCATACCTGCGACAACTGGCAGGAGTCATATAAAAACAGCGGTATTGAGGCGGCGGCAAAGGAAGCGGGCGCAAAGGTCGTGCCGGGAAACAGCAGGAAGTATTATCAGAAGGTGAGGGTGCCCGGCGGCACTGCCCTGAAAGAAGCAGAGGTGCACGAGCTGGTCATTGATACCGACGTGTTTATAAACGTTCCAGTCCTTAAACACCACGGCACCACAAAGGCCACGATTGCCATGAAGAACCTGATGGGAAATGTCTGGGAGCGGCGCACATGGCATATGGGGGACCTGCACAGGTGCATTGCGGATTTTACCGCCTACAGAAAGCCCGACCTTAATGTCATAGATGCGTATAACGTGATGATGAAAAACGGCCCGCGCGGAATACAGTCAAAAGAAGACCTTGTTAACATGAAAAGCCTCATAGCTTCTGCCGATATAGTGGCGGCGGATGCGGCCTCTTCCAAGCTTTTTGGCAGGGAGCCGGAGACTCTTGATTTTATCAAAATAGCGCACGAAAAAAAGCTGGGTACGATGAATCTGAATGAGGTAAACATTGCAAGGATAGCCATGTGAAATTGAAAACAGCAAGAGTAATTGTATCGGCTGTTTTTTTTGCCGTGTACTGCCTCATATTTACCGGAATACTCAGCGTGCTCTCTCCCGCTGCCGGATTTTTTACCGCTTTTCAGGCTGTGCCGCAGTTAATGCTGTTCCTGTCAACAGGCGCGCTGAGCGGGCTTGTTGTTTTCGGGCTTGTGATTCTTTCTGCTTTTCTCTTCGGCAGGCTGTACTGTTCTTTTATCTGCCCTCTCGGGTTTCTTCAGGATTTATTCATACACCTGCGTTACAGGATGAAGCGCAGTTTTTTAAAAACACCAAACCATAAAATACCGAGATATATTCTGGCTGCCGCGGCTTTTATTATTCTTTTCGCGGGTACGCCTTTTCTGATGAATGTCTTTGAGCCGTTTTCAAATTTCGGCAGGATCGCCTCGGGCGTTTTTGAGCCGGCGCTGACCGGAGTAAGGAACATTTTTGTGAGCGGGCTGGAAGTTTTTGATATTTATGCCGTAAAGAGGATTGAGGCAAATCACATAGTACCCGCTGTTTTTGCCTATACCCTCGGGTTTCTTGTTTTTATCGGCATGTTTTCTTTTTTTAAGGGCAGGCTCTACTGCAATCTGCTGTGCCCGCCCGGCGCCGTGCTCGGCATTGCCTCAAAAAAAAGCCTGCTCTCTTTGAGGGTGGAGGAAACAAAGTGCAATTCCTGCGGGCTGTGCTCGTATGAGTGT
This sequence comes from uncultured Spirochaetia bacterium, assembly GCA_964349515.1. Taxonomy (GTDB): domain Bacteria; phylum Oederibacteriota; class PGYV01; order PGYV01; family CAYGHG01; genus CAYGHG01. The sequence continues at coordinate 7,235 of CAYGHG010000054.1, forward strand.
AAGGCAGGCTGTATAGACTCTAAAACAGGCGCTATAGATAATGAAAGGTGTATTATGTGTTTTAACTGCATAGGCGCCTGCTCAAAAGGGGCGGTTGTTTATACCGCCCTGCCGAAGAGCAAAGCTAAAGCTGCAGACAATACAAGACGGCAGGTTTTAAAGGGGCTTACGGGCGCGGCTGCGGCTCTTGCTGCCTCCTCTGTTCCGGCCGCACTGCACGCGGAGAATACCCCTGTGGTAAAGGCAAACCCTCTTGTAACCCCGCCGGGTTCCGGCTCTCTCGCGCGTTTTAAAAAAAGCTGTATTGCCTGCGGTTTGTGCGTGACAGCCTGCCCGACAAAGGTGCTGAACCACTCGGTGCTGGAATACGGCCTTGATTCCATATTTGTGCCCAGGCTTGATTTCGCCTCTGATTACTGCCTCTATGAATGCACGAAGTGTTCCGATGCCTGCCCTACGGGGGCGATCCGTAAAATTTCAAAACCTGAAAAGGCGAGGATACAGATAGGCGTCGCCAAATTCATAACTGAAAACTGCCTGGTTGAGACCCGGGGCAGCCACTGCACGATATGCAATGAGTTCTGCCCGACAAAGGCGGTCTCGCTTGTCCCGCATAAAAACGGGCCGGATATTCCAAAGGTGATAGAGGGAATATGCGTGGGCTGCGGCGCGTGCGAGTATATGTGCCCTGTCACGCCTAAAGCCATATACGTTGAGGGAAGCGAAACGCACGGCAGGGCGGGAAACCCGCGCAGGCACAGCGAGCGCGGGCAGCGCCGCGGCAGGCAGGAGCTGCCGCCCCCGCCGCCTGCAGGGGATTTTCCGTTCTGAAAATTTATTCTAAAGTATTTTAAAGGTCAGCCCCGCGGAGAGCGACTGCTTGAGCTGGCTTCTCGTGGAGATGTCCTTGTCATACTTCAGCAGGACGTTTATGTTGAAATTAAGCCACTCGTTTACCGAGGCTATCAGCGTGGAGTCAGTGTTTATGTCTATCGCGTCAAAAGTGGTCAGGTTTGTAAACAAATCAATGGTGGTTTTGAAAACTATATTTTCGGTGATTTTAAAATTAAATTCATTTACCCATTCAATCCCGGCTTCGTTTCTTATTTTATCCGCGCCTTCGCCGGAGTATATCGCGGTATAATCTTCCGTAAAGGTCTGCCTCATCGCGGCTCCGAGCCTGCTTTTGAAGAAATCAACGGGCGGCTTGAAGTCAATGCCTATGCTCTCTGTGATGTAGCCGGGGTCCATGAAGCCCGAGACCTGCACCTTTTCGGGGGTGTACTCATAGCCGGGAGATACCTGCGTTACTATGTGCGCCGCAAAATACGGGTAAAGCCACAGCATGGCCTTGTAGCTTACCTTTACAAGCGCGCGCAGGTCGTCTGTGTCTTTTCTGGTCTCAGAGCCTGAGGCCACCTGGCCGTATTTCAGGGTGGCTTTGACGTCAACTGGCCACTTACTGTCAAAAAGCATCCAGGTGTCAAGAATCGCTTTCCATGCGAAAGTGTCGTTACTCCCGCCGGTCCAGTTGTCAGAGTATGACTGGTTTACGGAAAAAGCCGCCACAAGCCCGGGCATCGCGAGGAATTCGTCGTCGGGCAGGGGCTTATTAATGTCGCCTAAAAGTTCATTTGCATTCTGTACCGCTTCTGAGGCTGTTTCAGTTGCGGTTTCAAAGGCTTTCAGTATTTCCTCCCCGTCTGAAGCGGCTGTATTAAGCGGGAGTACAAAAAGCGGCAGCAATAAGAAAACAAGCGAGTTTCTTTTCATAAAAACCTCCTGTGTGTTTTTATTTTGCAAAACCCCGGCCGGTTATTACCCCGGCGTGAATCAGTTTCTTTAAAGAGGCATCTTTTTGGCGGTAACGCTTAAAGAGCCTCGTAAATGTAGTATGCGAAAAGAGCACGGCGCCGGCTTTTGAGCGTGTTATGAAATGAAGCAGCCATTGCCCCGTAAAAAAAAACAAAAGAGCCCAGGTTATTCCAAGGGCTGTTCCCGGTATTACTGAATTCAGTATTTCAAATTTAGCTGTAAAATAAAGAGGTATGAAGCCTAATACCCCGTATATTAACCAGTATAGCATAAAAACATAGGAATGGGCCGCCTGTATGGCTTTTTGAGGGCAGTATGCCATGCAGCGCTCGCATGACTCACAGTTGAATTTCCAGTAGGGACGTTTTTTGCCTTCCGGCCCAAGCATTTTTATTGCGCCGAAAGGGCAGTAATCAGAGCAGATTCCGCAGCTGTTGCACCGCTCGTCGGCGAATTTAATTTTGGCCAGCATGAGCCTGGCGAATATAAGGTACATAAAGCTTATCTGTAAAAGAAGAATCCCAAGCAGCCAGCATATAAAGCTCCTGTATATTCTTTTGCCGGCGCTGAGCCCGGAAATAAAGCCCTGTATCCGGGGTTTTGCCCTGTCAAAAAAATACTGTGCGTGAGCTTCGTTCATCCCGGGATGCACGTCAAGCCAGTTGCTCGGCATATCCATGCCCCAAAAACCCCTTATATCCCAGCCCTTTAAAAATAAAATCAGCGCTGCAACAAGGCAGGCTGTACCCTCCATACCCGGCAGCCCCCACGGGCCTAAAAACCAGCCTGCGCGCGACGCGGATATGAAAACCGGTGATTTGGATGAACGGGGCATTTTGAGGCAGAACATAAGAGCCGCCCAGGGAAGGGTAAATCCGTGTGTGGGAAAGAAAAGCGCGGTTAATCCGGCAGGCCTGAATTTTTTCAAATCAGCCTTTTCAAAAGGAATAAGAGAAGTAACAGAACCGCGGGGCATGGACTCTGCCGCCCAGACCGCACATTTGTAAGAGTTTCCCGTCCCTGACATATAAAAAAACGAGTTTATATTCTGCATAAAATAATTATAGCATAAAAACAGAGGGGTGGAGGATTGGTAACTACGGCGGCATGGCAGCATGGCAGCATGGCGGCATGGCGGCATGGCGGCGTGGCAGCGTGGCAGCGTGGCAGCATCGCAGCATGGCAGCATCGCGGCATCGCGGCATCGCGGCATCGCGGCATCGCGGCATCGCGGCATCGCAGCATCGCGGCATCGCGGCATGGCAGCATGGCAGCATCGCGGCATCGCAGCATCGCGGCATGGCTGCGTTGTATAAATAGGGGTGGGCGGCTCTAACTTTCAACTTTCAGTTTTAAATTTGCAGCTTAAAACCGGCTTGTGTTTACAGGGTAAAATGGTAAAATCTATTCTATTAATTCAGGCATTAAAAACAGAGGAGAATTATGAAAACTATAATACACAAGCCGAACAATAAAAAGAAACTAAATGCTTATATCCGGAATTTGAGAAAGCGGGGCAAACTGATAGAGTTCGGACGGTATATTTTTGACACAGAGGCGCTCTTTGAGGTCCGTTACGAGTGCGACCCCATACACTGCCTGAGGGAGGTAAAGGGCGAGCATTTTGGTTCGTGCTGTACCGATTATGCCGTTGACCTTGAACCTTATGAAAAAAAGAGGCTGGAGGAGATAGTAAGGAAAGGCAAAAAAATCTGCGCTGAAAAATACCCGTGGGTTTTAAAGGAAAAGCTGTTTAAAAAACAAAAAAGCGGCAGTTTCATAAAGCACAGAAAAAATAATACCTGTGCTTTTTCCGTAATTGAAAACGGGCGGATACTCTGCGTGGTGGATTTGCTCGCGAAAGAGCTGAAACTTGACCGAAAGTATTACAAGCCGTCAACATGCTATTCCTGGCCCTTTGACTGCCTGCGGACCGAGGATAAAAGGATATTCGTATCTGTTATTAATAAAAATAACGGTAAATATCTCGTGCAGGCCACGGGAGATTTAAAATGCGTGTCAGGCAGGGTGGGAAAACCCGCCGCTGAGTCTTTAAAAGAGCAGTTAAAGGCATATCTGGGTGACGGGATTTATAAGGCTCTGTTGAAAAAACGGGGATAAAAAAACTTTACAAGCAGTGTTTTTTTAAGTAATATAAATACAAATAACTGCTAAAAAAAAGAGTCGAATATCATAATATTTTAAGGGGGTCATGTGAAAAAAGCCTTTTCATTAGTTTTATCCCTTATTTTTTTATCTGCGTCCGTACTGCCCTGTCATGCTGTTTCCAAAAGAGAACTGAGAATTGCCGAAATTGAAAATGAGCAAAAGGCCCTTACGGGTGATTTTATTCTGTTTGGAGGGCTGACTTTAGCAGGGGCGGTTTCTGTTGCCTTGGCTGCGGTAATGTTCGGGCCGGGAAAGTATTACGATTACAGCGACTATTCCTATCATTACACTGACGGTGAGCCGGCGCTTTTCTGGCCCCTGATGATAGGAGGGGGTATTGCCTGCATAGCGGCAGTCTATGTCGGCGCGACAGCGGTACAAAAATACACATCGCTTGAAAAAGAAAAAGACAATCTTACTTTTGGTTTTTCCCCCGCTTTTTTTCCGGAAATTACTAACAGCGGCTATGCTCCGGGCATGCTTCTGACTATAAAATATTAAAGGGGATTAATTAAATGAAACTAAAAAAAGTTTTAGTACTTGCCCTGATTGCGCTTTGCTCATGCTGCACGCTCTTTGCAGCTTCTTCCACGGAGGAGGCGTGCTGGTTGGGCAACAAGCAGGCTGAAAAGGAAGGCATACAAAGTATGTTCATCTGGATGGGGCTCGGGTGTGTTACCGGGCCCATAGCGGTAGTTCTTTCTTTTAACGACGAACCCAAACCAAATATGTCGCTTGTAATGGGGAAACCCGCGAACTATACCGCAAGATATGTCAAGTGCTATAAGGATGCAATGAAAACGGGGAACATAGCAGGCGCGATAGGCGGCTGTACCATAGCAGGGCTTGTTGCTACGGGAATGTTTTTTGCATGGCCTTATTTATTCTGAGTTTTATAATAATTCAAAGGAGGGTTTTATGAAAAAGGCAGTTGTTCTGGCAATGGTTCTATCACTTTTTGTAGTTTCAATGCCTCTGCATGTAATGGCAAATGAAAACGTATGCATGCAGGCGGAAAAAGATGTTGAAAAAGACACAAACAGGGTGCTTTGGTGGGGCGCGGGCTTTTTATGCGGAGTGTTCGGGGTTGCGGCCGGCTATCTTATGACGCCGCCTGTGCCTGCGGAAAGGCTTACGGGAAAATCTTCGGGATATGTTTCCCAGTACACAAGCTGTTATCAGACTTCTGCGAAAAATATGAACGGCCTGATGGCAATATCAGGTTGTGCAGTAACTGTGGCGATAGCTGCCGTAGTAAATCTGATAATACTGCTGTAAAAGTTCTGAAAAAAACAAAAGGGGCTTTAATAAGCCCCTTTTGTTTTTTTCAGACATTGACAAATACCGGCGGGGTTATATAATCATACGGAAACAAAAAAAACTAAAAATGGAGAGAGCTTGAAAAAAATATTCTGCCTGTGCCTATTTGCTTTTTTGTACTCAGCCGCCGCAGCCGAAAACCTGTCATTTGAATTCCACAAGGAGCTATTTGACGGCGAGCGCACGGACATAGCGGGCGGATTTATTTACATTAAAAGTTTTGACTCTGAAGAAGCTTCCAAAAGGGGTTTTTATTTTCACGTCACCTACCCCGTAAACCAGGTTATCACATACGACGAAACGGCCATGACCATATATTACCCTGAAGAGGAAAAAGCATTCATAATAGCTTCAAAGAGCGGCAGTCAGGATCTTGACATAAGCGTGACAGACGCGGCTGCTAAAAAGATAGACCTGCGCGCCATGGGTTTTACCATTTCAAAGACCGAGAGAAAGGGCTCCTCGGTCGCTGAAAAGTGGGTGCCTGCAAAGGCGCAGCTTGCAGTGGTAAAGGAAATAAATGTAGTAAAGGGCAAAGGCGCAAGGCTTGAAAAAATGGAGATGATAGACAGAAAGGGCCGTATATTAATGAGGATTATTAATGACAATTATTTTGACCTTGAGGGCAGGCAGGTGCCGGGCTATACAGAATCATACACGGGGATGGGAAAATTCCCGCTGTCGGAGAAAATGTGGACAAAAAACATGAAGAGAAACGCCAAGCTTCCGGCAATGTTCAATGATTTCAAGATCCCTGAAGGCGCGCAGGTTGAAAAAATTGAAAAATAAAGCCGCTGTGCTTCTGCTTTTGACTCTGTTTTTTTCAGCCGCTTACGCCTCCTGGGAGTGCCCCTGGGAAGAGGGGGCTGAAGTTAAATATGAGGATTCGCTTTTTGCCTCGCTTTTTGAGAAAGAAACCTCGCCCCTGAAAATCCACGCGCTGGGCCTGCTGAGGCTCTATCACGCTTTTTTATCGGGCAAGACCGGCAGTGAATGCGTGTTTCACCCCTCCTGCTCGCGTTACACTTTTTTCAGCATAAGCAGGTACGGGACGCTGAAAGGCTCGTTTATGGGCGCTGACAGGCTGCACAGGTGCAATACTTTTGCGTACGAAGACCATTACGCGCACACCCCGTCGGGGCTGCTGGTGGATATGCCGGAATACAATGACATAAATTCTTTTATCTTTGATATGTTTAATTTTTAGGAGGCGTTTATGAAAAAAATAATTATCACGGCGCTTTTAGCCGCATTTTGTTTTTCGGCGGTGAAGGCAGGGCCCTATGAGTTTGGAGTATCGCTTTTTGAAGAAGGGGACTATTACAGGGCCATAGGGGAGTTTAAAAGGTATATTTTTGAAAACCCGAAAGGCACAAAGGTTTTTGACGCGGGTTATAAAGCGGCGCTTTCGTATTACTATGCGGGCAGGTTTGATGAGGCTGCCGCTGCTTTTGAAAAAATGGCAATCTCAACTTCCGGAATACAGGCACAGCTGTGCAGGCTGCAGGCGGCCAGGGCTTTTCAGGATAAAAAGGATTACAGGTATTCGGGGGCGGTGTTCAGGCAGGCTGCCGCGGAAGAGGGGGGCCTGCTCGGCGATGAAGCTGTGTACCTTTTGGCCTGGAACCATTTCTACGAGCAGAATTTTGAAGAGGGCGAGAAACTGATGGAGTCCTTAAAAGGCGGCAAACTCAAAGAAGCTGCCGAAGAGGCGCTGAAAGCCTCGGCAGAACGTTCCGGCATGGAGCAAAAAAGCGGGCTTTTGGCGGGGCTGCTCGGCGCGGTATTGCCCGGCGCGGGGCACTTATACTGCGGTAAAGTGGTGGAGGGGCTTTCCACCATGCTGATCACCTCGCTTCTTGCTTATAATGTTTACGAGGGTTACAGGCTCGGGGATGAGCCTAAAATCTGGCTCTACGGCATACCTGCAGTTACTTTTTACGGCAGTTCCATATACGGCGCGGTTAATGCCGCGGACAGGTTTAATGAGGCGGCGGGGCGTTCCTTTACCGAGCGGCTTACTGCTGTAAAAATAGACGTCCTGGACATCAGTTTTTAAAATTGACAATAATGCGCACGGGGTTATAATTAACAAAAAACGGAGGTAATGATAAATGGCAAAGCTTATAGTAACGGGGGGATGCGGATTTTTAGGGCTTCATATCTGCAGCAGGCTCAAGGACAAATACAGCGACATACTGGTTCTTGACATAGATTCTTTTAACAAGGATGAATACCCGTCAAATGTCTCGTACAAAAAAATAGACATCAGAAATTTTAACGAGTTAAAAGAGGCCTTCCGGGGCTTTGACGCAGTGGTGCACGCGGCAGCCGCCCTGCCTTTGTGGAAATCTTCCGACATTTATTCCGTGAACGTAGACGGCACGGTAAACGTGCTAAATGCCGCAAAAGAAAACGGGATAGAGAGGGTTGTGTTCGTGTCATCAACGGCTGTTTACGGAGTGCCTGAAAAGCACCCTTTGTATGAAACAGACCCGCTCGTAGGCGTCGGGCCCTACGGTGAGACCAAGATAAGGGCCGAAAAAATATGCGAGGAATACAGGGCAAAGGGGATGGTTGTGCCTGTTGTGAGGCCGAAAACATTTATCGGCACAAACAGGCTGGGAGTCTTCCAGATTCTTTATGACTGGATAGAGGCGGGCGCTTTTATACCGGTTATCGGAAACGGAAAAAACCGTTATGAACTGCTTGAGGTGCAGGACCTCGTGGACGCGATATACCTGATGCTCACCAAGCCTGCTGAAATTGCCAATGACACATTTAACGTCGGCGCAAAAAACACAAAAACCATAAAGGAATACCTGACAGAGGCATTTCAGCGCGTGGGTTCAAAGTCGCGGGTAATGACAACGCCGGCGGCGCTTCTCATATTCTTTCTTGAACTCTTCTGGATACTCAAAATTTCGCCGCTTTATAAATGGGTGTACGGGACAGCCCATAAGGATTCATTTGTTTCAATAGACAAAGCCGAACAGAAACTCGGCTGGTCGCCGAAATATACCGAAGCAGACGCCATAGTCCACTCATATCAGTGGTATATGCAGCACAAGGCAGAGGTAAAAGGCGCCTCGGGAGTCACCCACAGGGTAGCCTGGAAACAGGGCATACTCGGGCCTTTCAAGGCTGTTGCGGTATTTCTTAATAAGATAACCAAATAGCAGTTGATTTAAACCGCGCCCGTTCCTGAGGGGGCGCGGTTTTTTTCTTACTTTGACAAAAGAAAAATCATATAATATAATGACAAAGAGTTATTTTGTAATTTTTACAGTAAATTTTTAAAGGGAGCATTATGTCCGCAGAGAACAAGAAAGACATTATAAAGTCCGCCCAGCTGTACTTTCAGGAGGGCAAGTGGGATAAGGCCATTTTGGAGTACAAAAAGCTTCTGACGCTGGACCCCACTGATTACGGCACTCACAATATGCTCGGTGATGCCTATAAGAAAAAGGGCGAGGACGGCTCGGCCTACGGCGAGTATATGACGGCAGCCGAGGCTTACGCCAAGCAGGGGATGGGCGACAAAGCGCAGATGTTGTTTAAAAAAATAGCGGCCCTTGAATCAAATAAACTGATAAACGAGGCGGACAGGCAGAGGCAGATACTCATAAAGAAAAACGTAATCGCTGAGAAGATGATAGAAGAGGGGAAAGTTGACGACGCCATAAAGACATACAAGGAAATACTGCAGATAAACCCGGCGCAGTTTGACGTCTATCAGAAACTCGGCGAGCTTCATTTCCAGAAGGGGGAAAAAGAAGAGGCAATGGGCCACTATAAAAAAATAGTGGACGTGTACTTTAAAAACAAACTTTATAAAAAAGCACTTCCCATATACCAGAAGATACTTGAGCTTGACCCTGACAATATATCCATCAGGGAAAAGATAGCGGAAATTTTTGAAAGGGAAAACAACGAGCAGGACGCGAAAAGGGAGTTTTTGTACCTTGTGCAGTACTACTGGGAGCACAAAGATGTGGAAAAAACCGATTTTTACGCCAATAAAGCCGTGGAGTTCAAGTCCATAGAAGCAAAATTTTTCAAAGGCGCCGCGATGTACATGAAAAAAGACTTTGCCGGGGCCATAAAAGAACTTGATATGCTCCTGAAATTCAAGGCAAACCACCAGCAGGCGCTTCAGCTGATGGCCTCGATTAATATTGAGAACGGCAAAGATGACGAGGCGATGAAGTTTCTGGACAGGCTGTTTAAGGCTGACCCTGAAAGCGCAATGGCAAATGAGACCATGGCCGAGCTTCATTATAAAAAAGGCGAGTCAAAAGAGGGCATGGCAAAGCTGCTTGCCGCAGCAACGCTGTATATGAAAAAACAGGAATACCAGAAAGCAGCTGCCGCGGCCGGGCTGGCTGTTGAAAAGGAGCCTGACAATACCGAGGCTCACGAAAAACTGGCTGACGTACACAAGGCTTCCGGAAAGAAAAAAGAAACAGCCGACTCTTATATAAAAATATCAGAGATATTCAAGAAAAACGGCGACGAAACAAAAGCTGAATCATATTTTAAACTGGCGAGGGATATATTTCCTTCACATCAGGCTGTGCTTGACAGGGCTAAAAAAATGTCTTCGGCTGCGTCTGCGCCTGCCCCCGCCTCCTCAGCGCCTGTTTCGTTTATGTCAGCTTCAAAACCTGCTGCAGCGCCTCCTCCAAAACCGGCCGCGCTGCCTGATTTGAAAGAACCGCCTGTGTCAAAACCTGCTGCAGCGCCTTTGCAGAAACCGCCTGCACTGCCTGACTTAAAACCTGCAGAGGCTCCGAAAGAGCAGCCTCATGCAAAACAGCCACAGACTCCCGCGCCTCCGCCGGCTCCATCTCCTACAGGTACAATAACCGATAATTACGTTCCGCCGGCTTCTGTCCGCAATATGGCTGCGGCCGCTCCCAAACCGGCTGAGAAGCCGGTTTCTTCACCGCCGGGCGCGCCTCCGGCAGGCATAGGCCTTCCTGAGATAGATTTAAGCGCTCACGCGGCTGCAGAAAAAAAACAGCCGGCAAAGCCCGCGCTTCCGCAGGGAAAGCTTAATATTACATCCACTCTTGACCAGATAATGGCGGGGCCGCGTGAAGCGGTGTCACCGGCACCGGTAAAACAGCCCGGTGAATCCACGAGGGAAGACGTGCAGGCACTTATAGGAATGGCTGACAATTACATGAGGACAGGTTCTTTTGATGAGGCTATTGAGATGTACCAGAAGGCCTCGGCTCTTGACCCGCATAATAAGGAGTTAAAGGACAAGATTACAAAAGCATACTCTCAGTTTGCGGGCACGGGGGTCTCGGAGATAGCGGCCGAAGAAGAGGCAAAAAAAGCGGCTGAGCTCAAGAAAAGAGTTGAGGAAGACGCTAAAAATAAAGCGGCTGAAACAGCGAGAAAAAAAGATGAAGATATGAAATTGAAAGAATTTGAAGAGGCAAAGAAAAAAGTTGATGAAGCAAAGAAAAAAGGCGAAGAAGAAACTGCGAAAAAGGCAGCCGAGGAAGCGGGCAGGAAAGCTGAAGCAGAGGCAAAGAAAAAGGCGGATGAAGAGGCGAAGAAAAAGGCGGATGA
>CAYGHG010000055.1:0-17682 GCA_964349515.1 uncultured Spirochaetia bacterium
TAAAAGCAAACCCAAAGGAAGCATCGGTGGCTTATAACCTCGGCATACTTTATTATGAAAAAGGGGAATTTGAAAAGGCAATAGAGCACCTTTCAAAAGCCCGTGAAAATAAATACAAGAACCCCGAGCTGCCGCTCATCATGGGGGAGATATATGCGAAACTGGGAAAGAAAAAGGAATCTGTTGAGGAATACAAGAAAGTAGCGGATTCGGGGCTCACCACTCCGGAGACGGGAAAGGCACTGGGGCTGATCTATATGGAAGAGGGGCAGTTTGACGAGGCGCTGGAGGAGTTCTTAAAGGTTGCCGAAAAAAAGCAGGCTGACCCGGCGGTATTTGAAAGCATAGGGCAGATATACTACAGGAAAGCAATGTACAAAGAGGCAAAAGAAAATTTTCAAAAAAGCATAGAACTCGGCAAATCCGACGCGGATGTGTATTACAAACTCGGCAATATTTTGATGAAAGAAAATAACGCGGCAAAGGCCAAAGAATACTGGACAAAGGCCCTGGAAATAAACCCCAACAATGAAATTATTAAAAGGAATTTAAAACTCCTTGCCGGAGGGGTGTAAATTGGCTGCCGAACACCTGAAAAAACAGGAAAAATCAATAGGGGAGCTTTTGACCGGAGCGGGGCTTATTACAAAAGAGATGCTTGAAGACGCACTCAAAGAGCAGCAGGCCTCCGGAGAGCCTCTCGGTAAAATACTTATCAGAAAAAACCTGGTGACAGAACAGGACATAGTAGCGGTATTAAAAGGGATGTTAGTCGTGGTTTTTGAGGTTAACTCGGAACTTTTTGGAATAGAGATTATTTATACCAGGGAAATATTAAAGGATAAAAAAATAACCCCGCTTCCATCTATGCCTGCTCACATAAGCGGCGTGATAACAGTACGAAATGCCGTAATGCCTGTTGTTGATTTGAGAAAAAAAATATTCGGTAAAGCGGCAGAGGCGGGAGCTGAATCAAAAATCATAGTGGTGGAAACCAAAGGGGTGTCATCCGGGGCCCTCGTGGAAAAAGTAATCGCAGTAAGAAACTTCCAGTCAAAGCAGGTGGAGTATAACTCCACAATGAACCGCGACCTGCTCAAAGAATTTTGCGGCGGAATAATAAAAGATGACGGCACCCTGATAACCCTGATAAAGCCTGATTTTGTGATTGAAGGAAGAAAAAAATGAGCGAGAAAGGGCTTCCGGATATAAAAAATGAAAAGGAAGCCTCTGACGCGGTTTCGCTCAATAATGTAGGCGTTTATTATTACTCAAAGGGGATGTATCAGGAGGCTATAGAGGCTTTTAAAAAGGCTTTAGGAGCAAACCCTTCATACCTGCAGGCCCAGGCAAACCTCAAGGCTGTAAACAAACAGACCGGAATTTATGACAGGGCGATTGCAGCCTACCGTAAAGTGGTGAACATGTATCCCGGGGATACCCAGGCTCATTATAATTACGGGCATTCCCTGAGTTATACCGGGGAATATGAGGAGGCGGTAAAGGAACTTAAGCGCTGCCTGGAACTCAATCCCGAACACCTGTTGGCGCAGAACCTGCTGGGTATTATTTACAAAAACAAAGGCGAGTATGACAATGCAGAGGGTGTTTTGAGGGAGGCCCTAAAAAAGTACCCTAACTACGCGGAACTGAGAAACAGCCTCGGAGAAGTGCTTTACAAAAAGGGCGTTTACGAAGAGTCCGAAGAACAGCTGAAAACCGCGGTTAAAATCAATAAGGAATACGCGCTGGCCTATTATAATTTAAGCTTTGTTTACGGGGAAGTGGGCAGGGATGAAGAGGCTGTCATGTGTTACAACAAAGCAATCGCGCTTAACCCCTCGTTTGCCCAGTCAAATAAAAGCCTTGTCATAGATTTCCACGAAACATCTTCGCCGGACAGGCGTGCTGAAATAGAAAAAATGAGTGAAGACAGAAAGGAAGAGGCCTACTTCAATCTCGCAAAAGTTTACAGGCTTAAAGGCTACACTGATGACGCGATTACCGAGATAAAAAGAGTCATATCATATAATAAAAAAAGCCCCCAGTATTACAGTTTTTTCGGGGAGCTTTTAATAAAAAAGGGGATATTGAACGAGGCTGTGGAAGTTTTCAAACAGACGCTGAAACTGGATCCGGATTTTGTCGAGGCAAAAATTAACATAGCGGCGGCTTACAGGGAAATGAAGGAATTTGAAAAATCCGGAAAGGTGCTTGACGCCATAGAAGAGGAAAACCCGGGGTACTCAAGGGTGCACCTTGAGAGAGGTATTTTATTCTACAGGCAGGATAAGACGGAAGAAGCGGAAGGTGTGCTGAAAAAGCATATTGAAAAAGAACCATATGACGATGAGGCTAGATACTATCTCGGATTGTGCCACTACAAGAAAAAGGATTACGACAGCGCCGTAACCGAACTCAGAAGCGCGCTTGAACTCATCCCCCCTTACATAAAAAAACCGGATATTAACCTTTACCTGGGGCTGGTTTTGACCGATAAGGGGCGCAATGAAGAGGCTGTGATTGAATACCAGAAAGCTCTGGCCGTCCAGCCGAATAATGCCGTAGCGCATAACAGTATGGGCGTGGCTTTTAAAAATATGGGAAATCTTGACAAGGCGGTGGAAGAGTATAAAAAAGCGGTTGAGATTGACGCGAAATACTATAAAGCCTATAACAATCTCGGCGTGGCCTACTTTAAAAAGAATTTTTTCAGCGAGGCAAAGAAGTATTTTGAAAAGGCGCTTGAGATTAACCCCGAGTATTCCGTAGCCAAAAAAAATCTTGAAGCTGCTATGAAAAAGGATGTTGTCTTCAGGGAAACCATAAATAAACTGCAGGAAAAGATAGAAACAGGGTCAAAGGACAGGAATATGCACTATGACCTGGCCAATGCATACAGAAATACTGGACAATTGAAAGAGGCTGTTGTAGAATATAAAAAAGCCCTTGAAATATCGCCAAATGATGCGGAAGTGCTTAATAAACTTGGCATGGTGCATTTTGAAACAGAGGACTATGAAGCGGCGGTAAAAACCTTTATACGGTCGGTTTCTTCAAATGCCGGGAATCCCATGTCCCATTATCTGCTTGCAGAAGCTTACTTGAAAAAAGAATGGTGGGACGAGGCGGAGATAGAATACCAGAAAGCCGCCGAACTTGACTCTGCGCTTCATGACGCTCTTTTTAAACTGGGAGAGGTATACAGGCGCAAAGGGTGGTGGGACGAGGCGATAGCAATGTGGAAATCTTACATCTCGAAAAATTCCGAAAGCGAGAACGCCCGCTCTGCCCAGGAAAGCATCAGGATGGTGGAAGTCTGGAAAAAAGAACTTCAGCTCTCCCCAACTGTCAGCAGAAAAAAGGTCATTAAATGAAAAAAATATCGGTCATAGTCCAGCCGGCTAAATTTGAGAATTTAAAGAAAAAACTTACCGAAGCGGGTGTGACGGGGGCTACGGTAAGCAATGTGGAAGGCTTTGGGTTCCAAAAGAGGGGCATTGATGTGCTGCAGGGGCAGGAGACTATTATTGAGCTGCTTCCAAAAATAAAGTTTGAGATTGTGGCTGCGGAAAAAGATGTGGAAAAAATAACAGCCGCAGTAATAGAGGCGGCCAGGACGGGCAGGATAGGAGACGGAAAGATTTTCATATCCGAGATATCGGATGTGATAAGGATAAGGACCGGGGAAAGAGGAGAGCACGCGGTCTGAAAAGTACAAAAAAACGGAGGCGCAATAAAATGGCAAAAAGAATATTACTGGCAGATGACGCCGCTTTTATGAGGCTGATGCTGAAAAACATCCTTGAGGGAGCGGGTTACGAAGTGGTTGGAGAGGCCCAGAACGGCCGTGAAGCCATAGAAAAATTCAGGGAGTTAAAGCCGGATATGGTCATTTCCGACATGGTAATGCCTGAAAAAGGGGGCATTGACGTGATAAGGGAAGTGATGGCGGAATTTCCGGACGCAAACGTACTGATCTGTTCGGCTATAGGCCAGCAGGCGCTGGTAATAGAGGCCATACAGGCAGGAGCGAAAGATTATCTTGTAAAGCCATTTGAACAGGCCAACGTAATAGAGACGGTAAGTAAGATAATAGGAAAGTGATATGGCTACAAAACTGAGCGAATTCCAGCAGGACGCTTTAAAAGAACTCGGAAACATAGGCGCGGGTTCGGCCGCTACCGCGCTATCGCAGCTTATAGGAAAAGATATAGGGCTGAGCGTTCCGGGTGTGGTGGTGATTCCCGTAGAGCAGATCACGCAGATTGCCTCTTCCCAAAACAAAATAGTAGCCGCCGTTTATATGAGGGTTTTTGGCGAGATAAAGGCGCGCACGCTGATGGTATTCCCACAGGATAAAGTCCTGCTGCTTCTTGATATGATAATGCGCAGGCCTCTCGGAGAAACGAGGGAGCTGGGGGAGACAGAGCAGTCGGCGATGAAAGAAATAGGAAATATAATAATATCCGCTTATCTAAATGCAATAGCCAAATTCATAGGGTTGAATTCCGTGCCTTCGGTCCCTGCGCTTGCCATTGACATGGTGGAGGCTATTTTTCAGACTATTTTCGCGGAGCTTACTGAAAACTCACGCGAGGCAATATTTATAGAAACCACTATGATTGAAGCCTCCACAAACCTGACCTGCAATATATTCCTCATACCGGATGAAGACGCGATGAAAAAAATACTGGAGGCCCTTGATAACGCGGTCAAGGGTTCGTAAAGGCGCAGGATGCCTCAGCATTACAGGGCCGGGATTGGAGAAATTAAATTCGGGGAAGCGGGGGACTTTATCACCGCTTACGGCATCGGTTCTTGTGTTGCGATAGTGCTCTACGACATAAAAAAGCCTCTGGCCTGTATGATACACGCTGTGCTTCCCGAGAAGCCGGTTAAAAGTGCGGAAAACGGCAAGTATGTAGACAGCGGCCTTGAAGAAGGGCTGAAACTGATGATAGAAAAGGGCGCTTCCATAAATGATATAGAGGCAAAACTATACGGCGGCGCCAATATGTTTGACATGAAAAATGACGCCATAACCATAGGCGAGAGAAACGCGGCCAAGGCAAAGGCTGAACTTGTTTCAAAGGGTATAAAGCTCGCGGCTTCCGATACCGGCGGCGACTATGGCCGGACTATAGAGTTTGGGGTGTCGGACAGAAGGGCAAACGTAAAGAGTTTCAGCCACGGCAATAAAATAGTATGACGATTAAAAGCGAGGTAGGTTATGAATACTAACAAAGTGAGTGAATCATTTAAATCAAAAGCGGTTCTTGCCGGAATTTCGGCTGTCGCAGGGGTTATTATCGGGCTGCTGATGGTTGCGGCAGTATTAATTTCAAAAATTATGCCGGGCACCGCCGCTTTTACCCTGTTTTTCATAATTATCCCGGGTATTCTGATGCCTGTGGTGGTTTTTGCGGTTAAGGGGATGGTAATAAAAAATCTTCAGAGCATATTAGAAAATTATTCAAAGGTGGCGGAAGGAGACCTCACGGCAAGGGTGGAGGAAGGAAACGGGATGTTCGGCGTGGTTGCGGGACTGATGAACCGTACCGTTGACGGGATGAAAAAACTTGTCGGCAGCGTGACGGAATCCGCCGACAACATACTGAACCTTGCGGAGAACCTTTCGGCTTCTACGGAAGAAATAAACGCATCATCCGAAGAGATAAGCTCCACGGTGCAGCAGATAGCGCGCGGAGTGGAACAGCAGGCTGAACGCACTGTTGAAACCTCGAGGATAATGGAAAATATGTCGGGTTCTATTCAGAAAGTGGCGCATAAAGCCGAAGAGGTCCTGGGCGTTGCCAACGCGGCAAAGGACGCCTCTGAAAAGGGGGAAGCGTCCGTGCGGCAGGCGATGAGCAAGATGGACGACATAGTAAAAGTCACAAAGGAGTCAAGCAAGTCCATATCAGATCTCAGGGGTTATTCGGATAAGATTACCGAAGTGGTAAATATAATAACCGAAATCGCGGACGAAACAAATCTTTTGGCGCTTAACGCCGCGATAGAGGCTGCCCGTGCCGGCGAGGCGGGAAGGGGCTTTGCGGTTGTGGCTGACGAAGTCAGAAAACTTGCCGAAGGCTCGGCGTCTGCGGCAAAAGAAATATCAGGCTTCGTAGAGGAGATTCAGCAGAAAACAGTAAACGTGGAAAAGGCCGCAGATGTGGCTGTCAGGGAAACAGAGGAAGGAAAAAGGGTGGCCAGTTTAAGCAACAACGCCCTTAATGAAATAACAAATGTTGTAGAGAAGGTGGTCGGGCTTGCCAGGGAAATTTTTGAGCTTACAAAAGCGCAGGCGGTTGATACGGATAAGGTGGTAAAAGCGGTTGAGGAAATAGCGGCCGTAGCGGAAGAAACCGCCGCCGGCACCGAGCAGGCTTCGGCATCTACCGAGCAGCAGACCGCCTCTATGGAAGAAATAGCGGCTCAGGCGCAGGAACTGGCTCAGACAGCCTCCGTACTAAAAGACGCCATAAACAAATTCAGGGTGTAAAGTGGATAAAAAAATAGTGGGTTTTGTTTTAAAGGATGAGGAGTTCGCCTTTGACATAATGAGGGTTAAAGAAATAATAAAAATCAAGGAAATTACCGAAGTTCCGACAGCCCCGGATTTTATCGACGGCGTAATAAACCTCAGGGGAAAAATAATTCCGATAATTGACCTTCGCAAAAGGTTCGGCCTTGAGAGTAAAGACACAGGCGCGGAACAGAGAATAATAATACTGGAATTTGATAAGGGGCAGTACACGGGGGTGGTTGTGGACCAGGTGTCAAAAGTAATCAGCATTCAGCCCGAACAGGTGCTGCCGGCGCCTGCGTCGGTAAAAGATGCCGGGGCGGGCTACATAGAATCCATAATAAAAATAGAAGAGCGTGTTATAGTGCTGCTTGACATTGGAAAAATATTCTCGGCTGACGAACAGTTTAACCTTAAGGAAGTGGCGCAGCTGCATGGAGGGTTATCGTGAAACGGGCGCTTGTGGTGGATGATACGAAATTCATGAGGGAAATCCTGAAAAATATCCTTAAAAAAAAGGATATTGAAACTGTGGGAGAAGCCGTGAACGGGCGGGAAGCTGTTGAAAAATACGCCGAGTTAAAACCCGACCTCGTAACTATGGATATTATTATGCCGGAAATGAACGGCATAGAGGCTGTAAAAAAGATCGTGGAAACGGACCCTTCTGCAAAGATTCTTATGTGCAGCGCGATGGGGCAGCAGGCGCTTGTGATTGAGGCAATACAGGCAGGCGCCAGGGATTTCGTAATAAAGCCTTTTCAGCCGGCAAGGGTTCTTGAGGCGGTTGACAGGGCTTTGCAGGAGGGTTGAAAATAATGGCCGGCAAAATCAGGGTATTGGTGGTTGATGATTCCGCGTTTATGAGGAAAGCCATACCTCAGATACTGGAGGAAGACCCTGAGATTGAAGTTGTGGGTACCGCAAAAGACGGGCGGGAAGCGATTAAAAAAACAGCCGAGCTGTCGCCCGACGTTGTGACGCTTGACGTTGAAATGCCGGAAATGGACGGGCTGGCTACTCTGGGCTACATAATGAGCGAGTCGCCGCTTCCCGTTATAATGCTCTCGGCACACACCCCGAACGGTGCTCAGACGACACTGCAGGCGCTTGAATACGGCGCGGTTGATTTTGTGTGCAAACCTTCCGGCGAGATATCAATAGACATAAAAAAAGTGCAGGCCGAACTGATAGAAAAAATAAAAGCCGCGCGCCAGATAGATATGGCAAAAATGACTTTCATGGCGCCGGACAGGGCTGATAAGGGCAAAACCCCTGAAAAAAAGAGTACAACACCCGATATACTTGTCATTATAGCGGCTTCTACGGGCGGCCCGAGGGCGCTTACCGAAGTGGTCCCCAAACTTGAAAGAGGGCTGCCGGCAGCTTTTCTCATAGTGCAGCATATGTCGGAGGGCTTTACTAAGCCGCTCGCAGACAGGCTGAACGCGCAGTCCGAAGTAAGCGTCAGGGAGGCGACAGACGGGGAGCTTATAAAGTCAGGGTGTGCCTACCTTGCGAGGGGAAACTACCATATGGAAGTGATTGCAACAGAGGAGGGGTACTCAATATCTTACAACCAAAAGCCCACCCGCCACGGGGTAAGGCCCTGCGCTGATATAACGGTGGAATCGGCGGTTAAAAGTTTTAAGGGCAAAGTAGTCGGCGTTGTTTTAACCGGAATGGGAAAAGACGGCGCTGTGGGAGCGTCTAAAATAAGGGAAAAGGGCGGTATTGTGCTGGTGCAGGATAAAGAAAGCTCGGTAATATACGGCATGCCAAAGGCTGTAATTGAAAGCGGTGAGTATGACGCAATAGCGCCGCTCGGCTCCATGGCGGAAAAAATAAATGAAACTGTTGCAAAAGCGGCGGAGGCGGTAAAATGAATATGTCAAATTACAGGGACATATTCATAGAAGAAGCTTCTGAAAATACGGCACTTATGAACAGGGCCCTTATTGATTTTGAAAAAAACACTTCTGATCTGACCCCGGTAAACGAACTTTTCAGGGCAGCGCATACCCTTAAAGGAATGTCTGCAACAATGGGTTATGACAGGCTGACGGAATTTACTCACAACCTTGAGGAACTGATGGAAGCGGTGCGAAGCGGCGAACTGATGCCGGGAACGGATACGGTCAACATTCTTTACCGCAGCGTTGACATCATTTCCGGTTTTGTTGAATCCATAAGGGAACAAAACGTAGACAGCCACGAAGGTTACAGGGAAGCTGTCGCTGAAATGAAAAGAATACTGGAAAAAAAGGGAACCGTTCAGCCGTCGATCAGCCATGAGGCAAAGAGGCCTGACGCCTTCGCAAACCCGCCTCTGCAGGTTATCCCTGATGTGTCCGTTAATTTTGTAATAGAAAAGTATATTATTGAGGAAGCCGCCAAAACCGGGCTCAAAACATACGTGGTTTATGCCGGGATTTCTGAAAAGTGCGCTTTTAAAAACGTAAGGGCTTTTATGATAACCCGCAATCTCGGGGAAAAGGGTGAAATAGTAAAAACAGACCCCTCTCCAAAAGAAATAGAGGAAGGCAGTTTTAAATCCGGGTTCACTATGGGCTACATCTCGGCGCTGAACGCCGAGGACATACGCTCGATAGTGCTGAAGATAGCCGAAGTCGAAACGGCTGAAGCGGTTGAAGTTAAAATAGAGGAAGAAAAAAAGCACGAGGACAACAGCGAAAACCGGCCTGTTTTGTCCGGGCCTTTGCCTGCAGCGGCGGCAGGAGAAACCGGCGCGGCGGATGCCGCAAAAAAAGGAAGGCAGGCGGGCCAGACAGTCAGGGTCAACATAGAAAAACTGGATAAGATGCTGAACCTCGTGGGCGAGCTTGTAATTGCAAAAATAGGGCTGGACCAGGTGTACAGGCATTTTTTACCGGAAAAAGAAAAAAAAGAACACAAGCGCACCATGGAAATTTTTACCAAAACAGTGGAAAACTTCGGCAGGACTATAAACGGCCTTCAGGATGAAGTCACTTCGGTGAGGATGCTGCCTGTTTCCCATATTTTTGACAGATACCCCCGGGTGATAAGGGACATGGCTGCGGAAACCGGAAAAATAGTGGAGACCGAGATAAACGGCGGGGATATTGAAGTGGACAGGACGGTTCTGGAAGAAATAGGCGACCCGATGATACACCTCATAAGAAATGCCGTGGCACACGGTATTGAAATGCAGGAAGAGAGGGAAAAGGCAGGCAAGCCGAGAAAGGGGATAATCCGGCTTGGAGCGAGGAGGGAGCGCAACTCGGTGATAATAGAGGTGTCAGACGACGGGCGCGGGATTGACGTGGAAAAAGTCAGAACAAAAGCTGCGGAGAAAAAATTATTTTCTGAAGAACGGCTGAAAAACATGACAGACGATGAAGTAGTTAATATAGTTGCGCTTCCGGGTTTTTCCACTGTTGACGTGGCTGACAAAGTCTCCGGCAGGGGCGTGGGAGTTGATGCGGTAAAAACAAAGGTAGAAAGTTTCGGCGGGGTTTTTAGAATAGAATCATATAAAGGCGAAGGCTCAAAATTTATTCTGAAACTGCCGCTTACTCTCGCAATAATACAGGCCCTGCTGGTAAAAACTGCCGGAAACACCTATGCGATTCCGGTCATTCATACCGTGGAAACACTTGAGGTTTTAAAAACTGATATTAAGACAATACAGGCGCGGCGCGTGATAATTTTGCGCGGAGAGGTGATACCTGTATTGAGCCTGGCGGAGCTCATAAAGAGGGAAAGGGAAGATTCAGACCAGGTCAATCTTGTGATAATAGAGGTGCACGACAGAAAGATAGCGCTTGAAGTGGTGGCTGTTATAGGCCAGCAGGAAATAGCCATAAAAAGTTTGGGAGAATTTTTGAGATATGCAAAAGGCTTCTCAGGCGTCACCATACTCGGCGACGGAAGCATAAGCCTGATTGTGGACATACAGGCTCTTCTTGAGGCCGCGCCCGCTGAGCAGATAAGACAGGAGGTGTAAAAGGTGTCTTTGGAACTTACGGAAAGCCAGATAGATGCGCTTAAAGAGGTGGGCAACATCGGCACGGGGCATGCTGCGACAGCGCTCTCACAGCTCATCAAGAAAAAAATAATGATTACGGTGCCGACGGCGAGGATAATTGACATAAAGGATGTCCCGAACCTGCTCGGAGATTCGAATTCAATAGTGGCCGGTATAGTGATGAACGTTTTAGGCGATATAACCGCAAAAATACTCCTGCTTCTTACAAGGGAAAGCGCCCTGTCGCTTGCCGATATGCTGCTGCAAAAGCCTGTCGGAACTTCAAAAGTGCTCTCTGAAGTGGGTAATTCCGCTATAAAGGAAACCGGAAACATAGTTTCCGGCGCCTATATGAACGCGCTTAATGAGTTTTTAGGGCTGATGCTTCTTCCCTCGGTCCCGAGCCTTGTATTTGACATCGCGGGCGCCATACTCGGGTCGCTTGCAGAGGGGTTTGAAGGGATGTCGCAGAAAATTCTTTCCGTGGAGACGCAGTTCTCCGAGGCAAATGACAAGGTGATAAACGGTTATCTGCTCCTCATACCCGACGAGCCTTCGGTTAGGGTGCTGCTTGACTCAATAAAGGTGAAGTAATGAAATTTGCCCTGGACATCGGCACGAGGAAAGTGGCGGGCATACTCGGGGAAACGTCGGCGTCCGGAATGAGGGTAATAGATGCGGTTGTGCTTGAGCACGACAAGCGCGCCATGCTTGACGGACAGATACACAGCGTTGAGGCTGTGACAAAAATAGTCGGAAAAATTAAATCCTCCCTCGAAGAAAGAAACGGTATCAAACTGACAAAAGTCACCACCGCGCTCGCGGGGCGCAGCCTGCACACCGAGGAGAGCACCGTGGAAAAGGCTTTTAAAGGCGACATAACGGGTGACGAGCTTACACAGATTGAACTTGAAGCGGTGCGTACTGCGTCTCAAAAAGCCGCGGAAAACGGAAAACACAACTACTATTGCGCGGGATATTCGGCGGTCTATTATGAAGTGGACGGCGGCAGGATAAAGGACCCGCTGCAGTATTACGCAAAGGAAAAAATAGCCGTTAAAGTCATCGCGACCTTCCTTCCCAACCAGGTTTTTGAATCCATGATGTCTGTTCTGAAAAACTGCGCTCTTGAAATAGAGCTGCTGACGCTTGAACCTATAGCGGCGCTCTCCGTCACAATACCCGAAGACATGCGCATACTGAATGTGGCGCTTGTGGATGTGGGCGCAGGGACCTCGGATATCGCGATTACGGAAAAAAACCAGATAAAGGCATTTGGCATGATAGCAAAAGCGGGGGACGAGATAACAGAGGAGATATGCTCCAAATACCTGGTTGATTTTCGCGAGGGCGAGAGGATAAAGAGGGAAATAGACAAAATAAACGGGATAGAAGCGCCGGATATATTTAATAATCCGGTTAAGATAAGCTATGCTGATATGATATCCGCCATAGACGAGAGGGTTTCCGAGATAGCCGCATCCATCTCCGATGAAATTCTATCGCTTAACGGCAAACAACCGCAGGCCGTGGTAATGGCGGGAGGCGGAAGCAGCCTGGAGCATTTAAGGGTAAAGATCGCGGAAAAAATAGGGCTTCCGCAGGGCAGGGTGGGCAGCAGGCTGCCTAAGGCCGACAACCTTCCCAAAGAGCTCTCCGGTACTGACGGAATAACACCTCTCGGCATACTAAATGCGGCGCTTACCGGAAAAGGGATAGGTTTTATTGAGGTGCTTTTAAACGGCGAAAAGCAGTACATAATAAACCTTGCTTCGGAAATAAAGGTTATTGATGTGCTTGCGTCGGCCGGCACGGACATGAAAAAGTTATACGGCAGGCCGGGGGACGCGCT
Organism: uncultured Spirochaetia bacterium; assembly: GCA_964349515.1. GTDB lineage: Bacteria > Oederibacteriota > PGYV01 > PGYV01 > CAYGHG01 > CAYGHG01. The sequence continues at coordinate 12,394 of CAYGHG010000055.1, forward strand.
TACTTTCACCTTAAACGGGGTGATGAAAATTTTAAGGGGCGCTAAGGCAGAGCACTCGCGGATATTCATTAATAATGAAGAGGCCGGGCTCTATGCAGCCGTTAAAAGTTTGGATTCAGTCGAGTTTACTCCTGCCAGGGACGGCGAGCATGCCGCGGGAGCAATAAGGCAGGTAGTTCCCGAGGAATACTATATGACCATAGAATTAAACGGCAGGCGCACGGAAATCAAGCCGGTGATTACTGTCAACGGAAAAGAAGTTACGGAAGAAGAAATAATAGCGGACAGGGCCGTGATTGAAGCCCGGAAAATTCTGCAGGCCGGGGAGATACTGCTTAAAAACGGCTACAGCCCGCAGGCAGCCGAAGAGCGGGATATTGTAATAACATTAAACAATGAACCCAGGGTTTTGAAACAGAGAAACTATTCCCTGAAGGTAAACGGCGCGGAGGTCTCCTCTTCGTTTGAAGTAAAAAACATGGACAAAGTGGAATACTCCGAGAAGCCCTCTTTTTACAGGATACGCGACATTGCGGCGGGTACGGGCGCGAAAAAAGTCGGCATCTATGTAAACGGAAAGCCCTTTGAAGTGGAAGCGGAAGCGGCTGAAATATATATGAACGGCAAAAAAGCGGGGCCTGACGAATTTATAATAAACGGCGCTGTTATAGAGGTAAAGCTGAGAGAACAACAGCTGCTGCTTTCTTCAATTTTTAAAACATACCCTTTTGACCTTGAAAGGGCAAAAGGAAAAATGCTGGAAATGAAAGTTAACGGCGAAAAGGCGGGTTACACGACCACGATTGCCGAGGGTGCCAAGGTGGAGATAAATTTTGTATAAGATAAAAAAAGAACAGGGGTGACAGGCCCGGTAATAAATACAGGACATATAAAAAAATATAGAGGGGACACAGATGGAAAATACACATGCCCTTGTGGGGCTGAATCTTGTCAGCGGACTGGGAAGCGTTAAAATAAACAGGCTGATCGGAAAGTTCGGATCAGCAGCCGCGGTTTTTGACGCGGCGAAAGAGCAATTGTCGGCAACAGAAGGCATAGGCGGTGAAATTGCCTCAAACATCCTGAAAATTACACCTGCAATGATAGAAGAGGAGCTCTCTCTGGCTGAAAAATCCGGCGCGAGAGTGCTTACCCTGGAGCATCCTGATTATCCCGTCAGCTTGAAAAACATATACGACCCGCCGCCGGTTCTTTATATGGCAGGCGGAGCCATACCGGAATGCGGCATAAACGTGGGCGTCGTAGGCACGCGTACCGCTACGGATTACACAGCCCGTTTCCTGAAAGACCTGACAGATGATATGTCCCGGCAGCCGGAGGATTACGTGATTACCAGCGGTATGGCGCGCGGGGCCGACTGCATAGCGCACCACGAGGCTGTGAAAAAAAATATATTTACCGCCGCTGTGCTGGGTTTCGGATTGAGCAGGGTTTACCCATACGAGCGCCACTACATGGCGGGTGAAATACTGAAAAAGGGATGCCTGATTTCCGAGTTCCCGATGAGGATGCTCGGGTTAAAACAAAACTTCCCGCGGCGCAACAGGGTGATCAGCGGCATAGCTGACTGCATACTGGTGACAGAGGCACCGGAAAAAAGCGGGGCTCTTATTACGGCTGATTTTGCTCTTGAACAGGGAAGGGAGATTTTCGCCGTGCCGGGCTCTGTTTATTGGGATAAATCCAGGGGTACTAACAGTCTGATAAAACAGGGTGCAAAACCTGCATTATCACTGGCCGATATTACCGAGGCCTTCGGATTTAAGGCGGTAAAGCAGGCCTCTTTTCAGCGGCAGGAAGCCGGGCCGCTCTCCCCTGACGAAGAAAATGTGCTTTCGTTTTTGGGGCAGGAGAAAAAACATATTGACAATATCGCTTTTGAAAGTAATATAAATGTGTTTAAAGCAGCTTCAACGCTGACAATACTTGAAATGAAGGGCCTTGTCAAACAGCTTGGCGGAATGAATTTCGTCAGGGTGTGAAACGTTAAAAGCCCAGGAGGATAAGTGGAAAAAAACAGTGATTCTATTGAAAATGCGGCGGAACCAAAAGTAAAGGCAAAAGCAAAGGCAAAAGCAAAGAAAAAACCGGCAAAAAAAGCAAAGAGCGGCCCCACGAAAGCAATCCTTGTTGAATCCCCCACAAAAATCAAAACCATCAAAAAATTTGTTGACTCATCATATAAAGTGCTCGCTACAAAGGGGCACATTGTGGATCTTCCGAAAAGCAGGCTGGGAGTTGACATAGAAAATAATTTTGAACCCTCTTATACAGTACTTAAAGACAAAAAACCGGTACTCAAAGAACTGAAAGAAGAGTTAAAGAGTGTTGACGAGATTTATCTCGCCGCCGACCCTGACAGGGAAGGGGAGGCAATATGCTGGCATGTCGCCGCCGAAATCCGGGCGGCGGAAAAAAAGCTGGGGCCCAAAACATTCAAACGCGTTCTTTTCAACGAAATAACCTCGGCTGCGGTTTTAAAATCACTTGAGAACCCTATGGAAATAAATGCAAATCTGGTTAATGCGCAGCAGGCCCGCAGGGTTTTAGACAGGCTTGTCGGCTACAAGATAAGCCCCTTTTTGTGGTCTGCAATAAGAAAGGGGCTCTCCGCAGGACGCGTGCAGTCTGTGGCTTTGAAGCTGATAACAGAACGCCAGGCGGAAATAGACGGATTCAAGCCGGAGGAGTACTGGTCCATAGAGGCTGTTTTTGAAAAAGACACAAAAGAGGCTTTTAAGGCAAAGCTTGCCGAGATAGAGGGTGTCAGGGTTGACATCAAAGAGGGCGCTGTTGCCTCGTCAACGGCTGAAGAGATAAAAAGCCGGGAATACAGAGTATCGGAAGTGATAAGACGGGAAAGAAAAAGAAAGCCCTTTCCGCCCTTTATAACGAGCACGCTGCAGCAGGATGCGGCGAGAAAATTCCGCTACACCGCCCAGAAGACTATGATGATAGCCCAGCAGTTATATGAGGGCATAGAAATAGCGGGCGAGGGCCAGGTCGGTTTGATCACATATATGAGGACAGACTCACTGCGCGTATCTGATGAGGCGAGGCTGGAAGCGGAAAAATATATAAAAGAAAAACTGGGGCCTGAGTTTTATCCCGAAACCCCGAATTTTTACAAGTCAAAAAAATCAGCCCAGGACGCGCACGAGGCCATAAGGCCGTCATCTGTTTTAAGGTCGCCTGAAGTCATGCGGGGAAGCCTGGACTCGGATCAGTTCAGGGTGTATTCATTAATATGGAAGCGCTTTGTCGCCTCCCAGATGTCGCCTGCAGTATTTGACGACACAAAGGCCAAAATAACCGGGGGCAAATACCTCTTTACGGCAAACGGTTCGATTAAAAAGTTTGAAGGATTTCTCGCTGTTTATGCGCCGGAACAGGACAAAGACGAGCAGCCGAAACCGGACGCCGAAGGTGAAAACGGTGAGATTCCCGAAAAGGATGCAAGGCTGCCTGAACTTACTGAAGGCGAGGCTGCGGTTTTGGCCGAACTGACCCCTAACCAGCATTTTACCCAGGCACCTCCGGCTTTCTCTGATGCCTCGCTTATTAAGGCGCTTGAAGAAAAGGATATAGGAAGGCCCAGCACATATGCACCTATTATCTCTACGCTGGTTTACCGCAAATATATTGAACGCGACAGGGGAAGGTTTAAACCCACCGAGCTCGGGCTGCTCGTGAGCGGCCTTCTTGCAAGGCATTTCGGTGAAATTATTAATGAAGAATTTACGGCAAAAATGGAGGACGGGCTTGACAGCGTGGAAGCGGGCGAGGTTGAATGGAAAACCCTTATCGGGGATTTTTACAAAGGATTCAACGAATTGCTAGAAAAGGCAAGGCCCCATATTGAGGATATAAAAAAAGAGATACAGACCGAAACAGGAGAGATTTGTGAAAAGTGCGGGGCTAAGATTATTATAAAGTGGGGGCGGTTCGGAAAGTTCCTCGCCTGCGAGCGTTACCCTGAATGCAAAAATACAAAGCCTGCTGACGGCGGCCCGAAAGAAGAGCCTATGGACGAGAACTGCCCGCAGTGCGGAAAACAGCTGATGATAAAAGCCGGCCCTTACGGCCGCTATATAGGATGCTCGGGGCACCCTGAGTGTAAATATACGAGGAAGATTCTAAAAAAGACCGGCGTGGCGTGCCCTGATTGCGGCGGCGACATAATAGAGAGAACATACAAAAAGGTAAAAAAATTCTACGGCTGTTCAAATTATCCGAAATGCAACTTTATGACGTGGGACAGGCCGCTGACGGAGCCGTGCCCAAAATGCGCAGCACCTTTTATTGTGGAAAAGAGAAAAAAAGGAAGTATTACGACTTACTGCCTGAAATGCGATTACAAGCTCGAGCAGGCCTCAAGTCAAGATGAGTGAGTTTGAGGAAAAAACAGAAGCTTATTCAAAATATCTGTCGCTGCAGAGAAACTACTCCCGCCACACCGAAATTAACTATACTGCCGACATAAAGCAGTTTGGAAGCATTACCGGAAATACAATACACGTAAACCCTGATGCAATACGCGGGTATCTTGAAAAGCTTTCAAAGATGAAATACAGCAGAAACTCAGTCACGCGCAAGGTGATAAGCGTAAGAAATTTTTTTAAATTTCTGGTAAGGACAAAGTCGCTCAAAACAAATCCTTTCAAATACATACTCACCCCGAAAAACGAAAAGAAACTGCCTTCATACCTGACAGAGCAGGAAACAGAGGCACTCTTGCGCGCTGCCGAGGGAAGGGATTTTTTAAGCCTGCGGGACAGGGCTATAATGGAGCTTTTGTACTCAACCGGCATAAGGGTCAACGAGCTTGCCTCCCTTAATACCCGTGATGTGGATTTTGTTAACGAAGAGATAAAGGTGCTGGGTAAAGGCTCAAAGGAAAGAATAGTGCCGTCGGGCGAAACAGCGCTTAACATATTAAGGGGATATATCAAGGAGCTTAATAAAATACAGCCTGAAGGGATGTTGTTTATAAACAAAAACAAAACAAGGCTCACATCCCGAAGTATAGCGAGAATACTAAAAAAATATGCAGGCAAGGCCGGCATAGAAAAAAAAGCCACTCCTCACACTCTCAGACATTCCTTTGCCACGCATTTACTGGACAGGGGAGCGGGGTTGCGGGACGTACAGGAAATGCTCGGCCACGCCAACCTCTCCACAACGCAGATTTACACGCATCTTTCAATTTCAAAACTGAAAAAAGAATATGACAAAGCCCATCCAAGAGCAAGAAAAGACAAGCTATAA
>CAYGHG010000056.1:0-16555 GCA_964349515.1 uncultured Spirochaetia bacterium
GCCTTTATGCTGTGCTTTCTTGCTTTTTTGTATTCCGACTCTGCTTTCCCCTTATTTCCCTGCTTTTCATATATGCTTCCGAGGCCCACGTAAGCGTCAGAGTGCGAAGACTTTATCGAGAGTGCTTTTTTAAAATATCTTTCCGCTTCTTTTAGTTTGTCTTTTCTGTAATTGACCCACCCCAGCCCCACAAAAGCGTCAGGGTCGGTCGGGTCTATTTCTATCGAGCGTGTAAAGTGGCGCTCAGAATCCGGAAGTTTTTCTTTATTGTAAGAGACCCATTTGTAATATACCCACCCCAATCCTATATACACCTCGGAGAACTCCGGGTTAAGCTCAATTGCCTTGAGAAAATGCTTTTCGGCATCTTCCAGTATATCCTTGTGGTAGCACGTCCAGCCAAGCCCTATATGTGCGTCTGCGAGATTTGGGTTAAGGTTTATTGCCATTCTGAATTCTTTCTCGGCTGCCTCAAGCGTCGCAGAGCCCGATAAGAACATATTGTAAAAAGCCCAGCCCGAACCGACGTACGCATCAACATTACCCTGTTTTATTGACTTTGCCTTTGTAAACTCGGTGTCAGAGTCATCAAGCCTTCCCTGCCTGTAATATACCCACCCCAAACCTGTATATATGTCAGCGTCGCCCGGCTTTAACTCCAGGCATTCCAGAAACAACTTCTCCGCATCCTTTAATTTTCCCTGAAGATAATAAATCCAGCCCAGGCCGGTCTTTGCGTCTGTGTATTTCGGGTTGATTTTTAGCGCAGCCTTATGCTCTGCCTCCGCCTCTTTGAGCCTGTTTAAGTGCGCGTAAGCGCCGCCCAGCCCCAGCCTTGCGTCTGCATAACCCGGCCTTATTTTTATGGCCTTTGAATACGCCTCAGCAGCCTCTGTCATCAGCTCGCGGGAAAAGAAAACTTTTCCCATAGTAATGTACCCGTTGGCGTGCCCGGGTTCTTTTGAAAGAAGTATTTTCAGTTCTGCCTCCGCCTCTTTGTATAACCCCATATTGTAATAAACATCCGCGAGGCAGAAATGTGCCTCTGTATAATCAGGTTTGGTTTCTATGGATTTTTTAAGCGCTTCTGCGGCCTCAGCGTAGCGCTCCTGGGTCGCGAGCACCCTTCCAAGCCAGAGGTAAGAGTCAGGGTATTTGGGGTCCTGCTCTATGACTTCCCGGCAGGTTTCTTCCGCGGCCTTTAACTGGTCTTTGTTTCCGTATATGCTGCAAAGACAGGAAGGAGGTTCGGGGCTTTTGAAGCGAATGTCATTTCCCTCGTCTTTAAGGATTGTTTTTATCTTTTTAAGAAACTCTTCCATGTCTCCTCCGGTAATTTTTATTCATAATATCAGTAAACAAGCCCGCAAGTCAATAGTTCTAAGCCATTTGCCCTAACCCCCTTTTCCAAAGGGGGGGGCCGGGGGGATATTCCTTTAAGTATTAAACACGAGGTTAAAAAGACAGAAGACAGGAGACAGAAGTTAAAATACAAAAAAATCGTAATAGTTGTTCCTGTAACAAAATACGAGGCGGGTTTGAAAACCGCCTCTACTTTATTTCTATTTTTCCGATCTCCTGTCTTATAACTGAAAGCCTTTCTTTTCTCCATTCCCTCTTTTCATAATGTTTCATCCACTGCAGGGCTTTCTCTTTTACCCCGGACGCGGAATAGATGTTAATCAGCAGTTCTACGACCGCGAAATCATAGGGCGCTTCTTTTGCCGCCCGTTCCAGATACAAAAGCGCTTTGTAAGTGTCATTAAAGTAATGGAAATATACAGCTGCTATCGCCTTTGAAACAGAGGCTATGCCCCTGCCTTTGTCTTCAGCAAGCATTCTGTATGTTTCAAATCTTTCACGCCTGCCCTCGTAAGCCGAGGACTCGGCGGCTCTCGCGAGCAGCAGGCCTGCTGTTTCCCTCCTGAAATAATCGTTTTTTATGCGCCTGTCTGTAATATTTCTGAAAGAAACCAGCCTGACGAGGCTGTCTTGCATTTCTATGGGAGGCGCGGTTACACCCCTTATCCTGTATATGATGCCGTAAGGAACCGTTCTCAAACCCTGCTTTGGAAACTCTGTATGGTCTATATAATGAACTTTTTCAGGGTTCAGCCTTATTATCTCAAGTTCTGTTTCCAGCTCTTTCTGTCTTGTAAAAACCCCCTTCCTCGCCTCGCTGAAAACCGACATATCCAGTACATTTGCGTTGCTGTCGTATGCCTTTATTTCCTGGAATTTGTTTTTTACGTGTTTGAGATAAAAGACAGGGTATATGGTAATATCGGTCTTTCCAAAAACAACGCCCCCTTTCTGCGGCTGGCTGAGTATTGAATGTCCGAAATCATAAGAGTCAAAAGCCCCTGAATTGCACGAGGCCCTCACTCCCGCAACTGCCGGGTAAGCGGCGCATACAGCCGTAAACGCAATAACAGCGGTTTGTAATTTCCCCTTTTTTTCAGCAACCTGCACGGCCGCTATGCCGTACGCAAAAAACAAAGGAAGGACAAGCGAGGGAATGAGGTAAAAATTGGAATTTACATAGTCAAAGAGCGGCGCGGTGTTGTTTGAAGTAACCGCAATTATCAGCACTCCGTTTGCCGCCGCATAGATTAAGAGCGTTTTAAACAGCCCCGGGCTCTCTCTTTTCATCTGAAAAGCGCCGAAAATTATCAGCAAAACAGCCGGGCCGTAAGCCGTTAGAAATGAAACCGCGTTGACACTGACTTTATGCGCGGCGGCAAAAAGGCTCAACGGCACCGCGGAAGGGTCCGAGTATGTTTTTCTCATTATGTGATCAATCACTTCCGAAACCGAAGAAATGCCGCCCCAGCTGAAAGCGGCCCCTCCGTTTGCCCTGATAAAAAGATATAACCACGGCGTGATAAGCGCTGTGAGATACAAAAAAAACGCAAACGGCTTGTTGATGTCTTTTCTGCCGGCTGTCAAACAGATAAAAATTACAAAAAACGAGGGCAGGACAGCGGCGTGATGAAGCGCAGGCAAAAAACCGCTTATGAAAATTGCAAGATAACAAAACTTCGCGCCTTCCCTCCCGTAAGCCTTAAGCGCGCAGTAAGAGGCCGCTGCAATTCCCAGAAGCGCGGATATATATATACCGCCTTTTGCGGTCATGGCGTTTATCCTGAAAAGGTGCGTGGAGCAGAACAAAAGCGCGCCTGCGGCAGAAGCGGCAAAGAGCGCAGTGCCCTTTATCCTGCCTGCAAGCGATTCGCGTGACAAGAAATAGAGCGTTAAAAACAAGAGCGCGGCAAGAAACGCTGAAAAGACATTCAGCCTGAAAGCTTCATCACCCGGCAGTACTGAAATAATAATCTTCCCCGCCACAGCGTAAAGCGGGTATCCGGGCGGGTGCATTACGCCGAGGCTGTATGCCGCGGCCGCCACCTCGGGGCTGTCACCGGGATAGACAGAGGGCGGCGCCTGTATTATCAGTGAGTAAAACAGAGCCGCCGCAATTAACAAGGCGGCGTGATAATGTTTCATTACTGTCCGCGCTTGACCGTGTTTATGAGCTCCCTTGCGGCTCCCAAAGATGCTTCTGACACCTTTTCTCCGCTTAAAAGCTGTGCTACTTCCGCTTCCCTGTCAGCGCCTGTTTTTGGCGTTATAATAGTTTCGGTTTTGCCGTTTGTAACCGCTTTTTGAACCGAGAGATGCGTCTCTGCGCACGCCGCAATCTGCGGGAGATGGGTTATGCAGATGAGCTGTTTTTTGCGGGAAATTTCCAGAAGTTTTTCGCCGACTGCCTGCGCCACCTTGCCGCTTATGCCGGTGTCTATTTCATCAAATACAAGAACACCTGTCAGGTCCTCTTCAGACAATATGTTCTTAATCGCCAGCATTATCCTCGAAACTTCCCCGCCTGACGCTATTTTCACAAGCGGTTTTAACTCCTCGCCCGGGTTTAATGAAATCATGAACTCCACGCTGTCTATCCCGTGCGGGGTAAACAGGTATTTTTTACCCTTATCTTCAATATACAGGGAACCTTCTGCAGCCTCTTTGCGCTCAAGCTTAATTTCGAACGACGCTTTGAGAATGCCAAGGCATTTTAATTCCGCTTCAATCTTATCCGAGAGTTCCTTGGCCTTTGTTTTCCGCAGCCCGGAGAGCTCCAGACACAGCGACGCGGCTTCCTGCGCCATTTTCAGTTTTTCTTTTTCTCTGAGGGCGATGGTTTCGCCGCCGAGCTCAATTGATTTTTTCTCCTCCGACAGCGTGGTGAAATATTCTATGACCTCGGCAAGCTCTTTTTTCCGGTATTTTTTTATGAGGTCTTCAAGAAGCTCAATTCTGTCTTCTGTTTCTTTGAGTCTGCCCGGGTCAGACTCAAGTGATGACAGGTAGTTAATAAAAAACTCCTTTGCCTCTTCCGCCCTGATTATCGCCTCCTGTGCCATTTTTGCGGCTTCCTGAGGTTTTGTATCGTACTTCATCGCGGATTCTGCCGCCTTTTTGGCGGCGTGCAGGAGGTCAATCGCGCCCTTTCCTTCGAGGTCGGCTGCGCCGGGGGAAAGCGCCGTTATAGCCGCTGCAGCGTGTTCTTTTATGGTTTCGGCGTGCACCAGTTTTTCGCGGCAGGTATAGAGCTCCGCGAGTTCGCCGGGGCCGGTAAATGCCGCCTGCTCCATTTCGCCGAGCCTGTAGTTTATCATATCAAGTTTTTCGGCTTTTTCAGCCTCGGCCGATTTGAGCGCCTTTATCTCGGAGTCAATAGCCGACAGCCCGGTATGTATTTCTTTAACTTTTTGCAAGAGCCCGCGGGAACGCGCATACCCGTCAAGAAGTTCAATATGGACTTCATTTTTTAACAGCGACTGGTGTTCATGCTGTCCGTGTATGTCAACAAGAAGCCCGCCTGCCTGCTGAAGTATGGCAAGCGAGGCCGCGCCGTTGTTTATGAATATCCTCCCTTTTCCGCTTCTGTTAATCTCGCGTTTTACTATTACCCTGGCCGCGTCGTGCTCTATGCCCGAGCCTTCAAATATATTCTTCAAAGCGGCCCCAAGCGCGGGCTCGTTTGAAATCTCAAAAACCGCCTCAATTATTGATTTTTCCTCGCCGGTCCGGATATTTTCAGTGTAACCCCTCTCGCCTGCGGCGATATTGAGCGCCCCTATAATTATGGATTTGCCCGCGCCTGTTTCTCCGGTTAAGATGTTTAACCCCTTTGAAAACTCAACAGAGACATCTTTTAAAAGCGCGAAGTTTTTTATTGTCAGCAATGACAGCATCAGTATTTACCGCAGAGTTCCTGCATGGATTTTAGTATCCCGGCAGAGTCAAGCCCTGTTTCGGCGCGCAGTTCATCCATAGTGCCCTGCCCCGCAAACTTATCCGGCACTCCGCATATTTTATATTTAAGCGAAGGCTTCACGCCGGACGCCGCCGCAAAAGCACAGGCAGCCTGGCCAAACCCGCCCTCAATACACCCTTCTTCCAGAGTGAGCAGCCTGCCCGTCTTTTTAACTGATTTAAGCAGCGCCTTTTGGTCAAATGGTTTGGCAAACCTTGCATCTATTATCTCGACGGTCATCTTTTTGTTTTTCGACTCAAATTCTTTTACCGCCTGCACCGCAGCAGGCAGCAGGTGCCCGAGGTTTAACAAAGTAACGCTGCGCCCTTTTTTTATCAGGCGCGATTTGCCGTGTTCGACAGCCGCTTCTTTTGCATCTATTTTGCAGGAACGGCCCCGCGGAAAACGTATGGATACCGGCCCTATCTGCGGGTTATCAGTTGCGAAATGAACCATTTTCTCAAGCTCCGAAGCGTCAGAGGGGCACATCACGGTCATCTCCGGCGCCATCCGCATAAATGCTATGTCAAAAACTCCGTGATGAGTGGGCCCGTCCTCTCCTACCAGGCCTGCACGGTCAAGTGCGAATATTACGGGGAGCTTCTGCATGCACACATCGTGTATTATCTGGTCAACAGAACGCTGAAGAAACGTGGAGTATATTGCGACAACCGGCCGCAAACCCCGCGAAGCAAGGCCTGCCGCAAAAGTTACGGCGTGTTCTTCTGCTATGCCTGCATCAAAAAAACGTTCCGGAAATTTCTCCTTAAAACCGGAGAGGTTTGTCCCCTCTATCATCGCCGCGACTATCGCGGTAATGCCCGGGTTCTTTTCAGCCGCGGCCTCAAGAGCAGCCGAGAATATACAGGAATAAGCAGGCGCGGAAGCAGTGCTTTTCTCCGACTCACCTGTTACCGGGTCAAACTTTCCGACACCGTGAAAACGCGTCGGGTCTTTTTCAGCAGGCACGTAACCTTTGCCCTTTTTTGTAATTACGTGAAGAAGTTTCGGCCCCTCAAGATCCTTTACCTTGACCAGTACCTGCTCGATTTTTTTTATGTTATGCCCGTCAATCGGGCCGAAATAACGCAGGCCAAGTTCCTCAAATATCATACCGGGCGAAAGTATGGCTTTAACACCTTCTTCCATGTGTTTCATTACATTTGCAGCCGCAGAACCTACCACAGACATTTTATCCAGAACATTTTTTGCCGCAGCGCGCACATCATTATAGATTTTACCTGACATAATATTCGTCAGATAGTCCGAGAGCGCCCCTACGGACGGTGATATTGACATTTCGTTGTCGATCAGCACAATCAGCATATCTGTCTTGTCATGGCCTATGTGGTTTATGGCTTCAAGCGACATCCCGTTCGCCAGCGAAGCGTCGCCCAGCACTGCCGCCACGTCATAATCATCTTTTTTTATGTCGCGCGCCTTTGCAATACCCATCGCAGCCGAAATAGATGTAGAAGTATGGCCCGCAGCGAAAAAATCATAGGGGCTCTCATCAGGTTTTAAAAAACCAGATATCCCGCCTTTCTGCCTCAGCGTATGAAAAACCTCCCTGCGACCGGTAACTATTTTATGGCAGTATGCCTGATGCCCAACGTCCCAAACTATTTTGTCGGCAGGCATATCAAAAACCCTGTATAAAGCAAGCGTCACGTCAACAGCTCCCAGCGACGAGGCAAGATGCCCTCCGGTTTTACTCACGCTTTGCACCATGAAATCCCTGATTTCCAGGGCAAGCGCCTCAGACTGCTCTATCGTCAGTTTTTTTAAATCCGCGGGGGAGTTTATAAGCGGGAGGTATTTATATTCCATTTATCAGGCCTTTCATCAAAATATCAGCACGGGTATTACTATCCCGATCAGTATGCCTGCAAAAGCCTCCATAGGGGTGTGTCCGAGCAGTTCTTTCAGCCTTCCCGAGTTAAACCTGTTGTGGCCTATTTCGTCCATCATCCTGTTTAACACCGCCGCCTGCTTACCTGCCGCGCGCCTGACCCCCAGCGCATCGCTTATCACCACGATGCTGAAACAAAGGCAGACCATAAAGACCGCGGAATCAAACCCCGTGCTGAGCCCCACCGCCATTGATGCGGCGGTCACAGTGGCTGTGTGCGACGAAGGCATGCCCCCGGTGCCGACAAACATTTTGAAATCAAAGGTTCTTTTTGTTACCAAAACTATGAAAACTTTCAGCGTCTGGGCAAAAAACCACGACGCAAAAACAGAGACAAATATCAAATTAGTAATGATTATAGCCAGCACCGCTGATATTTCACGCACTGCCTGTATCAGTGTTTCCATTGTTTCTCCTTAGTATATTCTGGAAGTAAAGTAATCAGCCAGAGCCGACAGCCCGGCTGTTTTCCCGTCTATTTTACACAAAAGATTTTTTGCTTCAACCGATAAATCCTCCGCCTTTTTCATCGACGCTTCAAGCCCGTACATCGCAGGGTATGTTGCCTTTTTTACCGCCGCATCCTTGCCTTTTGTCTTACCGAGTTTTTTTTCATCAGCGGTAATGTCAAGTATGTCATCCACTATCTGAAAAACAAGGCCGATTTTTTCCCCAAATTCCCTGAAAATCTTTCTTTGCCCCCCTTTTATTCCGCACATCACAGCAGACGCCTCGACTGAAGCCGTAATCAACGCACCTGTCTTATGGCTGTGTATGTAAGAGAGCGTTTTAGCGGTATGTTTTTTTCCTTCGTTAAGTATGTCCGCCGCCTGCCCCCCCACCATTCCTTCCGCGCCCGCCGACTTTGCAGTCACAAGCGCCGCTTCGATGACATCACCCGGCCCGGCGCCTTTTATTTTACTGTTAAGAAGAATGACTTCAAAAGCCCTTGTCAGCAATCCGTCTCCCGCGAGTATTGCGTAAGCTTCCCCGTACTTCACGTGGTTTGTCGGCTTTCCTCTGCGAAGCGTGTCATCGTCCATCGCCGGCAGGTCGTCGTGTATCAGCGAATAAGTATGTATCATCTCTAAACCGCAGGCCAGCGGCATTACAAATGCCGGTTTTTTCCCGCAGGCTTCGGCAGCCAGCATGGCAAGCACCGGCCTCAAACGCTTCCCTCCCGCATAAAGGCTGTATTTCATTGATTCAAATATAACAGCAGGATAGCTGTTTTCAGGCATGTATTTGCGCAGCCCGGCTTCAGCCATAGCTGAATACCGCGCCAGCATTTTAATGGTATTATTCATCCGTCATCCGCCTAAAAAAGCCCTTTTTTATCATCGTCTTCGCCTTCATCCTCATCCTCATCCTCATCCTCATCCTCATCCTCATCCTCATCCTCATCCTCAGCCTCAGTTTCAGTTTCCTCTATTTCCTCATCCTCTTCCTCAGCAGTTTCAGCTCTCTTCTTCAGTTCTTCAATCTTCAGTTTGCTTTTCTTCAGAGTTTTTCTGCAAAGCTCCAGCAGTTCCATCCCTTTTTCATATTCGAGTATGGCCTGCTCCAGGTCTATGTCGCCTGATTCCAGTTTTTCCACTATTTCCTCAAGCTCCACAAGATAGCCTTCAAAACTCTGTTTATTCTGCTTTTTCATCTTTTTTTATCCTTTCTATTTTTGCGTCAAAAGCGCCTTTATGCAGCCTCACCGACACTGCGGTTCCGGCTTCAAGAACGGACGCATCCTTAATTATGTTTCCAAAACTGTCGTACGCCACAGAATACCCTTTTTTAAGTATTCCAAGCGGGTTCAAAAGCTCCAGCTTTCCCGACAGTATGTCGGCAGTCTCGCTTTTCACCCTTGCCATGTTTTCAACAGCTTTTGTAATAGCCGCTGATATTTCATCAACCCTTATTGCATGGTCCTTATACATTTCAAAAGGTATCTTAAACGCATAGCTTTTCTCGATCGTTTCAAGCCTGCGCTCGTGTACAGAGACTTTGTTTGAAAGCGAGTTCACAAGCCTTCGCGCGGTATTAGAGAGCATATTCAGCAGTTCGCCTGTGTCAGGTACAGCCATCTCAGCCGCAGCCGAAGGAGTGGGAGCCCTTAAATCAGCCACAAAATCGGATATTGTAAAGTCCACCTCATGTCCGACAGCCGATATTATCGGAATGTCAGACTCGTATATTGCATATGCCAGTTTTTCGTCATTAAAAGCCCACAAATCCTCCAAAGAACCCCCGCCGCGGGCAAGTATTATAATATCAATTCCTTCAATTTTATTTATATCTTTAATCGCCTTAATTATCTGCCGCGGCGCTTCTTCGCCTTGAACCATAACCGGATAAAGCAATATTTCAGCGAGCCTGTAACGCCTCTCTGTTACGTTTATTATGTCTCTGATGACAGCGCCTGTCTTGCTGGTAATGACCGCTATTTTTTCCGGAAATTTCGGTATTTTACGTTTATGTGACTGTTCAAACAATCCGTTTTCCTGAAGCTTCTTCTTGAGTTTCTCGAATTCTACAAGTAACTCTCCAACACCTACTACATGCACCTCTTCGCCAATCAGCTGATACTCACTGCGCTTGCCGTAAATCGAAAGCCTGCCAAAAACAGTTACTTTTTGCCCGTCTTCCAGCCCGGCACTGCGCATCGACCCGCGGAAAACAGCAACCTTTATCTGGTTGGTTTCATCCTTAAGCGTAAAGTAAACATGCCCTGAAGCAGGGCTTGAATAATTTGAAATTTCGCCTTTTATCCATACCCTGCCTATGTTTTGTTCAAGCGTTTCTTTAACTGCATTCGTAATTTCTGTTACTGTAAAAGGCGCTTCTTTACTTACACCTCGGCTCATAGTCCCCTCATAAACGCCGCCGCCTCTTCAGGCAAAGTCGGATTTATGTAAAAGCCGCTTCCCCATTCAAAACCGGCTACAGGCTTGACCCTCGGCAGTATTTCTATGTGCCAGTGGTAATAAAGCAAATCAGGGGACTTTACAGGCGCTGTATGTATCATGTAGTTGTAATTGGGCCTTGCAAGGGCTTTATTCAGCTTTGTTACAGCCGTTTTCATTATTTCAGCAAGCAGTTCAATCTCTTCTTTTGAAATCTTCTGGTAGTGGCAGGAGTGGCGTTTTGGCAACACCCACATCTCAAAAGGCGTCTGGGATGCAAATGGTGTCATCAGTATAAAACCGCTGTTCTCAGCGACCACCCGCTCTTTTAAAAGAAGCTCATTGTCAATCAGGTCGCAGTACACACACCGCGACTTGTAATTAAAATAGTTTGACGAAGAATCTATTTCATCAGACACGCTTTTTGGCACCACCGGCAGAGCCATCAGCTGGGAGTGAAGGTGCATCGTGTTGGCTCCGGCTTTTAAACCGCGGTTTTTGTATATAAGCATATAATCAATTCTGCCGTCTTTTGAAAGATCCTCCATGCGCTCTTTGTAAACCTGAAAAACAGAGGTCACCGAGGCGCCGTCCATAGAATCAAAATCGCTGTTGTGTTTAAGCGATTCTATTATCACCTCATTGGCCCCGGTTCCGGATATTGTGTCAAACATACCCACACCTTTGCGCTTTAACTGTGCCTCCACCCTCAGATAAGGGCTGTTGTTGGGAACCACCCTGATTAAACCGTCTGCGCATTTAACTTCACATATGGGCCGGCCCGCTTTGTTTTCATTGCCTTCGCAAAACGGGCATTCAGGGTCGTGCGCAGGCAGGCCGGGTCTATCCTCATATCTTTCGCAGGCTTAAAAAACCTGTCATTTAAGGTAATCACCCACCTGTCAAGTATCGGGTCTTTTCTCAGTTCTGACATTTACTTTTTTTCCGGTTCCTCGGCTTTTACTATCTTTGAAGCTATGTAGCCTTTTTTGACGTTGATTGAGGTATTCTCCCCGCATTTAATCCTCAGTATGTCCTCTTCTTCATTGATTTTGTCAATGAAGCCGATTATCCCGCCTGTTGTCATTACCTTATCCCCGACTTTCAGTGACGCGAGCATTTCCCTCTGCTTTTTCTGTTCTTTTCTTGTCGGCATTATGAACATGAAATAAAAGAGTACAAAAATCAGAAGCAGCGGAAAAACCGCCTGAAACATCCCCGGCCCTTCCATAGCAGCGGGCGCGGCACCTTCGGTTGCATAAAGCATTGTTACGAGCATAGTAATACCTCCGTGGTTTTTTTAGAGCTTATATCTGCTGAAGAAAAGCTCTTTTTCTTTCTCATAAGAGTCCGAATATATCGAAGCCCTTATTTTATCCATCAATCTTAACATGAAAGATATGTTGTGTAAAGTGGTGAGCCTCATTCCGAGTATCTCGTGAACATTAAAAAGATGGCGGATATAAGAACGGGTGAAATTTCTGCAGCAGTAGCAGCTGCAGGTATCGTCAACAGGCCTTAGATCCTCCTTAAATTCTCCGTTTCTCACCGCTATCTGCCCGTCGGGAGTATAGACCGCCCCGTTTCTGGCTATCCTTGTGGGAAAAACACAGTCAAACATATCAACTCCTTTTTCCACACAATACCACATGTCCTCAGGAGTGCCGACCCCCATAAGATACCTCGGTTTGTCTTCGGGAAGAAACGGAGCACACCGGTCAACAGCCTGATAAATCAGCTCTTTTCCCTCCCCGACCGAAACCCCCCCTATGGCGTAGCCGGGAAAATCAAGTTTTATCATTTCTTCTACAGAACGCTCCCTTAAATCTTTGTAAACCCCGCCTTGGACTATGCAAAACAGGGACTGCGCCGGATTTTTATGGGCGTGTTTAGCCCTTTTTGCCCATTCAATTGTTTTGTTAAGCGAATCCGCGACATATTCTTTAGTGGCGGGATACGGCGGGCACTCGTCAAGCACCATCATTATATCCGACCCAAGCGTATTCTGGATTTCCACGACCTTTTCCGGCGTAAAGTAGTGCTCGCTGCCGTCCACGTGCGAGCGGAAAATAACCCCGTCATCGGTTATTTTTCTCAGCTCTTTGAGGGAGAAAACCTGAAACCCGCCGCTGTCTGTCAGTATGGGCCTCTTCCAGTTCATAAACTTATGCAGGCCGCCGTGCAGTTTGATTATATCCATTCCGGGCCTTAGGTAAAGGTGGTAGGTATTGCCGAGTATCACATCCGTATCAAGCTCCTCAAGGTCAAGAGGGGTCATTATCTTGACTGTAGCCTGTGTGCCGACAGGCATAAACACAGGAGTCCTGATGGTGCCGTGAAGCGTGTTTACTTCACCTGCCCTTGCGAGTTTGTATTTGTGGTGTATCTTAAAGAATTGCATTCTGTACGGCCTTTAGCATACCCGCGTCAAGCCTTGAGGCGTCATAATTCGGATTATCCTTATACAGTTCGGTGTAATCCACAATCCCGAAGTCCATGTTTTTGTAGCTCCAATATGCCGAAGAAATGGAATGTTTTTTCAGAAGAGTAGTAAAATCTGTTGTCCATCTCTGCCTTGTGCCGGGCTCGGCGCGCACCACGCAGCCGTACTCACCGCAGTAAACAGGCACGTTGTGTTTTGCCTTGAAATCCAGAACCGGCTTCATCACCTCTTCAAGAGCGTTCATGTCCCAGTGCCTGTCGTTATTCTTTAAAAGTTCCGCAAACCTATTGTCGGCAGCTTTTACTTTCTCGTATGCCTCACCTATGTCCTTCGGCCTGCCGGGGTATTCTACGGCTTTATTGTATATGTCAAATATCACAAAAGATACCCACGGCGCGAACTGATGGGTTACCAGAATCGGCTCATAGCAGTGAAAACTGTAAATGATGTTGTTATCATCAAACTTTTTAAGTTCGTTAAACATCCTGCACGAACCCCAGAGATTCGATTCCACTACTATCGCGTGTTCCTTATCGTTGTGTCTTATGACAGCGATGGCATCATCGCAGAGATCGTTCCACATGGAAGCCTCAGGCGCTACCGGTTCATTCATGACCTCAAAAGAGATGTTTTCACGTGATTTATACCTCCTGGAGAGCATGTCCCATATATTCAGGAAGCGCCTGCGGTTTGCGGAATCTTTATCCCAGATGTCGTTTTTATCGCGTTCTTTGAATGCAAAAGAGTGGCCCGGCGCCTTGTGAAGGTCCACCATGGTGTTTAGCCCGTTTTTCTCCGCAAGAAACAAAAAGGCGTCCAGCCTTTTAAGGCTTGACTCGTCAAATTTACCTTCGTTTTCAAAGAAAAAATAATCCACAGGAAGCCTTAAATGGTTAAAACCCCATTTTTTTATCTGCTTTAAATCGTCCTCTGTAACAAAGGTATCAAGATGGTTTTCAATAAAAACATCATCCTTTACCTGTGAATAAAATCCGCCCAGATTAAGCCCGCTAAGTTTCATGTTTCCTCCGTGAAATAATATAAAAAATTATGTGGTATCCGCTGCTCATTGTTTAATAATTATTTATCATGTTGCCGGTATTTATTTATTAAACCCCATACTCTGCGAAATCTTCTCCGCTATGGACTTTACGTTGTTCCCCATCTCCGCTATGCGTTCTTCGTTCATTCTGAGCGCAGGAGCGGTTATGGCAACACAGGCGATGACTCTTCCGCGGTAATTTTTTACCGTAGAAGATACGGCGACAAGATCCGAAGAGTACTCCTGGTTGTCAACAGCATAGCCGAGTTCCTGAGCCTGTTTGACCGCCTCTTTCAGTTTTTCATCCGTATCTATCGTATAAGGCGTAAAAGGCTCAAATTTGACAAATTTCATCACTTCAGCAAGCCTTTCGTCGGGCAGGTTTGCGAGCCAGGCTTTTCCGGCTGCGGCGCAGTGCAGAGGCACGCGCTCTCCCACGTTTGACTTTACGCCCACGCGCTCAAGCGTTTCGAGCACATCAACGTACAACACCTTGTACTGGTCAACAATTGCAAGCTGTACAGTCTCGCCTGTTGAGCGCCAGAGCTGGCGCAGGTAAGGCATTGCGTGCTGGCGTATGTCAAGCTTTGACAAAACCGCATTGCCGAGCTCAAAAAGCCTCATTCCAAGCTTGTACTTTGAAGTCTCAACGTCCTGCTCCACATATTTCCTGAGCATAAGCGTGGTAAGAAGCCTGTGCACCGTGGATTTATGCAGCTTAAGCTCCTTGCTGAGCGTGGTCACGCCGACGCCCGTCTTGTACTCGCTCAAAGTTTCAATGATGTCAAGTGTACGTTCTACCGACTGTACCGTAGTGTCATAAACCTGCTTGCGCCTCATATCATATACCTCCGTTTGGAATTCAGTAGAAAAAAAGTCTACAGTCTACAGTCTACAGTCTAAAGTCTAAAGTCTACAGTTTACAGTGTACAACTTAAAATCTTCATGTCTTCTGTCTTTCTTCTTTCTTATGTCTTCTGTCTTCTGTCTTTCTTATGTCTTCTTTCTTTCTTATAGCTCATAGCTTATAGCTTTGTATTTACTACTCCCACTGGCTTGCCCTTATCCTTATAGTCACCCTTCTGTTGTTTTTTCTGCCTTCAATTGTATCGTTTGTATCGACAGGATACAGCGCGCCCTTGCCTTCTGCCCTAAATATCCTCTTGTCTATGCCAAAGAGTTCTGAAAAGAATTTGACTACAGCTTCAGCCCTGTACTGTGAGAGCTCAATATTATCTTTGTATCCGGCACCCTGCGACATCGGGATGCTGTCCGTGTGCCCCTCAACTATAACTGTGGAGTTCTTGTATTTCTTTATTTCTTCCGCTATGTTCTGCAGGTCCTTATAAACGCTGATTTTTACATCTGCTTTACCCGGGTCAAAAAGTGTGTCCGCCGCAAGAGTTATTACCACCTCGCGCAGGAGTATTTTTACAGTCTCTTCCCTTGACCGTCCCCAGTTACCCACTCCGTCAGCAGCCATAAACACATATTTGTAATCTGTGCCGGTACTGACCTGTTTTAAACCGGTATTGTCAGTACCGTCCCAGATAATAGGCCGCGGGTCTCCTACACCTGTAAATGTCTTAAACACTTTATTGTCGGCTGCCGTGGATATTATGAGCCTCCACCTGCTGATTCCGTGCAGGTCCACAGCTCTCGGGTTAAATGTTACGGGCACGACGAGGGCGGTGCCTGTACCCGGCTTAGCCATTCTCGGGCTTGCTCCCACCGCAACATTGGGGGGAGTGTTGTCAACCGTGACCTTTGCAAGATTTGACTGCCCTTCAAGGCCGTTTATGTATTTAACCTTTATTCTTATGAAGTAGTCGCCGTCAGGCACAACCATACCAAAATCATTGAGCCCGTTCCATACCAGCCTCGTTATGTTTTTACCCGCTTTTGCAGTTCTGACCGGCATTTGCATTGAATCTAATACCTCCACATCCACGGACTTAACTTTTGAGCGGGCTGGTATAGCGTCAACAATTATATTAGTAATATCCATGAATTTATCCCTGTTGGGCGAGAATACAGCAGGTACTGCCCTTATCTTTGATTCCGGGGCGCCGAACTGGTATGAAAGCGTTATTCTGTGGGATAGACCGAGGTCATCCTCCCAAAACGGCACAAAAGCGTAATCAACAGCCATCCGTTCAACAATGAAACCGGCGCCAAATGTAGGCTGATTCATTGTGCCGCCCTTGTATCCCGCCCTCAGATTCAGGATGTCAAAAAGTGTCACCTGCGCGCCTGCGTAAAAATTTATGTCATTATCCAGCGAGTACTCGCCGCTTGCCTCAAGTGCAAAAACCTCGCCTGAATACCCCAGCCCAGCCTTAATCTGAAGAGGCTGCATGTAGCTTTCACTGATAAACGTAGTCTGTGTGCCGACATTTCTAAACGCAATGCCTGCTGATAAACCCTGCAGGAACTCCATATCATAAATTATACCGAGGTCAATAGAAGCGGAAAGTGCAGAACCATTATTGCTGCCGGTGTCTATAGCGTAATTGATGATGTTAAGGTTTACTCCGAAAAACAGATCCTTGCCGAGCGGGGTGGAATATGAAACCGCACCGTGAAAACCGTATGGTTCTATTGTATACAGCTGATCCCAGGTGCCGGGCGCTGCTCCGGGCTCTGTCCTCGGCATTGAGCCCACGCTGAGCCAGTTGACTGAAAAAGCCATATTTCCAAATGAAAGAGGGGCTAAAAGATTAAGATTTTCAAGCCTTACCGACTGAAACCACTCAATATGGGTAAAAGAAACCTCATAAGCCATGCTTTTAGCAAGCCCTGCCGGATTGTATCTTATTGAATTTATATCATCACCTATAACCATATAAGCTTCGCCCATTGCCGCAGGTTTGGCGGCAGGAAGTATTTTTAAAAAATTATTGCCTGTAGTGCCTATTTGTCCTGCATCAGAAAATATAAT
>CAYGHG010000057.1:0-16269 GCA_964349515.1 uncultured Spirochaetia bacterium
GATTTTCAGCGAACTGCAGGGGGGGGAGAACGCCGCTGTAAGGGCGGGCCATGCGGTTTTAAAAGAAATTCTATCCGCTGTATATGAATTTGACAAGCGCGGGTTTATGTCAGGCAGGGAGGTTGTACTGGTTTTTGATACAACCGACAGCGGTGTCATTTCAGAGGCTGAAGATATAATTAAGGCACTTCCCGGTGTAAAAAGAGGTGAAAAAGAGGTGCTTTACGGCAGTAAAACCATTATAAAGGTTCATACAAGGGCTGACGGACATATGATTGGAAGTATGTTTGAAGAGCGCTCAAAAAGGTTTAAGCCGGTTATTTCCCATAAAAACAAGGTGGTTTTTTGATTTAATACCGGTGCAGCTGTCTGTTTCTCAGGTGTAAAAAACAATGGAAAACCTTTGATTTTTAACCTATAATGCTTTATAGTCTTACCTTAATATATTATATTGCAGGCTGACAGGTTTAAACTGTTCTTTATGCGAGCATGGTGAAATTGGCAGACACGCCAGACTTAGGATCTGGTGCCGAAAGGCGTGGGGGTTCAAGTCCCTCTGCTCGCACCAAAAACCGTAAACCGTAGACTGTAGACTAAAAAAAGATTTCAACTTATATATATTTCAAGGAGGATTTAGATGAATTACGAAGTAAAGGACGAAAAAAACTGTAAAAAGGTCATAACTGTCACTCTTGACGCGGCTGATGTGGCTGAGACAGAGAAAAAAATATTTGAAGGTTTTAAAAAGAACGCTGCGATTGACGGTTACAGAAAAGGCAAGGCACCCGACGAAATGGTAAGAAAACGCTATAAAGACTCGATCGCAGAAGAGGTACGAAAGGAAATTGTGCCGGCAAAGGGCTCCGAAGTGCTTGAAAAACTTGACCTGCACCTTGTCACTTACCCTGCGGTAGGCGATGTAAAAGAGGAGAACGGCGGTTTCACTTTTAAAATTATCGCAGAGACCGGCTCTCAGTTTGAGCTGAAAAATTATGACGGGTTTAAAATAGAAAAGAAAGAATTAAAGGGGGTAACAGAAGAAGATGTAGCCCGCGAAATTAACAAGATACGGCAGTCGCGCGGCTTTCTGAAAGACAGCGCTTCTGACGAGGTCAAAGACGGCAATTATGTCCAGGCAACTGTAGCGGCTTTTGTTGACGGCAAGGCAGAGCCTGATTTAAGCGGCGAGAGCCAGATGTACCTGGCCGGGGAAAAGACATCCTACCGCGGGATAGAAAAAGGGCTCGTGGGAATGAAGGCGGGCGAGGAAAAGGAAATTACGCACGAATTCCCGGCGGATTATTCCAATAAAAAATTTGCCGGCAAAAAGGCCGTATTCAGCGTGAAAGTTGTCAAAATCAAGGAACTTGAGGTGCCGGAACTGACTGACGAATTTGCAAAAGGCCTGGGGCGTTACAACACGGCAGACGAGTTAAAGGAAGTTGTAAAAAAAGAACTTGGCAGGCAGGCTGAGGCTGAAGTCAGGAATTTCAACACTGAGCAGGTTTTTAAATACCTCCTTGAAAAAAACGTTTTTGAAGTCGCGGACGGGCTTGTAGAGCAGGAAATATCCAATATGATGGCGCGCTACGAGAACAATTTAAAAAGCCAGGGGCTCTCATTGCAGAAAATGGGGGTTGATTTGAACAGGATAAAAACGGAAATGAGGCCGCAGGCCGAGGGAAATGTCAGGCTGCGCTACATACTGAAGGAAGCGGCAAAAAAAGAGGGTATAGAAGTGACCGACGCTGATATGGAAAACGAGATAAGAAAAATCGCGGAAGCTACAAAAGACAATGCGGATGAGATGATAAAAAGGGCCAAACAGAGCTGGGAAGCGCTGAAAGCGCAGCTTGCAGAAGACAGAGTGATAGACTGCCTGCTGAAGAAAGCCGGGGTTTAAACAATGGCGGAAAAAATGAGGGAAAAAATGAACCTGATACCGATGGTAGTGGAGCAAAGCGAGCGCGGCGAGAGGGCGTTTGATATTTATTCAAGGCTGCTTAAAGAAAGAATTATTTTTCTGGGGACGCAGATAGACGACGATGTGGCAAATCTCGTCGTGGCGCAGCTGCTTTTTCTCGACGGCGAGGATTCCGGCAAGGACATATCGCTTTACATAAACAGCCCGGGCGGAGTGGTAAGCGCGGGGCTTGCGATATATGACACCATGAGGTTTGTCAAGTCGCCGGTATCCACGATATGCGTGGGCCAGGCGGCGAGTATGGCGGCAGTGCTGCTGCTGTCGGGAGCAAAGGGAAAAAGATTTGCCCTTCCCAATTCGCGGGTGCTGATTCACCAGCCCATGGGCGGCGTGCAGGGGCAGGCGAGCGACATTGACATTCACGCGCGGGAGATACTGAAACTCAGGGAAAAACTGAACAAGATAATATCGGACCATACGGGGCAGACGGTCAAGAAAATAGAAAAAGACACTGACAGGGATTACTATATGAGCGCGGAAGAGGCGCTCAAGTACGGGATTGTGGACGAAGTAATATCGCAAAAAAAGTGAGGCTTATAAAATGAAAAAATGTTCGTTCTGCGGAAAAAAAGAAGATGAAGTAATAAGGCTTTTTGTAAACGGCCAGAGCTCGGTTTGCTCTGATTGCGTGGAACTCTTCAGCACGGCCCCGCAGCAGCAGGAAAAAAAAGAACCGCAGGAAAAGCTTCCCGCGCCCAAAGAAATAAAGGCAATGCTTGACCAGTACGTTATTTCGCAGGAGCACGCAAAAAAAATCCTGTCAGTCGCTGTTTACAACCACTACAACAGGATTTTCTCGCGCTCTGACAATGACGGCGTGGAAATCGCGAAAAGCAACGTAATGCTGATAGGCCCGACCGGCTCCGGTAAAACGCTGCTTGCAGAGACGCTCGCGAGGATGCTGAAAGTGCCGTTTGCGATAGCGGACGCCACCACCCTTACGGAAGCCGGATACGTAGGCGAAGACGTGGAAAACATACTGCTCAGGCTCATAGAAAACGCGGGAATGGATATTGCCAAAGCGGAAAAAGGCATAGTATATATTGATGAGAT
The DNA here is from genome assembly GCA_964349515.1 of uncultured Spirochaetia bacterium. Classification (GTDB taxonomy): domain Bacteria; phylum Oederibacteriota; class PGYV01; order PGYV01; family CAYGHG01; genus CAYGHG01. Next base: position 3,038 of record CAYGHG010000057.1, read on the forward strand.
AGACAAGATAGCGAAAAAATCGGAAAACCTTTCAATTACCCGCGACGTTTCCGGCGAGGGCGTGCAGCAGGCGCTTCTTAAGATAATAGAAGGCACCACTGCAAATGTCCCGCCAAAAGGGGGCAGAAAGCACCCCTATCAGGAATTTCTCAAGATAAACACAAAGAATATTCTCTTTATACTTGGAGGGGCGTTTGTGGGCCTCGATAAGATAGTCAAGAAGAGAACCCACAAAAAGGCATTCGGATATACGGGTGACGGGCAGGCTGCGGAAAGGGAAAAGTATGAAGTCCTGAAAGAAACTCTTCCGGCTGACTTAATCAAATTCGGGCTGATACCGGAGTTTATCGGCAGAATTCCGCTCGTGACCGCGCTTGCTGATTTAAGCACGGATGACCTCGTACACATACTTGAGAAACCAAAAAATTCCATCCTGAAACAGTATGAGAAAATATTGAAGTTTGAAGGGGTCAAGTTCACCGTAACTGACGAGGCAAAAGAGTCGGTCGCCAAACAGGCTATAAAGAAAGAAATAGGCGCAAGGGGTTTAAGGTCTATCATAGAATCAATAATGACGGACATTATGTATGAAGTGCCTTCGATGAAAGATGTAAAAGAAGTTGTGATAGACAAAGATATAGCGGACGGAAAAAAAGAAAAAACAGCGGCCATAATCAGAAAAAAGACCGCCTGAAAAACGGGGGAAAAATGGAAGATAAAGATAAATCAATAAAAACCGAAGGAGAGAAACCCAAAACTCCGGAAAAAATGCCGCTGCTTGCGCTGAGGGACCTAGTCATATTTCCCAATATGGTAATACCTCTTTTTGTGGGGCGCGACAAGTCAATAAAAGCCCTCGAAGCCGCAATGGAGCGTGACAGAATAATTTTTCTCGTGGCGCAGAAAGACGCGCGCACCGATGACCCTAAAAAAGAGGACATATATAAAACAGGCACCCTCTCAGAGATACTCCAAATACTGAAACTGCCTGACGGCGCAATCAGGGTGCTGGTGGAGGGGTTGACAAGGGTAAAGATGGAGGAGTTCACCCAGGACGAGCCGTTTTTTGAGGTGAGGGTAAGCGAGGTTAACGAGCAGGAAGAACACAGCAAGGAAACAGAAGCATTGATGAGGCTGGTTCACGAAGAGTTTCAAAAGCACGTCAAGATGAACAAAAAGATCCCGCCTGAGACCATAATGTCGGTATCTGAAATATCATCCCCCGGCAGGCTGGCTGATGTAATAGCCGCAAATATTTTTTTAAAGCATGAGGAAAAGCAGGAACTCCTGGAAATAGCGTCCGCTTCGGACCGCTTGAGCAAACTCTCGGGAATACTACAGCGCGAGAACGAAATACTGGAGCTTGAGAAAAAGATACAGGGCAAAGTAAAGAGCCAACTTGAAAAATCACAGAGGGAATACTATCTCTCCGAACAGCTTAAAGCCATACAAAAAGAGCTTGGCAAGTCAGAGGGCGGGTATAACGAAATAGAGGAACTGCGCGAAAAAGTAAAAAAAGCAAAGATGCCATCCGAAGCCGAGGAAAAAGCCCTCAAAGAAATAGACCGTCTTGAAAAAATGATGCCCATGTCGGCTGAGGCCACGGTTATCAGGACCTATGTTGACTGGCTGCTTGCGCTGCCGTGGAACACCCGCACAAAAGAAAAACTCGACATAAAGCACGTCCAGCAGATACTTGACGAGGACCATTTCGGCCTTGAAAAGCCCAAAGAGCGCATTGTGGAGTATCTCGCGGTAAAGAAAAATGTAAAAGAAAAAGTGCATGACCCGATACTGTGCCTTGTGGGCCCTCCGGGCACGGGCAAGACCTCGCTTGCAAAATCAATTGCCAGGGCGATTGGCCGCAATTTCGTACGCCTCTCGCTCGGCGGAGTGCGCGACGAGGCCGAGATACGCGGCCACAGGAGGACATACATAGGCGCGCTTCCGGGCAGGATAATACAGTCGATCAGGAAGGCAAAATCCAAAAACCCGGTATTCCTTATGGACGAGATAGACAAGATGACCTCGGATTTCCGCGGCGACCCGGCTGCCGCGCTGCTTGAAGTTTTGGACCCGGAGCAGAACAACACATTTAACGACCATTATCTGGACGCGGATTTTGACCTATCCGACGTGATGTTCATTACCACCGCAAATACGCTTTACGGCATACCACTGCCTTTGCAGGACAGGATGGAGATAATAGAGATAAACAGTTACACGGCCTTTGAAAAACTAAACATAGCCAGGCGCTTTCTTCTGCCCAAGCAGCTCAAACAGCACGGGCTGACAGACGCTGACACCGAGTTTAAGGATTCTTCGCTCATGGGAATCATAGAGGATTACACCAGGGAAGCGGGGGTAAGAAACCTTGAACGCGAGATAAAGACTGTGTGCAGGAAAGTGGCAAAGGAAAAGGTAAGCGAACCAAAAAAATATAAGAAACTGATTATTGAAAGAGATAATCTTTCCAAATTCCTCGGTGTTCCGAAATTTCAGGATGTGCCGGCAAAGGACGTAAACGACGTAGGCATAGCAACAGGCATGGCGTGGACAGAGTTTGGCGGAGACGTGCTGGTGATAGAGGTCAGCATAGTAAAGGGAAAAGGTAAGCTTCTGCTCACAGGGAAACTCGGCGAGGTAATGAAAGAGTCGGCCCAGGCGGCGCTCAGCTACATACGCTCAAAGGCAAAGAGCCTTGGCATTCCCGAGGACACTTTTTACAAATCAGACATACACGTGCATGTGCCGGAAGGCGCGATTCCGAAAGACGGACCGTCAGCCGGAATAACGATAGCTACGGCGCTGATATCCGCCTTTACCAAAAAGCCGGTAAAAAAAGACATAGCAATGACAGGCGAGATCACGCTGCGCGGCCGGGTACTGCCGATAGGCGGCTTAAAGGAAAAAACGCTGGCAGCTTCAAGAAACGGGATGAAGGAAGTCATAGTGCCTTTTTACAATAAAAAGGATTACTCCGAGCTTCCCGCTTACGTGAAAGACAAGCTTAAATTCAACTTCGTAAAAACCATGGACGAAGTGCTGGGTATAGCGCTGGGGATAAAAGCTTCGCGCGGCGGTAAAAAAACCAGAGCACGCGGAAAATAAATGGAAGGTGAAGACGGGTGCATCGTGTATGTCCGTAGAGTTTAGATGACCAAGGCTAATTATATGGAGGCAGGAATGTCTGAGCAACAAGGGTTGGATTGGACAGGGGAACGTTTTGTCACAGGAATAAAAGATGCATCTGCGCTCGAGCACATTCACAGATATGCCGTAGCTGCGGGTATGGTTTCGGGTAAAATAGTACTTGATATAGCATCAGGTGAGGGATATGGCTCGAATTTGCTGGCACAATCCGCCAAACAAGTAACAGGAGTGGATGTATCATCAGAGGCCGTGTCTCATGCTACAAAAAAATATCAAAGAAAAAACCTTTCATTTATAAAAGGTTCTGCTGATAAAATACCTTTGGGAGACGGCATTTGTGATGTGGTTGTAAGTTTTGAAACGCTGGAACATATACATGCGCAAGATGAAATGATTTGTGAAATTAAAAGAGTACTGAAAAAAGACGGAATTATGATCATGTCAACGCCTGAAAAATTTACTTGGTCAGACAAAATGCATCACAAAAACGAGTATCATGTAAAGGAATTATATAAAGAACAATTTGTAGATTTAGTGAAGAGATTCTTTAAAAATTACATATTCATGAGCCAGAAATTGGTTTTTTCATCACTGATAGTTCCTGAAAAAAAAATTAATTCATACCACGAATATAGCGGTAATTATAAAGAAGTGACTTCAATTGACCACATGGGCACTCCCAGATTTAACATAGTTATTGCTTCTGACTATGATATTCAGGAAAAAGGGTGTTCTGTATTTTTGGGTGACATGGATCCCGAATCTTTCAATATGGATCCGGCTGGAATTCGAAAAAGTGGAAGTTACAGAATAGGATATTTTTTAGTTACACCATACAGGTTTATAAAAAAAATATTAAAAACACTTAAAATTTTAAAATAAGTGAGCTTGGATTCGATGTATGGATAATGTTAAAAACTACATGTAAAGTATTGTGCCGTTTAATAATAGATATTGTATCATTATGCCAAACATATAGTATAGTTTTTAAAAACGGAGATGCAATTATGCAAGGACATTCTGTGGAAAAAAATCTAGCGCGTTTTTGCTTCGTGATAATAAATTATCAGGCGCCGGAGGACACGATATCATGTGCCGCGAGCATCCTTGCGAATAATTATGAAAATTCTTATATTGTCATCGTTGATAACGGTTCCGGCGGCGGATCTCCGGAAAAGATTAAAAAATGGGCGGAAGAAAACAGTTCATCAGGAATAGCTGTCCTGGCACTTCCTGAAAACAGGGGTTATGCGGCAGCGGCAAACGAGGGGATTAAATCCGGGCTTGCAGAAAGCAGTTTTGATTTTTTCTGGATTCTGAATAACGACATAATTTTTCCTGAAAATACCGTACAAAAAATGAATTCATTCCTGGCATCCCGGAAAGATAAACCCGCCATTACAGGCACTTATCAGCTGTATCATGACAGAAAGGGCATAATACAGGCCGCTGCCGGAAAGTTTAACAAGTTTAAGGGTGCTTTCCTGAATCTTGGTGAAGGCAAAAAATACGGGGAGTACAGGGCAGGAAAAGTAGATTACATATACGGGGCATCAATGGTCATCAGCTCGGATTTCATAGAAAAGGCCGGGCTGCTGAGCGAGGACTATTTCATGTACTATGAAGAAATAGACCTCGCAGAGAGGGCGCGCAGGAGGGGTTTTGAGATTGCAGCCGCGGAAGAAATATTTACATATCACAAACATGCTTTGAGCACTTCGAAAAAAGGCGGAGGGTTCAGAACATTTTACCTTGAGAGAAATAAGGCGCTGTTTTACAGAAAGTTTTATCCGGCCTATTTACCTTTTCTTTTTATTTATCAGATTAAGAATTTTATTTTTTCCCCTCATAAAAAGGATTTCCTTTCCGGTTTTTTTCAGGGTATGACATGCGGCATCAAACAGAAAAAGATGCTGATTACGGAGTTCAATGACCATCACGATGAGACTGCGTCGCCGCTGGCGCGCCTCCTGTCCCGTGATTTCGATGTGAGCCTGCGCGTAAATTCAGCAATTGCAGACAGAGGGCTGTTCAGGGGTTTTGACGTAAAAAAAACCGGAAATGGAAAAGTTAAAAAGATATTATCCGCCATGGGAATAATACTGGAAGCGCATCTGGGGAAGTTCAAAACAATAGTATTTAACACATGGGGGGACAGATACAGCAGGCTTATCATTCGTTTTCTTCCCGGCGCGGTTAGAAGAATAGGCGTTGCGCACAATACCGGGCTTATTCCCGGAAAATACAAAAAAATTAAATATCTGGTTTTAAGCAGGTATCTTTATGAACGGCTGTTAAAAAGGGTATCCGGAAGTGCAATTTCATATTTCTACCCTTTGTCAGGAGTAAAACAGGTTCACGAACCGTCACCCGCGGGTGATGAGATGCGCGTGTGCATACCGGGTAAGATAGAGTTTTCACGCAGGGATTATCCTGAACTGATCAGCATTGCAAAGTCCCTGCAGGGAGTAAAAATTAAATTCATAATACTGGGAGATTCACTTAAGGCGGACGGGCCGGAATTCAGGCGCAAAGCAGATTCGGAAGGTGTAAGTGGTTTCTTTTGTTTTTTTGAAGGATACATTTCTTATGAAGTATTTTTTGAAGAAATTCAAAAGTGTGATGTTATAATGCCGCTGATTCATCCTGCGGCCTTTGATTACCGCAAATATCTGGAATCAAAGATTTCTGCTTCTTTTAACCTCGCGTTTTCATTTAAAAAACCACTTTTGCTTCATGCGTCTTTTTCCGGGATTCCGGAGTTTAACGGCAGAGCTTTTTTTTATGATGACGGAAAGGCCGGGGAATTTCTTAAAGGCCGTGCTGAAACAATGCCGGCAGAACGCGAGACGGGAATAACAATTTCTGATGACAGTGAGTTTTCTGATGAAGTTCAGCGAAAAAGATTGGTCAGTTTTATTGATGAAATGAACGGGCTTCAGGCTGTGAAAGGCGGTCACTCCCTGTGAAACCTAAAAATAAACTCTATGTTATCCATGATGACGGACTGCTTTACTTTGAGGCCTTAAAAGCCCTCGGTGAAAACGGCTATGTGGACATCGAAACATACCATCTGCATTTCTTTAAAAATCTTGTAAAGGGTATTATAAGGCGCAAACCCGCATTTACACTTAAAGCACTGCAAAGCATGGTGTTTTTCATCAGGAGTTTTTTTATAAGGGGAGCCGTTTTTCTCGTGGGGATTGCACCTTATGACCCTGCTGTTTTTCTTTGGGCGCGTCTTTTGAAACATAATAAGATAATATATCATACTTCCTGGCCGTATTGGGACGGCCCGGACACGCCTGTAAGGCCCTTGCTTAAGGGTTTGGTAAAAAAATGGTGGAGCAGTTTCATATCTCATCCGAATTTAAGCGTTGTCTGCGTGCTTGAAACCACAAAGAAAGAGCTCGTTAAATTTTTTGGCAAAACACCGGGAATGATCAGTGTAATACCGCACAGTGTTGATATGTCATGTTTCAGGCCGGACAAACGCGGCTCAAGGGGGCCTCTTAAGGTGTTGTTTACAGGCAGGCTGATGAGGGAAAAGGGGCTTGAGGATTTGTGTGAAGTAATAAGAAAGAGCGGCGGGGATTTTGAGTTTGGCATAGCCGGGGAAGGCAGGGATAAAAGCCTGCTTGACAGCGTGATTAATCTTCCAAATGTGAGATACTATGGCAGAGTGGAGGGCAGGCGCGAGATGGCAAAGGTTATGAGGGGTTACGATGTAATGCTGCTCATGTCATATAAACGGCCGGGGTGGGAAGAACTTTTCGGAATGGCAATAATAGAGGCTTTTGCCTCCGGCTTGGCGGTGGTTTCTACGGACTGTATTGGGCCTGTAAACATAATAAAAAACAGAAAAAACGGCATTATAATAAAACAGCGCGGTGTGGGGAGTGCGGTTAAAACACTGAGAGCGTTGTCGGCAAACAGGCCCCTGCTGCGTAAACTCGGTACTGAAGCCGTGAAAAGCGCAAAAGAATATACAATAGAAAAAATAATGCACAAATGGAGAGCCGCGATTAAAGCGGCTCGGGGATAAAAAATGGCCTCGATAAAAAAGAATTACTTTTACAGCACGCTTCTTAATCTTTCCAACATACTTCTGCCGCTTATTACATACCCTTATGTTCTCAGGATAATAGGCCCTGAGGGGCTGGGAAAGGCAGGGTTTGCGGTTTCGCTTGCTTCATACTTCTTAATAATAGCCCAGTTCGGGCTTCCATACTTCGGCATAAAGGAAATAGCAAAAGCACGTGATGACAGAACAAAACTCAACAGGGTTTTTACAGGATTATTTACGGTAAACATGATCATGTCGATTGCGGCCGCGGCTGTTTATTGTGTGTTTGTTTTCTCAGTAGGAAAACTTTCAGCAGATAAGATCCTGTTTTTTGCTGCAGGCCTTGTGCTTATCATTAACCTCTTTTCAATAGACTGGTTTTACAGCGGGCTTGAAGAATACAAGTACATTGCTTTGAGAAGCGTAGCTGTAAGAATGCTTTATATCGTCCTTGTCTTTGTTTTTATCAGAAAACCGGGTGACTATACGGCTTATGTGGCGCTTACCGCGTTTATGTTTCTGGCAGGTAACGCTGTCAATATGCTCATGATGAGAAATAAAGTGTCTTTTGATTTTAAAGGTATGAATTTCAGGCCTTATCTTAAACCTATGATTATGATATTCTTGATGGGCGCGGTTGCAAGCATATACAGCAAACTTGACGTAGTCATTCTCGGGTTTCTGAGCGGGGATGAGGCTGTGGGTTTCTATACCGCAAATAAAAGAATAATAGTGCTTTCGCTTGCGCTTGTCACATCGCTGTCTGCGGTTCTTATTCCGAGAATGTCCTATTACGCGGAAAAGGGAATGAAGGCTGAGTTTAACAAAACAGCCGAACGCTCGGTTAATTTTTTGTATTTTGCTTCAGTGCCTGTCATAGTACTTTGTTTTGCCATGCCGTCGGAAATGCTGAGGCTGTTAGGCGGGGTAAAGTTTCTCCCGGGGGAGCTTTCTCTTCAGATACTTTCTTTCCAGATACTGCTTACCGGCCTTGCGGGTATGATTGCAACGCAGGTCATGCTTGCGCACAATGATGAAAAGGGGATGTTTTACGCATCTCTTGCAGGGGCTGCGGTGAGCGTGCCGCTTAACCTGCTGCTTGCGGGAAACATGGCGCAAAACGGGCCGAGCATTGCCATTCTCGCGGCAGAGGCTGCGGTTATACTTGTCCAGCTTAAACTGGCTTCGAAATATATTACGTTCAGGCTCATAAAAAAGCAGAGTTTGTATTACCCGGTTGCAGGGCTTGCGATGTATCTATGCGCCGTGGGTTTGTCCGGGGTCATAAAGGCCCACTATATAATTACTGCGGGAATTGTGGGGGCGGTTTCTCTGGCGCTCTATTACGGGATACTCAGCTTTGTTAAGGATGAAAATACCGTGATAATATACAATACCGTAAAGGAAAAATTATGGGGCAGAAAATGACCGTTAATAAATCACTGTCCCGCGTCGGCGTGGTAATCCTGAACTATTTAAACAGTGCGGATACGATTGAATGCCTGGAGAGCGTGATGAAATCTGATTATGAAAACTTTGCGGTTATGGTTGTCAATAACGGCGGGGATAAAGAGTCATCCGATGATTTGGCGAAATGGGCTTTTGGGGTAAATACATATGATGCCGTGGAGGGCGCGATGAAAAAGTATTCATATCCGCCCTATCCAAAACCGCTGAAACTTTACAAAACGGCTTATGATGAAGACAAGGGGTTTAGTTTTATTTCCGGTGAAAAGGGCGGAATTGTACTGATAGAAACAGCAGTAAACAAAGGATATGCCGCGGGCAATAATGCGGGTATAAAATACGGGCTTGAAAATGAAAATTTCGACTATTTCTGGATATTGAATAATGATACTGTGGCGGAGCCTGATGCAATGCGGCAGTTGGTGAGTCATGCGGAAAAACTTAAAGAAAAAAGTATTAAAACAGCCATGACGGGTTCAAAACTCTATTATTACGCGGCTGAAAAGGTTTTAAACGGCGTAAACGGAATTTACAATAAATGGTCGGGCACAGGCAGGCTGAGAGGGGCCTTTGAAAAGGATTTGGGGCAGTATGACAAAGGCGGGTTCAGGATTGATTATGTTTCAGGCGCGTCCATGCTTGTAAGCACAGAGTTTATAAAGGATGCGGGTTTTATGTATGAGGGATACTTTTTATTCTATGAAGAAATGGACTGGGCGGAACGTGCGCGGGCAAAGGGATACGGCCTTGCGTTTTGCCCGCAGAGTATTGTTTGGCACAAAGAGGGCGCAAGTACGGGTTCGAGTTCCAAAGGGTCAAAAAACAGCGTTATTTCGGAATTTTACGGGCTGAGAAACAGGATTCGTTTTACAAGAAAAAACTTCCCCTTATTTCTTCCATTTGCATGTGCCGGATTTGCCGGTGTGATACTTAACAGAATAATCAGGGGGCAGTCAGACAGGATTCCAAATGTAATAAAGGCTTTCAGGGAAGGGTTTAAGGATGAATAAAAAGGCGCTTGTAATCAAACTCTCCAGCATAGGCGACATAGTGGAGATTTCGCCTGCTGTCAGGGCGCTTACAAACGCGGGGTATGAGGTACACCACCTGTGCCTGCCTTCCATGAAAAGCATCAGCGCCATGATACCGGGTATAAGCGGGACAATAGAGATGAAAGAGGGATTGCCGGGCATAGTCAGGACTCTCCTATTAATAAGGCAGGAAAAGTACGGCATTGTGTTTAATTTTCACAGAGACGCCAAGTCGCACATATTCTGCAGCTTAACCGGCGCTGTTTGCGCAGGTTTTAAGTGTGGGTTTTTCAGTTTTCTTCTTAACTTTAAGACGGTATTTGACAGCACTATACATGACGCAGACAGGTACCTCGGTGTGGTAAAAGCGGCCGGTGTTGAGCCTGCGGGATTATATACTGAGGTTAAGATTCCTGCAAAGGCATCAACTGACATTAACATAAAAGGCGGCAAAAGAGCAGGGCTGTTTCCCGGGGGCGCAAAAAACGCCGGCACGGTCATGATGACAAAGCGCTGGCCGCGGGAAAACTTCATAGAAACAGGCAAACTGCTGGTGGAAAAAGGGTATGATGTTTATGTGTTCGGCGGTGAGATGGACAGGGAGGAAGTGGAAGCAGTATGTTCTGGCATAGGCAGTGCGGCAGCGGTGGTTACAGGGCTTGAGGATTTTGTTTATTATGTATCGAAGATGAATGTTTTCATAGCGCCTGACACAGGCCCCTTGCACTTAGCCGCAGCGGCAGGTGTGAAAACAATAGGCCTCTACGGGCCGACATCACCTGATAATTTCGGGGCAAGGGGAAAGAACAGCATTAATATTTACAAAGGCGCAGAGTGTTCGCCCTGCTACGAGCCTTTGACTGTTCATAAAAGAGAGTTTTTGAAGTGCAGGGATAATATATGCATGAAAAAAATAACGCCGGATAAAATTTTGGATTTTATAAGCTGAAAGTTTAAAACTGAAAATTGAAAGTTGGAACCGGGAACGGAAAACACAAAAGCAGGAACTGTAAAGTAAAAAGGAGTATGTTTTGAAAAAAGTTGCGGTCATACACGACTGGCTTACAGGCATGAGAGGCGGGGAAAAGGTACTTGAGGAGATACTGAAGCTATATCCTCAGGCTGAGATTTTTACATTAATATGCAATCCGGAAAAGGTATCAGCGCTGATACGCTCGCATAAAATACATACCTCTTTTCTGCAGGGCGTGCCGGGGATTTTTAAATCATACAGAAATTTCCTGCCTTTGTTTCCCGCGGCCATAGAATCATTTAACCTGAAGAATTTTGATACAGTCATATCGTCCAGCCACTGCGTGGCAAAGGGTGTTAAAGCGCCTGACCCAAAACGGCACATCTGTTACTGCCATACGCCCATGAGATACGCGTGGGACCAGTTTGGCGCCTATTTTTCGCCCGAGAGAACCGGACGCTTGAAATTCAGCCTTATTTCAGCTGTTATGCCGGGCCTGCGTAAATGGGATGTCAGGAGTGCCGGCAGGGCAGGGCATTATATTGCCAATTCAAACCATGTCAGAAAAAGAATAGAAAAGTATTACGGCAGGAGTGCTGACGTGCTTTATCCTCCTGTTGACACGGAGTTCTACACGCCCGGCGGGGAAAAAGGTGATTTTTACCTTATGGTAAGCGCGCTCAATGAATACAAGAGGCCGGATTTGTGCGTGGAGGCTTTTGCTCAGATGCCGGAGCGGAAACTAAAAGTCATAGGCAGCGGTCCGCTTCTTGAGGGGCTGAAAAAAGGAGCTCCTGCCAATGTGGAATTCTTAGGATACAAAAGCAATGATGAGATAAGGGAGAATTACAGAAAAGCAAAGGCATTTTTATTCCCCGGTGAAGAGGATTTCGGCATCACAATGGCAGAGGCAGCATCCTGCGGCACGCCTGTGATAGCATTAGACAGGGGCGGAAGCCTTGAGATAGTAATAGAGGGTAAAACAGGCGAATTCTTTGACGGCAGTGTCGAGGGGCTCATAAAAACAATTGAGAAAAGAGAGAAGCGGGGTTATGATGTAAAAGAGATGCGAGCCTCGGGATTAAGATTTTCTGCTGAAAATTTCAGGAAAGGATTCATGAATATTATGGAAAAGGCGGGAATTAAATGAAAAGCAGGATTAAATCGGCAATAACTTTTATTCTGCCGCTCGGCGATTTTTTTGCCATAACTTTGAGCGTAATCAGTGCCTACTATTTAAGGTTTTTTGTGGAGGTAGTTCCTGTCAAGTACGGGGTACCTGAATTCAAAATCTACCTTGCGGCTGTGCCTGTGATAGCCGCGGTTTACATGCTCGCCATGAATTACGCGGGGCTTTATGTAAACTCGGTAATAAGGGCAAGAATAGATTCGTTCTTTAAGGTTGCCTCCGCGATAACGGCCGGCACCGTCATACTGCTTGCCTCTACATTTTTCATACGTTCCTTTACATTTTCCCGCGTGGTGATGGTTTTTCTTCTTATTATGGCCCTGTTTTATGTTTATGTCTGGAGGCTGATATACAGGGCAATATTTGATTATCTCGCGAGGAAGAACCTTATAATAAGAAACATACTGATAATAGGAGCCACAAAGGTAAGCGCCATGCTCATAGAGCGGCTGAACAGGGACATGGCGGCAGGCTACAGGGTGGCAGGCTGCGTTGATGACAGAATGAAAAAGGGAAAAATTTTTGCCGGTGTAAAAATACTCGGCAGAATAAAACAGGCGCCTGAGATTATTAAAAACAGATCCTGCGATGAGGTGTTCATAGGAATAGAAGATTACAGCAGAAAAGAAACTGCCGAGCTCATAATGTCAAATGACAACGTAAAGTTCATGATAGCGTCAGACATCCTCGGGCTTATGACAAAAACGATAGAATATGATGAGATGTTCGGAATTCCTATTTTTAGTGTGAAAGAACTGCCGTTAAATAAACCGCTAAACAGGTTCTTTAAAAGGGCAACAGATATAACAGGCTCACTCACAGGCATCATAATACTTTCGCCGGTACTCATCTGCCTCAGCGTGCTCGTAAAGCTGAGCTCGCCCGGGCCTGTATTTTACAGCCAGGAGCGGGTGGGCAGGCACAATAAAAATTTCAGGATGTACAAGTTCCGCTCCATGAGGGCGGATGCAGAGGTAAAGACAGGCCCCAAATGGGCGGCGGAAAACGACCCGCGCAGGACAGCAATAGGCACATTCATGAGAAAAACATCTTTGGACGAACTGCCGCAGCTGTTTAACATTCTTCTTGGCGACATGTCCATAGTGGGCCCGAGGCCGGAGCGGCCCCACTTTGTAAAAGAGTTCAGCAAAACAATCCCACGCTATCTGGAGCGCCACAGGGTAAAATCAGGCCTGACAGGGTGGGCGCAGGTGCACGGGCTTAGGGGAAATACTTCCCTTGAAGAGCGCATCAACTATGATTTATACTATATCGAGAACTGGTCGCTGTGGCTGGATGTGAAGATTGTAATAAAGACAGCGCTGGAAGTGTTTCACCACAAGACAGCGTACT
>CAYGHG010000058.1:0-16084 GCA_964349515.1 uncultured Spirochaetia bacterium
CACTTTGCACTTTGCACTTCGCACTTTGCACTTCGCACTTCGCACTTCGCACCTTCGCACCTTCGCACCTTCGCACTTTGCACTTTGCACTTCGCACTTTGCACTTCGCACTTCGCACTTCGCACTTCGCACCTTCGCACCTTCGCACCTTCGCACCTTTACACTTCGCACCTTTACACTTCGCACCTTTACACTTTACACTTTACACTTCGCCCTTTCCCCCTCTACCCCTTCCCCGTTTCCGCCCCGCAACACAGGCAGTCGTCCCTGTGACAGCTTGTAATATTACCGCATTTCTTGCATTTCCACTTCTTTTCTTCCCTTTTCACAAAAGCCCGTATACCCTTCTCTTTTATGAATAACAGGTTTTCAACCATGCTCATCCCGTATTTACCCTTGTAGCGTTTATCGAGCTGCTGCAACCTTCTACATGGATATTTTTCGCAGGAAAAACAGTATTTGCTGTTATTTTTTTTCAGTTCAGGGCATTTTGCCATGCTGCATCTGCCGCAGGAATTGTTTTTCGTAAGATAAGACCTGCAGCCGGGGCATTTGTTCTTTTCCCTCTGATAACCGATGCACAACGAACAGTTCATGCCGCACGGCGCGATTGTAATTATTTTTATTTTTTTCATGACAAATCCCCCCTGCCATGCATGCTTACGCCTGCTTGTTCATTATGTTTTCAAATCTCGTAGCGCTAATCGGGTGGTGGCTTATTATTTTCCCGTTGTAAACTATGCAAAATGTCCCGAACGCGCACGGAGAAGAGCCGGCATCCCCGGCTGTTTTCAGCTCCACCAGTGTGGTTCTAACCTTGTATTTTTCTTTTGCGGATTTGATGATGGCATTTACATTCTTCTCAGTGTACGGGCACTGCGCAGAGCGGAGTATGGTGAGCCCTTTTGCGTATTTTTTCAGGGATTCTTCCATCCCGGGCTTAAACGCAGGGTTTTTTGCCTTTGGGCTGAACTTTTTAGCAAGCAGTTCAAAATCAGGAGGCGCGCTGCCCACAGGTGCAAAGCCGTGTTTCAGAAATATTCTGCTATCCGCCATAAATGAGCCTTTCCTCGTGACCACCGCGGCCCCGTCCATTTTTAATTTTTTCGCGTCAGCCAGACACTCATTTATGAGCGCCGAGGCAAGCCCCTGCCCCTTATACTGTTTTTTAAAACCTACAAACAGGCAGTGTATGAACATGTAGCGGGCCGCGTACACCGGCCGGTGCGCGTATTCACCCGGAATGTATTCTATCATCCCCTGATACTCTCCTGTTTTTGGAAAAACCGCTTTGATCCTGAGCCCTTTCGGGTAGTACTGTGAGTACCAGAATATTTTCTTTTGAAGTTCCACGTGTTTTTTTGCATCCTTATACCCGCAGACCCCGTAGTCAGAAATGTTATCAGGGGTCAGTGCTGTAATTTTAACGCCTTCCATATTATTTCCTCCCTTGACTTATAGCCGAGTCTTCTCAAAAAACACAAAATTTATCCGGTCACTGTGTTTTTCTTCCTTGAATATACTGTATCCATTTTTTTTATAAAAAGAAATGTTTTTCTCATCCCTGTGCGCGGTAAAGAGTTCAAACCTTGCGGCTGACGGAAATCTGTTTTCTATTTCAGCCAGTAATCTTTTCCCGATTCCCCTGTTTTGGCTCCCGGGATGAACAATAAGCCTTCCGATATAAACCGTGCCCTCTTTTTCATACGCCCTTACACTGCCAATAATTTTTGATCCGTCAACAGCTTTCAAAAACAGCAACACTTTGAAATCATCCTGTACCTGCCCGACAGTCTCAACCAGCGGAAGGATATTATAATCTCCGTATCTTTCGGCATTTTCCTGATAGCAAAGCTGCTGCAGTTTCAGTATCGAGGGCAAATCATCAAAGCCCGCGTTTTCCACGGTAATATCCACGGGTTACCCTTTCTTATGAAGCAATTCAGAAATCTGCACTGTCTTTTCATCCGCGCATAATTCCAGGCTGATTTTCCACAGTCTGTCCTGCATTTCGCGGTTCATTACATCCGCATCCTCATTAAGCTCAATAAAACTGCCATTCTTCATGGTAATAAATTTACCTGATTTTTTCAGGCTTTGTTCACGGCTTTCGGTAAACAATGGCGCCATTATTTCACCGCATTCATCTATTGATATGAAAGCCCCCAGGAACTTCATGCCGGTTGCCATTGCGCGCATAAAAGGCGGAATTATCGCAATCTGATTGCTCCAGACCGTTTTTGGTATTTGAAACCCGACAAAAGTCAATTCCGGGCTGTTTTTGCTTTTATACAAGCCATGAAGTTTTGACAGGAACATTCTTTTCGCAGCCATAGCCTGATGAATAGCCTTTTCGTACCCCCACTTCCCGGCCATCTGCATGTCATCCCAGGATATTTTCCCCCCTTCCGTTGCATTAAATATGACCCTTCCCCCGGCTGTGGATTTTTCCAGCAGGTTAACCAGGTTCAGCACCAGCATAAACTGAGACAGGTAATTCACCTGAAAATGAGAGTCCATTTTGTCTTCGGTTTCCACCCTCTTTGCGGCATATCCCAAACCCGCATTTATGAATATTCCGTCCAGATATTCATGGCTGTTCTGAATCTCAGTTATTGCATTCTTAACATCGCTGAGTTTTGCAAGATCACACAAAACCATCGAAACTTTACTGTTTGACGAGGCGCTTTCGATTTCCCGTAATACCGCTTCACCACGCTCTTTTGACCTGCATAGTATTATAACCTCATGCGCCGGGTTGTCGCGGGCTGCCAAAACTTTGGCAACCCCCTTCCCCATTCCGTTGGTACCGCCGGTTACCAGTACTTTCATTTTTATTTTCTCCTCAATGGAATCTGTGGTTATTCAGAACCACCGGTCTCAATATCTTCCGCCTTTTTTATCAGCATCTTTTTCCACCCGTTATCTCCTAAAAACTTATTCCCCGGGCACGACGTGGCCTTGTATTCCCTGTGGCCTTTTACTGTCAGGACAAGGCCTGTTTTCTTTTTATAACCCGCTATTATCTCCGCCATGGCGTTTAGCGCCTCTTCAGAGGGCGTCCTGTTCAAGTAATTTCCCACCACAACTATCGCTACTGTCTTCCCGTTGGTGTCCCAGTCGCCCGCGTGCCACCCCATATAATCCACATACCACTTTCCATGCTTTTTATAAATGTCCTTGAGCACCTGTACTTTTCTGCCGTCAGGGTATACGAGCCAGTGGTAGCACATGAAGGTTTCTTCCCCGTTGTAAAAGTGGTTTGAGTATATCTTCTTGCCCGGCAGCATACCGTCAAAAACCGGCTTATATACATTCTGTTTTTGTATGTCTGACAGGAACTTAATCGATGCGTTATCATTCCTTGTGCCTGTATGGTGTATTACAATGCCGGTGAATTCCTGCCTGTAGATTTTGTCAAAGTCAAACGGGACATCAGCGTAAAAAGAGGCGGCAGAAAGAGCAAAAAAAATCACAACAGCCGCCAGCCTGCGCATGTATGCTGATTTAAACCTCATCACACGCGCCCGGGCTTGTGCGTGCTCTTTTCCGGCAGGCGTTTTTCCTTTTCAAACTGCTTTTCCCAATCCACCCTGCCGGTTACCTGCATTACTACAAACAAAGTTATAATAACCAGCACGGTGATTGCAAGCCCTGTATACCCCTCCAGAAAAAACGCGGAAGAAAATACCACGAGGTAAACCAGCTGGGCCAGCCCCACCTCCACCACTGCAAATCTGGCGCCGGCTACGAGGCGCATATAACTTATGACAAGAAACACAGACACCGCCGAAGACACGGCAAAAGCAATATACAGGCTGACCACATCGGCAAGGTACGCCATCAGCAGATGAAAACTGAAAAATGCCGCCGCCACAAAGAAATAATTTACCGGGTGTATTTTCACGTTTTTTATCGTGGTTATGATGAACATGAGGAAGAAAAAGAAGAACAGTGACACGGGCGCGAAGAAACTTATCTGGCTGACAAAAGGGCCCGGGTTGAGTTTTTTCGGCATTTCAATGCCTATACGGATTCCGGATAGCAGGTTCTTATACTCCCAGGACAGTTCCCATCCTTTTTCCATTTTCTTTTTCTCCGTGGGAGATATGCCGTTTTGCGGGAAATCTATTCTGTCAAAATTTGTCGTCATAACGAGCGCAAAATCCTTTACCTGCGTCACGCCCTGCCCGAAATTGTACCACCACCGGTCCAGCCCCTGCGAGTCATAAGCCACCTCTATGTAATACTTTCTTCCGGGTTCAAAATAGCGCCCCACTACCGCCTTTCCGCCGGAAGGTTTTATGCTTTTTTCCTTCACCCCGTCAATGGAAATCGCAAAATTATCATACACACCGTCGGAAGCCGGAAACTTGTAAACAAAATTGACATATCTTTTTTGGCTGTCAGTATTTATCAGGCAGTACACCGCCTTGAATTTTACTTTATAAGTGGAATACCACAAAAGCCCCTTTTTCCTGTAATCCAGGTCAAAATCCGCGTTTATTCTGCTGGATTCTATGTCCAGATTGTGTGTTTCCGTGGTTTCAACCGTTTCCTCGGTCTTTTTACCTTCTACGGTCTTTGTCTTGACTGTTTTTACTGTTATTCTGTAATACGCTTCAGGCGCTTCCTGCTGCTGAGTGGCACCCCATAAATCCCCCACCCGTGATTTGAGTTTGTTGTCCTGAGAATAAGTCCTGCCCATAGTGACACTTCCAAGTATCATCCAGGCAATCAGGGTAAAAACAAAAATAATTACAAGAGGCAATATTTTTCTGGCCATTTCATCCTCCGATGTTTTAATAGTTAAACCCGTTATAAAAGAACCGCTTTGACACCTGATAACTCCTCCACCGTCACTATCTTACACAACCATACAACCCACTACAACTCTTTCTTTAAAAATCCGAATCCTACTTTTCCGTTCCCCTTCCTCATATCTTTAACTGTCTCCAGACCTTTCAATCTTTCCAACCATCCCTAAACGCCCCGTCCTGGGTCAGACCCCAGACGGGGCGTTTAACGAGAGCTCATAACCCGGCTGTCTATCATTCCGCGTATACAAATTTCAAACGACGTCCAAGTGCCTGTGTAGTCGTATATGCGACGCATGGCCTTAGAGGAGACGGTAGCACACTCACAGAACATGACTCTATCGGTTCCTGCGGCACACCGATGTTATCCCAACCTGACACATTAAATCTTTTCACAACCAGCCTGTCATCAGCAGAAGTATCTGCAAACGCTATTAGTATATTTGAACCTGTGCTTAACGAAAGATACTTTACACCACTGTCAGACGCAGGTCCTCCGCCCATATATGCATATTCCGAGGCCTGAAAAAGCCTGCCTTGAATAACAGCTTTACCGGATAAACCTGCGTCACTATACCCTATGATATGCCTGTATGTAGTTGTAAATCCGGTTACTATATAAGAAACGGCTCCACGAGCACCGCAAACAGGAGACCCCGGATTAATATAGAAACTACTAGAACTCCCACCCGCTTCTCCATATCCTGCCACGGTATTTGAAGCTCCATCCGCATACGCTAAGTACAGGGAACCACTCGAACCAAAATATCCTCCTAACGCCAGTGAGCCCTTGTCGTTTAACCTGTTCACAGAAGGCTCCGTTCCATCAAACGTTGCATCGTACCAGTCATATAAACTATAGTAATCATAGATTCTTTTAATTCTCAATCTGCTATTGTCAGCTGTGTCTATATATGCCACTACAACTTCTACCCCGGAGCTCGCCGGCATAACCGGATTGGATAAGATGGTCGCTTCAACGCAACCCGGCCCCGCGATAGGATTGGTACCCAGCAGTTGGAAATCACCTGTGGCAGCAGGTTTTGAATATACGTATATATAACCCAGCGCATCCGTCCTAACTACAAATAATTTCTCACTAGTTATCGAGAACCATTTAGACGACGACCCGTAATCTGTCATGAAATTCAAAAGCACATCACTCCAGCCGCTCGCTTCAGAAAACAGCTTTATATTGAAAGAACTTGCCGCTCCCGAAGGGGTACGATACGCCAGATATGAACCGAGTGAGCCCACACCAAGATTTACATCATATGTATCAGTAACAGGCACAGATGGCTCAGTCACTATCCAAACGTAAGTCTGAACAGCCGTCGCAGAAGGTACAGCCATCGCTTCTCCAGGAAGTGATGGTTCCCTAAGTTGATTGCAGGATTGAGCAACCATTAATGTGATTAATAAAAGGAATACCGCAAGTGATTTATTCATATCTGCCTACCTCCTTTAAACCCGTTTCGAAAACCGCTTTGGCCCCCTGATAATTCATCTACCGTCACTATCCCATAAGAAAATGCATACTGCTATAATTCTTTCTTTTTCCTTCAACCATATACCTGTCTCGACGCGTACCAGCTTTTTCTTATACTAAAAAATTTTTCTTAGTATGATTCCCATGTAAATAAGTATTTCTGAACCGTAGGTACACCAAAAAAATCAGTTGAATTAATTTCAACGCTTGTCAGATTATTATTCGCATCATATGTCATATAGATATCAGAAGTTGAATCATAACCTAAAAACGAAGATACTGTGTGAATTTCTGTCTGGTTCTGGTTAGAGTCATACACGAAATTTGCCGTCCCATACTGCACACCGGCAGCATCATAGGTCGATGTACTTTGAATATTTCCAAAAGCATTGTATGAATTAATACTGTAGGCTTGCAATGCCCCCGTAGGCCCGTAAAGATCTTTACGTGTCAGCCTTGCCTGAGCGTCGTAAGTGTTTACCTCCCTCGATGTTAAGCCTGAATCCGTATACTGCTCATACACCGTAACAAACCCCTGCGCGTTGTAAGCCCATGTTTCCCATGCATGCTGTGACGGGCTTATCAAATAAGTATCTCTGCGCGTCATTAATCCCGAGGGGTTGTACTGCATGGTCGAATAACCCATTAAAACGCCATTCTGGTATGAATCCTGCTGTATAACCAGTCCGTTAACAACAGTGCCTATAGTCATCATTCCGGTGGTATTACCTGATAAATCTGTCGCCTGCGCCGACACAGTATTGCCATTAATATCAAAAGTAAACTGAGATGAACCTGCCAACACTCCATTATCATATATATCCGAAGACCCGCTTACGGGTATTTCGCACCGGTAATCCGAATAAGTCAGAGACATTTGAATGACATTATCAGTATAAGAAATCATTGTTTTCGGCCTGAACCCGTGGCATGTAGTGGGTGTTGCGGTTGGTTCAGATGTAGGAGTCATAGTCGGCGTGTAAGAAAGTACTATTATCGCCAGTGCTGTCGCGGTCTGCTGCGCCTCAATACCTGCTGTCTGCAGTGCCACCGCTGTCTGGGAAGCCTCTGCAATCGCTGTGGCTGTTTCCATGCCCGGAGGAGCTGACGGCGTCCTTAACTGTGTGCATGCGCTTATCAGCAAAACCACAAACAAAAACAGACCGGATAATAAAACTTTTGTTTTCATTTTTAAAACCCCCTGTTTATTGCCAGAGTTATACTGTTCTCTCCGGCTTCAAACGCAACCGCGGTGTTCCCGGGAAAAACTATATGAAGATGCATTGCGTCGGCAATTGTATAAATTATTGCCCCTCCTGCCAGCACAGCCAGCACTCCGAATACCGCCTGCACCTCTTCCACCTCGGTTTTTTTTGTTTTCAATAAATTAAAGTTTTCCTCTGTTGAGTAATTCATACTGTCATACATTACATTATACTCTTTTTCGCCGCCGCTTACTGCGATACCTGCGGCAACAGCACCTATCAGCAGGAGCGCATCACCGCCTATGAGAACCCATTTCAGAGGATTATCCCCCTGTTTAGCGGCCGGCATTACGGCATCCGGGTATTGTGTCTTTACCCTGTTTATCAGAGTATCCAGTCGCCTGTCGGGAATGTAAGACTTTGCCTTTGAATACCATAAAAACGCAAGCCCTGCGTCACCCTTACGGTAGAACTCATTTCCTTTTACTACCGCAGACTTAAAAGCGTTTGTTTTTGCCGTATCAAGGAGTTGTTTGAGCTTTGGCGACGGCTGAATTTCATAAGCAGCGGTGTAATGCTTATGAGCCGAGGCCCAGTCCTGTTTTTTAAAAGCTTCATTCCCCGCAAGCACGTCTTCCCTGAAACCGGCAAAAGAGGCGGAGGATAGAAGCAAAAATAAAGAGGCAAAAAACACAGTCAAAGTATATTGAAGATTTTTTTGCATTCCCTTTTCCCTTATTATGTATTCAAAACCCGCTTGGTTATATCTTGTAATGTATATATAATTTTACACCCATGTATTAATAATTTCAATTATTATTTACATTCGGGCACTAAACGTATCTGTATATAATTCCCGATTTACTATTCATTATGCGTACTTAGCCTTCTCAGAGCAAGAAGGCCGGGACGAGGGCGTTTTTTATAGCTGAAAAACAGGCCCCCTCAACTGCGTCCTCTCCCCCGGAGGAGGCGAGGATATTACTGCATATCAGTTTTCTTTTTGGAAAAGTTTCATTTTTTCATCCGGCAGGCCGCGGGCCTTATGTGCTATTTACCAAATAAAAAAACCGCGGGGCAGATTTCTGCACCCCGCGGCTCTTTATGAAGCAAAAATATTTAAACCGGATATTTTACCCTGATTTTCTTTATGATGAGTATTATGGTAACAACCATGAGGATTACAAGCAGAAGCCAGATCACCACAAAGAACCCGAAAGCAATTTCCATTTTTTTATTCACGCTTTTGTCTGAGTCATAGCCCATCCATTTCTTCGAATCACCTTTTCTCATCATTTTGCCGGGCATTTCAGACATTTTCGCGGCATGTGCCTGTATCATACCTACATCCTTGGCATCCTTTGAGGAAACCATGATCTTTACACCGTCAGCCGTATTTTCCACTTTGACCTCAGCCTTGTCCCACATCATCCAACATTCATTGCCTGTCATATGCTTGTTTGCAAAAAGCCCTGAAACCATAACAAAAGCAAAAACAAAACACAGAAGCCACGTCTTTTTCATCAATCCCTCCTAAATAAATTTAATTACTCGTTTTCAAACACTTTTACCCTCTCAATCTTTCTTCAAAGCCGCGTGCTTTCGTCCGACAGGCCTGACCCGGCCGGGCCTGAATTGTTACCTGTAATTTTCCTGCGCAAACTGCCGGTTGACAAACTCCCAGAACGCCTCCACATACGATGCCCTTACATTTTTGTAATCTAAGTAATAAGCGTGTTCCCAAACATCGATAGTCAGCAGCGGCGTTTTTCCGTGCAGTATTGGATTACCGGCGTTTCCCGTGCTCTCCACAGAAAGTTTGCCGTCCTTGTCTTTAACCAGCCATATCCAGCCGGAACCAAAAAAACCGGTTGCCGCCGTTGTAAACTCCTTTTTAAAAGTGTCAAATCCTCCAAAATCCCTTTTGATCGCATCGGCAAGCGCGCCTACAGGCTCCCCGCCGCCTTCAGGCGAAAGGCAATTCCAGTAAAAGCTGTGGTTCAGGTGCTGGGCAGCGTTATTGAACACAGGTCCTGAGGCTCTTTTAACTATTTCCTCAAGATTCATTTTTTCGTACTCGGTACCCTTTATGAGCTTGTTCAGGTTTGCGGCATAAGAAGCATGATGCTTGCCGTAATGGTACTCGATCGTTTCAGCTGAAATTCCCGGCTCAAGAGCATTTTTTGCGTAAGGCAGTTCAGGCAGTATGTGTTCCACGGAACCCTCCTGTGTGTTTTTTTGACCCTTCATACCCGACACCTGTATAACCAGAAAAATAAAAAACGCGGCAGCCAAAACCGTCAAAATCTTCAATGGTTTCATTTCATTCTCCTATATAAAATTGCAAGTGTATGAAAACACCGTCAATCAAATGTAGAATCATCCTTTTTTTAAAACCGGCACAACAAAGGTTTGATAACTGCAATTTCCAGCCGCCTTTTTTTCAACGGCACAAAAAGCATAGCTGCGAAGACAGTTTTATTCAATTTTTTTTGTCCACTTTCTATGGACTTTTATTCCCGGCATGTTTTGTGATGTTATTTGGATTTCGGATGTTTTGCTTTTGTACTGAGTCTCAGCACGGAACCGGATATCCCGTAAAACTTTCCGGCCCGTCCCTTTGTCTTTAGCGCGGTTGTTCTGCAAACGAAGAACAAACGTGCTGCTTAAATACAATCCCCCCGCCCCCCTTTGAAAAAGGGGGTTAAAGCGTGATTTTTATTTTAAAATCGTAAATGCCGGTATTTTGCTTCTTGCTTTCTCTCCTCTTTCATTTTCCGCGGTTATGACATAATAGTAGCTTCCGTTTGCGAGCCCTGCAAGTGAAGCAGCCGGAATGCCAAGCGTCCTCACGCCCGCCCACGGTGAATCAGGAAACTCAATAGTTCTGATGCAGCGCAATCCGGAAGTATATATGCTCACCTTTGCATTCCTGTGTTTCTGGCTGAAATCAACCCTTATTGTCAGCGGTACTCCGGACGCCGGGCTGTATGGGTTCGGGTAAGCTGTTTCATCTTTTATCTCAAAAACATCCGCATCAGCCGGTGTGGGTATTTGCGTGGGAGTGTCTGTAAATACAATTGTCGGCGTATAAGAGGCTGTCGGCGAGGCTGTAAATGTATTCGACGGCGTGAGAGTGGCCGTCGGCGTGGCTGTATATGTATTTGCCGGTGTATTCTCTGCAGTCGGCGTGGCTGTGAACGTGTCAACATGCGTATTCACAGCCGTCGGCGTCCGTGTAAATGTCCCTGTAACCGTATAGGTATAAGTCTGCGTGGCTGTGAATGTATTTGTCGGCAAAGGTACGCCGATTGCCACTACATTACTGACAACAGGCCCGCCTGTTACCGGCCACGCACCGGCGGCATCAACGCCGCCTGCGCTTCCCTCAAAAGTCACAACCCCCGAAGAATCGGCATTATATGTCCATGTAAAAGCATACGTGCCCGCCGCCGGTATAGACGCCGTTGAAACCGGGCTCGTCAGTACCGAAACGCCCCCGGTACCCGCAATAACAAGGGCCGAAGGCATCACATTATCAGCAGCTGTGTTTCCTGTGTTTTGAACAACCATTATAACCGTTATTGTATCCCCCACATTCACTGTATCAGGCGCGCCTGTTATCTGAACTGTGAGATAGGCCCCAAAAGTGGCTGTTGCAGTCGGTGTATTCAACGGCGTATTCGTCAGAGTAGGCGTATTTTCAGGTGTGTTTGTATTCACAGGCGTATGCGTCGCGGTATCACCGGGCACTTCGGTTTGTGTATCCGTCGCAGCCGCGGTAGGTGTGGATGTAAGGGTCTCTATGCTTGTGGCGGTATAAGTAAATGTGGCGGTATCCGCCGGTGTACGCGTAAAAGTCGGCGTAGCAGTATAAGTCTGCGTTATTGTAGGTGTGCCTGTGGATGTCGGCGGTGTGCCTGTCCATGTTTCCGATATGGTCGGCGACGCGGTGTGTGACGGGGTTCTTGTAAATGTACCGGTTGCAGACGCCGTAAACGAAGGCGTGCGCGTAGAGCTTGGTGTCGTTGTAAAAGTCGGGCTGTAATACGGCGTATTGGTCCTCGTTGCGGTTCCTGTTATGGTCTGCGTTGCAGTACGCGTAAAGGTCATGGTTTCCGCAGGGGTATTTGTTCCGGTCGGCAGAGGCGTATTGGTCATAGTTGCGGTTCGCGTCGCTGTACCGGTAGCTGTCCTGGTAAAAGTTTGGCTGTTTACAGGAGTAAAAGTACTGCTTGCTGCAGGCGTCCCGGTCCTTGTGGCTGTTTGGGTGGCCGTTCGTGTCGCTGTCATTGTAACAGTTCTTGTTGCCGTTCTTGTAACTGTCCTTGTCGCTGTTCTTGTGGATGTAAAGACAGGCGTGCGTGTCGGCGTGTTAGCCGGCGGCGTGTATCCTACAATCTGAATAGCGTTAAACAAAGCCCCGTCAACAGAAGCGCTGGAAGTTATGTCAAGCCGGCCGTCTGTCACGGTAACAATGACCGTCCTGTCATGCGCCGCTCTTGCTCCCGCCACAGCCACAATATCAAGATTTGTGACAACAGTTGTGCCTTCTATGGCAACGTTAAAAATTCTCTGATTCGCAGCGGTAAAATACATTTCCGCAAATTTCAGCGTCACCTGATAAGTCCCGTTCGGGACTGTAAATCTGTATGTAGGGCTTCCCCATCTTTCAGACTGGTAGAGCGTGTCCTCGATAGTCCCGCTCACAGCCACGCCTGTATTGTCAGCCACACCGCCGCCGCCTTCATAACCGTATGAACCTGCGGCAAAGGCCTTATCAGCCAGCCAGACATTGCCTGTGGTGTCAGTATACTGGGCGCCCCCGCAGTTTAACCTGATTGAAAAAGAAGGTGTCGGAGTATGGGTAAAAGTAGGTATAGCCGGGTCCCAGGTAGGCGTATTTGTCGGCGGCACGCAGCCGGCGGCAGCTTTATCCTTCAGCGCCTGCGGAGCGTTATGAAGTATGACATCATCTATCCATAAATCAAAATTATAAGGCGCGCCCGTCTGCCCCTCTGTCTGCCACTGTATGGTATCAACCGCCGCGAGCGCCTGCGCCTTTGTTACGGTTGTATCCCCCCAGCCTTCCTGCGAAAACAGAATGCTTGAGAAATTAACAGTTATCTGCTGCCAGGTTGTGCTTGCCGTAAATACATAACCGTACATGTCTTCATCAAGAGCCCCGCCAAATGCCTGGGGTGAGTTTATTTTAAGCCTGAAATCCCTGGTCTGATTACTTTTACACCAAAAACTAATACCCGTTGCAGTACTTATATTGACAGGGCCTTCCGGCTCAACAAGAGGAAGCCCAAGCCCCGCGAATCCGTATAAGAATGTTGTCGTAACTACGCCGGTCATACGCGCCGCATAATCTCCCGCGCCTGCACGCCCGGGCGCCTGCATGTAAAAAGGCTGTATGGGCCTGCCGAGATCCTCCCAACGGTCCTTTGACCACGGCACAATCTGTGAATTCCCTTTTGGGTTCAGCGTACAGTTCTTGTCGGTACAGTCATTACTGTCGTCATATGTGTACCAGTAGGTGCAGATGTTGCTTGTATAATCACCGTCTGTCATGCTGTCAAGCCGCAGGTCATTTGGCCCTACTGTCTGAGTAGGCACCGGGGTGAGCGGATTCTGGGTGGGAGTGGAAGTTGCCACGGCGCACGGGGAAAAACTGTCAGGCGGGTTGCTTACTTTTCCCATCACATAGGTCCCTGAGGTTTTGTAGCTTCCCCACTGCCCCGAATCGCAGGCGCCGACGTTCAGCATGCCCGATGTTTCAGGCGCCTCCGACCACGACCATGCGCACCAGCTCAATTTTACACTAGCAGCATTGCTTCCTCCCATTATGTTTATATACTGGTCAGCCCTTGAATAATTTGTCCCGCCGCCGCCGGTTGCCTCTGTAGCCGCCCACTCCGTCACAAATATGGGAATATGCGTTATATAATCGGTAAGCATGTTTGTATCGTGTGTTGCGGCGTAAAAGTGAAACGCATACATGATATTTGAATACGAAAGCTGGTTGTTAACCACGTCCCAGCCGAGCTGTGACCAGTTCGGAGTGCCGACCACTATAACCGCATCAGGGTCTATGGCGCGTATTCTCGGAATTATGTCATTTGCGTATGTTACCACCTGGCTCCACGATACTCCGTTTGGCTCATTACAAATCTCATAAATAACATTTTTCCTGTCTTTATGCGCGGTTGCCATTGACTCCCAGAATGTTCTGGCATAAATGATATTTGTATTAGGGTTGCCGTCAGAGAGAATGTGCCAGTCAATAAGCGCGTATATCCCCCTCTCCTCGCACATCTGTACTATATTGTTTGTCTGGGCGGTAAATCCGCTCGGGTTATCCTTATATCCGTTACTTTCCACATACACTGCTATCCTGAAAACATCTATCCCGACATTATACGCGAGGTGGTCAAGAGCCGAAGCGCTGATACAGCAGTAATCCATACAGCTTGCAAGCCCGTACCACTGCAGGCCGTGGCTTGATACCCCTCTTAACTGCACCGGGTCACCGCATTCATTGACAAGCTGAAGCCCGGATACCCGGAGCTGGCCGTTTTGCGCGAGAGGTGTGGCTGAATATAATAATGAAGAAGACAGGAGAAAAAACAGGAATACAGCCAAAACGTTGATTGCTGTTCTGTTTCCCTTTGATAAAATCGATTTTATCATTATATAACCCCTTGTCTGAATATTTTAAGCGTTTAAATACGTGTTCAAAAAAAAGTACTTTTTCTGTATCAAAGTAATTATAATTGCCAACCGGCACTGTGTCAACCCGTATTTCATGATATGGCAGCAGGTTTTAAATATGCCTTGTTGCCTGCTTTGCGACAGGAGCCGGGTTTCAACCCGCATCGTTTTGTTCCGTTTGTTTCTGCCGTTATCTGACTTTATCCGAAGTTTTCCCACGCGTAACCCATAACTCGTCGTTTCTCGTCCTAATTTTTACACCTTTAAACTCGTGTTTTCTCCCCTAATTTCTCAACCCTATTCCTTATACTTGATTTTGTAAGTACTTCCCGGTTCTTGGCTGTAAAATACTAAGGCACTCTCCGGTACAGTTTTAAACCCCTTAAAGGCGGGGAGAAAATCATATTACACACTAATGTGAACAGAACCAACAAGCAGGAAATGTTTGATTTTTTTTCTTTAAAATCATATACTGTAAAAAAAAACAAGGAGGGTTTTATGAAAAAATTCGTTTTACTGGCTTCTGTCTTATCTGTTTTAGCTCTTATCATCGCAGGCTGCGCCGCGGACAACCCGGCCGAGCCTGCACCCGGCCCTACAGCCACCGCCACGGCAGAAACGCTGGCCGCGGACCTCATGCTGCACAATTTCGAGAACAACAGCCTCACAACCACTGTTTCAGGCATCAGTGCGTCCTGGTCTGCCGCAAACGACTCAGCAGACGGCGGCGAATCAGTTATCACCTCTCTGACTGTTTCGGATATTGACCCTGCCCAAGGGCTTTACGGGCTCAATCTCAATGCCACACTAAAAAGCAGGATTATATTCCCATCCGGAAGCGCAGGCAGTTACACGGCGCAGGCTACAGACTATGTCGGTTACACTGCGCTTACACTCACTTTCGTTGATTCAGTAAGCCTGACAAACAACACAAGCATAAATTTCTTCCATCAACTGAGCACGGATGTGACATATAAAATATTTTTTTACAACGATTTAAACAAATACTGCTACTATAACTACAACTTAAACGGCTTTGCAGGCTGGGCCCAGACTAATCTCTCCATCGACGAAAGTGGTGGTTTTGTCCCAGGAAATCCTTCGGCTTACTCGGTTGAAGATGTTCTTAAATCTGTAAGGAAAATAACTTTCCTCATAAGATATACGGGCACGGACAACACCGAAGAAATTACAAGAGATTTTAAATTTGACAGCATCAGCTTGATGCACGTAGAACAAGTGGACTAGTAACCCTTCCTCGCGGTTGTTTACGATAAAGCAAAAATGGGGACTGTCCCCATTTTTGCTTTATCGCTTTAAAATATATCCGCTTTAAAACCCTGGAGGGTTCAAATGAAAAAGTTTTTTGTTTTTTTAGCCTTTGTATCTGTCTTTGCCATGTTTTTTGTTTCCTGCACCAAAGACACCCCGTCGTCCCCTGAAACACCGGCCGGTACTTAAACAGCGTCGTCAACAATCACCCCTGCATCGACAATTACATCCACAGCCACAATCACAACGACCGCAACCGCCACCCCCACTTCAACAGCCACACCGGATGTTTTCATAGATTTGTTCATTAACGGCGTAAACAGCACCATGGACTACTGGCTTATGGTCAAAGTAAACAACGTCACATAATAGATTACACAACCACCATAGAAACAGAATTCGGGACTTATACTGCTGCAGTAACCGGCCCGGGAGGTAATGTCACTGTACTAAATGATACGATAGATTACACTTACGACGGAAATTCCGACTTTTTCTATGTCTTTAAAGTCGGAGACTCAATCACATACGGGTATGTCAGTTCTTTTGTGTAAACAGCCATTCATAGCTACTCCTGATCCAAA
>CAYGHG010000059.1:0-16021 GCA_964349515.1 uncultured Spirochaetia bacterium
AGCTTACAGCTCATAGCTTAAACCCTTATTCCATTACCACCCTGTCTCTTCCTCTTTTTTTCGCTTTATACACATTATCATCAGCCCTTTTGACAGCCTTATGCACTTCCTTAACGCCGTCTTTAACCAAACCTATGCCTATTGACATAGTGACCCTTATATTTTTTGACTTAAATTTTACCCCGTTTTTCTTCACCGCTTTTCTTATTTTTTCAGCCTTTTCAAAAGCCTCGTCCCCTGTCTTGTCGCGGAGTATTACGGTTATTTCCTCGCCGCCGTAGCGGCACACTATTCCCTCGGGGAGCGCGGCGCTTCTTATAATCTGCGCGGTATTGTACAGCACCGCGTCGCCGGCAGCGTGGCCGTGGGTGTCATTTACCTTTTTAAAGTGGTCAATGTCGCACATCAAGACCGAAAATTCTTTTTTAAGCCCGGCCTCTGTCACCCCGCTTAACACCGCATCGAGATACTGCCTGTTGTAGATTTTAAGCAGGGGGTCGTAGTGCGCCTTGTGGTGCAGGCAGCTGAGCCAGTGGCTGAACATCCCCCAGAGTATTATGACCGCCAGAAAAGGCAGCATAAACCTTACAGGCCACCACTGCCCTGCCGAAAATACGCAGTAAAGGTTGATAAGCGACACGGCTGCTATGATGGAGCCGTAGTTGTGCTCCTCTTCAATGTTAAAAACAGAGGCCGCCGCTGTTGTAAGTATTATCAGCAGATTAAGCGCGAGAAAATATTTGTTAAAAAAAACTGTAAACTTATAGGCAAAGGAGGCCGTATCAGAAGGGCTGAATTTTCCGGAAATAATGTTTAACACCGCTATAAACAACACGACGTTGCCAAAGAAAAGCGCCCAGCCGGCCAGCTTGCCGGATTGAAAACTCACCGTTGATTTTGAGAGCATGATCCCGAGCAGGTTGGCGGAGAACATTGTTATCAGGAATTTTATTGTAAAATAATCGGAAGCCGGGTTCCAGGCCTTTCTCACGAAATCAAGCTTCATATTCATAACGGTTATGTCCGAAGGGGGCCTGTTGACAATCAGAAGTATGCAGGTAAAGTAGGACATGACGGCAAAACCGGTGAGCAGTATTTTAAATTTATAAATTTTCGGGTATGATATCTGGGACACGAGGAAAACAGCCGCCCCGAGCACAATCAGGATTATGTTGTAAACTGTCTTATAGTAATCTTTTGTTTCCGGGTTTACGAAAAGCTGCGCAAGCCCCCTGCCGGCGCCCGTGTAAAAAACATGGTAAACAAGCAGAAAAGCCATTGCCGCGTAAACAAACTCCATCCTGTAGCGCGAAGCAAACTCTTTATATTTGTTAGAATCCAAAGCATTCCTCCGTGGTTTTGTACACAATAACATAAAAAAGCCCTTTTGAGAGTAAAAATTTAAAAAGGCCCCTGTTACTCTCAGGGGCCGATAGCGCCTGTACCAAGCTTTTGTCTTCTGTCTCTTGGCTTATTTGCTTTATCCCCTCCTTTAACCTTATTGACAAAGCCCTCTCAATACTGTTAAAATAGGTTAAATTTTTAAATAATCCGGAGGAAAATGTGGAAAATAACCGCGTCAAGAAAATAATTACCGTAATAATATCCTGCTCTTTCATATTAATAACTGCAAGCGGCAGCAAAAAAGTCTCTAAAAAAGAGCTGGCTGCCCGCGGAGTTCTTAACAGTTTTGAAGTGCTGCCTTCGGAAACTGCAATAGGGGATTTTGACTGGGAGACCAACGGTTATGTAAAGCTTGAGCAGTTTAAAAAGTACGCCACAAAAGGAAAGCACTCCGTGCAGGCAATTTTTTCGGTCCCCTCTGATTTTCTCCAGCCAAAAGAGGCAATGGCATCCCCCTCCTGGATAGCCGGCATCACAATGAGCATAAACTCGCTGACCAGGCTCAAACTTACCAACTGGAGCCCTTACAAGAAATTCGCTTTTGACGTTTTTGTCCCTGACGAGGCCTCTTATGATATGGGAGTAAAACTGTATGACGGAAGCGGCAGGGTCTTTTTGTCAAATATGAAGCTTGCCTCCGGTAAAAACAAGCTTGAGCTCAACTTAAGCGACGTAAAAACAGCAGGGCTGGAACTTAAAAACATCACAGCTTTTACTTTATTTATGGACACGAAACGGCAGGAAAAAGCCGTCACATTATACATAGACAACGTAAGGCTGGTGCCGTAAAAAAATGAGCAGGAGCGCCCGGCTTATCCTTGACCTTCTCAGGGTAAAGCAGTGGATAAAAAACCTCCTCGTCTTCGGAGCATTAATATTCACAAATAATATTTTTAACGGCCCGCTTTTTCTCAAAGCCGTTATAGCCTTTTTTCTCTTTTCCTTTGCCTCAAGCTCGCTTTACATAATAAACGACATCCGCGACAGAAAAGAGGACAGGCTCCACCCTGATAAAAAAAACCGCCCCATCGCCTCCGGCTCTGTTCCGGTTTCATTTGCCCTCGGGCTTTCCCTCATGCTCGCGGCGCTCACATTTACATCCGCTTATATACTTAGTTTCCCGTTTTTTGTGGTTTTAGCCTCTTACGCCGTTATTTCTTTTTCATACTCAATGAAATTAAAGCACATCGTGATACTCGACGTATTGATAGTGGCCTCCGGATTTGTGCTCCGTGCGGCGGCCGGCGCGCTTGTCATCAGCGTTTCCATATCGCCGTGGCTTCTGATATGCACTTCCCTGCTGGCGCTTTTCGTGGTGCTGGCAAAAAGACGCTACGAACTTGCGGCGCTTGCAGAGGCTTCAAAGCACAGGAAAATACTGGACGAATACTCCCTGCCGCTGATTGACCAGATGATATCGGTGGTAACCGCCTCAACGGTTATGGCCTACTCGCTTTACGCATTTACCTCGCCTACGGCGCAGAAACACAACTACCTGATGCTGACGATACCTTTTGTGCTTTACGCCATATTCAGGTATCTTTACCTGATTCACAAAAAAAACCAGGGCGGCAGCCCCGAATCGGTTTTCTTAAAAGATGTGCCTATGATTGTTGACGTGCTGTTATGGACGGCATCTTCGGTAATAATTATTTCATTCATTAAATGATAACTGTATTTAACTTAAGCCCCACGCTCGACATATCCGCCTCATTAGACAGGCCCTTGGCCTCCGGCGTTTCAAGAACCCGCGAAATCACCTCTTCTTACTCAGGCAAGGGCTCAAACACCGCCATGACCCTCGCGCAAAGCGGCGTGAAATGCCGCCTGTCGGGTTTTATGCCTGTGCGCGAAAGAGCGCAGCTTGAATCCCGCTACAAAATAAAAAATCTTTTTTTTGACCCTGTTTATACGCCGGGTTTTTCAAGGCCGTGCCTGATAATAAAAACTCCCGAGACGGAATATGTGATAAACAGTTCTGCAGGCGCCGCACCCGGCGCCGCCCTGCGACACTTGCTGATATCAAGGATAAAAAAGTTTTCATTGCTTTCAAAAGCTGCTGTTTTCTCCGGCAGCCTCGCCGCCGCCCTGCCGGTAAATTTTTACGCAGAGTGCATATCGGCCTGCGGCGGCAGATGCACAACCATACTTGATACGTCGGGGGACGCGCTGAAAGCGGGAATTAAAGCAGGGCCTCAGATACTCAAAATAAACTTAACAGAAGCGGGCGAAGCCTTTGACACTCCGCTGTCTTCCAAAAAAACTGTTTTAAACCTCATGAAAAATCTTTGCGGAAGTTACGGGGTAAAATCTGTGGTTTTCACGGACGGCGCGCGTCCGGTTCGTGTATTCAGCGAAAATAACTATAGTGAATATAAGCCGGCTGCGGCAAAAGGCCCGGTATTTGCCACAGGCGCGGGCGACGCTTTTACAGCGGGCTTATGCTACGGAATAGAAAAGGGCCTGCCTTTTAAAAAGTGCCTCCTGACAGCCCTGAAATTTGCGGCTGTTAAAATAAAAAAGCCCGCAGCCTGAAAGCCGCGGGCTTTTTTATTTTATATCAGCGCTTTCTGCGCTTCACATCAATAATCAAATCAGCGTTCCTGCCCCTGTTAATCGTTGTTGCAACAGCCTTTTCCTCCAGATAAGTGGCGTTTACCGTTATGGTATAACCGCCTATTGGAAGCGCTTTAAAAATAAAATTCCCGCTCCCGTCTGTGGTGACCGTATACACTTTGTCAGTATGTTTGTTGAGGGCCTTTATGGTGACCCCGGGCACGGGCACGTCCTTTATCATAACTTTTCCCTTTAAGTCAGAGTGAAGCAGCGGGTCTTTTGTGGGCGCAGGCTTGGGTGTGGGCTTCTTGGCCGGCGCGGGTTTCGGGGTCGGTTTCTTTACCGGAGCCTTGGTCGGAACAGGCGTAGGTTTCACTGTCGGCACCTCAGTAGGCGCCGCGGTCGGAACAGGCGTGAATGTGGGGGTCGGAGGAGGCGGCCACTTTCTCATGGCTTCAAGATATTTGGGGTTTGCCTTTACCTCTATTTCGGTTACTATTTCATTCTCTGCCGGGTTTACTGAAATCACCCTTCCCGATTCACCGGAGCTGTCCCTCGCCGCTATATAAATTTTGCTTTTCCTTCCCGCAAAAACCTCTTCCACATCATACATCTCGTAATCCAGGCTTAAAGAAGCCGGCTTTTCATAGCTTCTTACTTCAAATATATCCACCCCGCCGGAGACGGCAGCGTAAATCTGCCCTCCGCTGTAAGCTACGCCCCTCGGCGAATCCGTGCTTACCACCTCATTTAAAAGCGCTTCTCTTTTTATATCTATGACTGATATGCTTCCTATGCCCTCGTTTGTCACAAACACACGCCCGCCCCCGGTAATAATGCCCCAGGGCGAGATGCCCGTTTCTATTTTTTTCCTGACGGTGTCTGATTCGGTGTCTATGACCGCAACGCCGTCCCTGTCGGAGAGCGCCGCAAAAACCCGCGAGCCGTCGTCAGATATGGCAAGAGCCTTTGGCTGGGCGCCGAGCTGTATGGGGTCTTTCATCATGTCAAATTTTTCAAGGTCAACCACTGATAATGTTTTGCCCCTCATATTTGCGACATAGGCCTTTTTGCCGTCGGGAGTAATCACTATTGATACCGGAAAAAATCCGGTCCTTAACGGTTCGGGATTGGGCTTAAAGGACTTGAGGTCTATCCTGTAAAGCGCGTTTGCTTTTGAATTGACGTAATACAGCGTCCTGCCGTCAGGGGAGAGCTTCATCTCGTCCGCCGGCGCGGTAAGCTTTATTTCGTACGCCTTTTCATCGGCATTCGGGGATATCACCGTGATTAAAGGCAGGTTATCGTGCGAAACAAAAAGATAACTGCTTGAGTACGCCTGAAAAGCCGCCGCGAGCATTAAAACCGTGATAAGTGCTTTCTTCATTTTTTTGCCGCCTTTCTTTTTGGAGCCTTCTTTTTTCTGCCTTTTATGAGGGACGCCGCTTTTTTAGTGGTCCTGCGTATCCTCTGGCTTAAATATTTTAAGAGCACGTCCGTTACCTTAAACCCGGTTGCGGCGTGCTGCGTTTTAAGCTTCCTGTATGCTTCGTTTGAGAGCGCAATCAGCGATGTCTCCCCGCCCGCCGTAACCGTGGCAGAGCGCGGCGAGCCGTCTATCAAAGCCAGCTCCCCGAAAAACTCTCCTTCGCTGAGAAGCGCGACCTGTTTTTTTCTTGTCGGGGTTTCAATAAAAACTTTCACCGTGCCTTTTTTGATTATGTACATGGCATCGCCCGGCGAACCCGCGCTGAAAACCTCTGCTCCGTCGCGGTACTGTTTTTCCCCGCAGATGGCAGAAAGAACCTCTATGTCTTCGGCGTCAAAATCCCTGTATATCGGATACTCCATCAGAAAATAAACATCCGCCATAAAAAAACCTCCGTTAACACTTTATAAATTAATATTAGCACTTATCTGCGCCGTGTTCAACGCCTTAAAAACTTTGTTTTTCAGATTTTCACTTCTGTCTTGTGTCTTATGGCTCACAGCCCGGTTTTATATCTGCTTATACTTATTCGTAATCGGCATTCTTCTGTCCCGGCCGAACGCCTTGGGGGTTATTTTTATTCCCGGCGGTGCCTGTCTTCTTTTATATTCGCTCAAATCCATCATCCTGATCACTTTTCTTAACATTTCATTTTCATATTTTCCCTTTAAATCGCTGAAAACCATATCCTTTTCTACATAGTCTTTTATTATCCTGTCAAGCAATCCGTAGGGCGGCAGGGTGTCCTGATCCTTCTGGTTGTGCTTGAGTTCTGCTGTCGGCGCTTTTGTAATGATGTTTTCGGGTATTATTTCCCTCCCGGCCTTTTTATTCCTCATCACGCAAAGCGAATACACCACCATTTTCGGAACGTCTTTCAGGACCGCAAACCCCCCCGCCATATCCCCGTACAGTGTGGCGTAACCCGTGGACATCTCGCTCTTATTTCCGGTGGTGAGAACGATCCAGCCGTACTTATTTGAAAGAGCCATAATTATGTTTCCCCTGATCCTTGCCTGCAGGTTTTCCTCTGTAATATCCCTTTTTGTCCCGGTAAATTCAGGCTTAAGAAGTTTCAGGTACTCTTTAAACAGCCCCTGTATTGAAATCACCCTGAAACCGCAGCCGAAATTGCCGGCAAGTTTTTTTGCGTCTTCATATGAACTTTTTGAAGAAAACTCGGTCGGCATGAAAACCGCCTCCACGTTTTCCGGCCCGAGCGCGTCACAGGCTATCGCGGCAACAAGCGCGGAATCAACCCCTCCGCTCAGCGCGATGAGGGCTTTTTTAAAACCGTTTTTCGCGAGATAATCGCGAGTCCCCATTTTAAGCGCTTCATATACCTCTTCTTCCCTGCTCAGCGGGGTGTATTTCTGCCTGCTCTCCGGCTTTGCTTTTACTCCCGGCGTATCGCAGACAACGGCGAGGGCCTCGGTAAACTGAGGCATCTGGTATTCTATTATCCCGTGTTTATTAATAATGAGGGAGTGCCCGTCAAAAACCAGCTCGTCCTGCCCGCCGGTTAAATTTACATATATCAGCTCCGCTTTCTGCCTCACGGCAGCGGCTGAAAAAATTTTCTGCCTTACTTTCCACTTTTCAGCATGATAGGGCGAAGCGCTTATGTTTATGAGGTAATCGGTTTTTCCCCTGCTCTTTTTCATAACAGGTGAATCCTGCCATATGTCCTCACAGATGCTGAGGGCGATTTTAGCGCCTTTTAGTGAAAAAATGAAATGCTTCTCCCCCCTTTTAAAATAACGTTTTTCATCAAAGACGCCGTAATTGGGGAGGCTGTGCTTTCTGTACACCCCCTCTATTTTCCCGTTTTTCATGAGAGCGGCGGCGTTGTATATTCCTTTTTTGTCCCTGTCCACAAACCCCGCCACCGCAACAATGCCTCTTGCGTACGCGGCGGCCTTTTTGATTGCGGTGAGATTTGAAGAGACAAATGCTTTTTTCAGCAAAAGGTCCTCGGGCGGGTAGCCTGTGACAAAAAGTTCGGGGAAAATAACTATATCGCAGCCTTGTATTTTTGCCTCTTTGGTGCGGCTTATGATTTTCTCGGTATTTCCTTCTATGTCGCCTACGGTGGCATTAATCTGGGCAAGCCCGAACCTTATCACGCTTTGTTCTCCCTCAAATTCACACTGCGCCGCCCGTCAGACTTTTTCATAAGGGTCAAAGAGTTTCTTGTATTCGTCAAGTATGAACCGGTCTGTCATGCTCGCCATATAGTCGCATATCACCCTTTTGAGGGAATCCTTTGAAAGCCTCTTTTTTACCTCGGGCGGCAGTATGGAGTTCTCCACGTCTTTTTTTCTTTTATCCTTAATCGCGCCGCGCTCCAGGTAAATCCCAAAGAGGTCCCTGATTATTTTTTCCGCCTTATACTCCATCCTGATGATTTTGTAATTTTTGTAAAAATTTGCGTAAAGAAAGTCCTTCAGATCCCTGTGCATTTTTTTCATGTTTTCATCAAACTCAACAAGGCTGCCCTTAAAAGCCCTGACTTTTTCTATGGAATCAATCCCTTCAGCCTTCAGTTTTTCCGCGGTGCTGGTTACAAGATTCGTTATCTGTATATTAATAAGCGCCCTGGTAATGTTGTACTTTTTCATGTCAATCGGCAGGGATTCAAATTTTTTCATGTCTATTTTTTTTTCAATCTCAGCCCATATCTTGGTCTCTTTGAGAGAGTCAACCGGCAAAATTTCCGACGTTATTCCGTCATCCACATCATGGGAATTGTAGGCTATCTCGTCTGCGTAGTTTACCACCTGCGCCTCAAGCGTGGGCGAGAGTAAAGGTTCATAATCTTTGCATGCCGGGTTGTCGTAGTCGGTACGGTGCTTTACTATGCCCTCTTTTGTCTCCCAGGAGAGGTTTAAGCCCGGAAAGTCGGGGTATTTTTCTTCCAGCACGTCAAGCACGCGAAGGCTCTGTATGTTGTGTTCAAACCCGCCTTCGCCTTTCATCAGGTCATTAAGCACATCTTCCCCGGAGTGGCCGAAAGGGGTATGCCCTATGTCATGTGCGAGCGCTATTGACTCTGTCAGTTCCTCATTCAATCCGAGCGTTTTTGCAAGCGAGCGGGCAATCTGAACGACCTCTGAAGTGTGGGTGAGCCTGGTACGGTAGTAGTCACCCTCAAGGTTTACGAAAACCTGCGTTTTGTACTCAAGCCTGCGGTAGGCGGTTGAGTGTATTATCCTGTCGCGGTCCCGCTGGTAGCAGGTGCGCAGGCTGTGCTCCTCCTCGCAGTAGGTGCGCCCCCTCGACAGAGCGCTTTTCATGGCGTAAGGAGCAAGCACCGCCTCCTCGTTTTTTTCAAAAACATTCCTTCCGTAAATATATTCCGGTGCCATTTTTTCAGTACTCCTCCCTCTTGACCGTAGTGCTCGGGACCAGCTGCTTCATAAATATGGATTCTATCTTGGGGTTGTAAGCCTTTTTGACTATGGATTTTTTCATCGCAGCTATGAGGTCGGAGACCATCTTGTTTTTTATGTCGTTACTTGTCTTAATCTCTATTTTGATGAGCCTCTCGTCAAAAACGGCGTGAAGCGCTTCTATCATTTTTCTGGCTTTCTTGTCCTCGGGAAGCTGCAGCATATTGACGTTTGCCGTTATTCTTGAAATGTTAAGCGCCGCGCCGGGCATCGGGTTGCCGTTTTTGTCATAAAGGGCGCGCTTTAAAATCTCGGGGTATTTATCGGTGGCGGTTTCAACCGAATCGGTATAAAGCATCTCAATGTCTTTTCTGTTTAAACGCATGGTAAGGTAGGAGTACATTATCCGCTGGGATTCTTCAAACAACTGCAGCAGTATGATTTTTTCGTCCGAGGTAACCTCGCCGCCGTCAGAGGCCGGGGCGGGCTGCTTTACCGATTCCAGTTTTTTCATAAGTTCTTCTTTTTTACGGAGCCTCTCTTCTTCCATCTCTTTTCTTATATTTCCCCTGAGTTCTTCTTCAAGCGCTTTTTTGTCCGGCCCGCCCTTCTGTTCAAGGTCCTTTATTCTGGAGAGCAGTTCTTCGCGTTTTATTTTTTCCTTTTCCTCTATCTCCTGCCTTATCTTTTCTTCACGCGCCTTTTCTTCCTCGGCCCACAGCTTGCTCTCCTCTTCAATCTTTTTCAGCGCCTGTATCTTTTTCAGAAGTTCCTCTTTTTTCTGTTTTTCGCGCTCCTCTATCTCTTTTCTTATTTTGTCCTCAAGTTCGGCCTGTATTTTATGCCTCATTTCTTCTTCTATCTTTTTTCTCATCTCCTGTTCGCTTGACACGGCGGCAGGCGCAGCCGCGGGAGCTGCGGCTTCAGCAGCCTCCATACTGTACATTAATACCTCTTTTACCTCTTCCTCTATACCGCCTTGCATCTCCTTTTGCATTACTTCCTTTACCTCTTCGGCGAGCTGCTCTTTGAGTTCCTTGTGTATGTCGGCATCCATATCAGACGAGGCTTTTTTTCTGTCATTTTCAAACTCGCGTAAAAGCGCCTCTTCCTCTTCGGTTAATTTTTTATCTTCATCCATTTTAACGTCCTATTCCCCCTGTTTTAGGGTAGTGTCGGGTATTATTTTTTCAAAAAATATCCTGTTAAGAGTGGCCCCGTATTTTCCCGCAGTAAAAGCCCTCTCGGTCTGCTCAAGAAGATTTGAGAGCACCTCTTCTTTTGTTGCAAGCTCTGTAGCCACTTCCACAGCGATCAGCCTTTCTTCAAATATTTCCCTCAATGCAGTGTAAAGCTTCTCGTTTTTCACAATCTCCGCCGCGCCTATCCAGTTTACGTTTGAAGCCACGCGCGCCACCTCTATGGTTCCGTCCTGGCGCTCTTTGCCGTGCTGATTTATGTCGGCCCTCTTTAACACTTCCGGGTTGTTTTTTATGGCTTTCTGAAGCGTCCTCACATACATGGTTTCCACGGGCTTTCTTTTGATTATCCTGCTTAACAGAATCGCCAGCATTTTCTGGGCCTGTTCAAACATATTAATAAGAAGAAGCCTTTCCTTGAAGTCGAGGTTCTCGTGCTTTGGTTTTTGAAGCTCCTGCGCGTATTTGACGCTTTCTTTTTTTGCCTCTTCTATTTTGCGCAGGTTTTCTTCCCGCTTCAGCCTGCGTGCTTCTTCATCGGCGGTTTTTAAGGCATTTGCCTCTTCTATTTTTACCTGCGCGCTTTCAGCCGCCTGCCTTGATATTTCCCTTATTTCTTCCGAAATATCCGGCTCCGGCTCTTCAGAAACATCTTCTTTTTCAAATAGTTCAAACTCCTCAAGAAGCTCCCTGACCTCGTCGTTTATGGCCTCAGAGGTCTGCTCGGGTTCCTGCGCAAGGCTTTCCTTTGTTGATTCGCGCAGCAGTTCCTTTGCAGTTTCAGCGTCAACTTTTTCAACTTTTTCCCCGAAATACTCGGAGACCATATCCTTTATGTCGTCAATACTGAACTTTAAATCATCGTCATCAAACAAAAATCACCCCCATTATGGGTATTTAATACAATTTAACACAATACCTGACAGGTGTCAAAGGGGGGATTTCAAATACAAGTTTAGAGTTTAAAGTTTACAGTTTATAGTTCAAAATGCGGCAGAACACGTGCCTGCTCCTGCAGAAATTTCCTTAATTCATTGCGCTGTAACAGCGCCGGTGAAATCCTGACAAATTTTAAACTTTCTCAAGCCCCGCGAATTTCAACGAGAGGGTTTTTTTGCCTTTGGTTTTGAACATTACCGTTACCTTGTAATCCTCGCCGTATGGCTCCACGTTCATGACTTTTCCTTTTCCCATTACCTTGTGCTGCACGTTATCGCCCATTTTGAGCGGCGCCGCTCCTTCTATGTCGTCTGAATATTCAAACGCCGGCGCGCTGTCTGTTAAGTCATCCTTTGTAAAGCCGCTTAACCCCTCCAGATATTTTTCATCAAGCGCTTTTACCGGCGGGCGGCCTTTCCTTATTAATATTTCCGCGGGGATTTCGTCTATGAACCTTGAAACTGCGCCGATTTTTTTCGTCCCGTACTGCCTGCGGGAAACCGCGCTCATCAGAAACAGCTTTTTTCTTGCGCGGGTTATCCCTACATAAGCGAGCCTGCGCTCCTCTTCTATGCCGTCCTCCTCTAAAAAACAGTTCTTGTGCGGGAAAACCCCCTCGTCCATCCCCGCGAGAAATACCATGTCATACTCAAGCCCCTTTGCGCTGTGTATGGTCATCAGCGTCACCGCGTTTGCCTTTTCATCAAGTTTGTCGGCATCTGAAACCAGCGCCACCTGGTTTAAAAAATCCGGGAGTTTTGCGCCCTTATTCTGTTCCTCAAACTCCGCCATAGCGGAGACCATCTCGCGCACGTTCTCCACGCGTTCCTTTGACTTGGGGGAGTTGTCATCTTCCCAGTAATCTATATAATGCGTCTCGGCTATCACGGTTTTCATTATATCCTGAAGCGGCATGTTGTCCCTGTTGTCGGACAAATCCTTTATCATGGCGTAGAAGGCTTTGCAGGAGGCTTTTGTACCTTCCTTTATTCCCTCTATTTCGTCGGCGTGATTCAGCCCTTCAATGAAATCAATGCTGTGTTCAAAAGTGTACTGCTCAATTTTATCTATGGCCGCATCGCCTATCCCCCTGGAAGGCACATTGATTATGCGTTTAAAGGATATTATGTCTTTTGGGTTCGCTATCACCCTTAAGTACGCGAGCAGGTCCTTTATTTCCATTCTGCCGTAGAACTGTAACCCTCCCACTAACTTATAAGGCAGCCCGGCCCGCCTGAAGCGGTCCTCTATGACGCGCGACTGCGCGTTTGTACGGTAAAACACCGCAATGTCGCGCAGTTCAACATCGTGCTCCCTCATGGCCCTGTCAACTTCGGTAAGTATCATTTCAGACTCGTGTATCTCATCATCGGTGTAATAAAAAACTATTTTTTCTCCGTCTTTGTTGTCTGTCCAGAGTTCTTTTTCCTTGCGCTCAGTGTTGTTTTTTATGACCGCATGGGCGGCCCTCAGCACCGTTTTTGTGGAGCGGTAGTTCTGCTCGAGCCTTACCACCTTTGCCTCCGGAAAATCCTCCTCAAACCCGAGTATGTTGGTGATGTCGGCGCCGCGGAAACGGTAAATAGACTGGTCGTCGTCGCCCACCACGCAGATGTTGCGGTACTTTTTTGCAATCTGCATCACAAGCTCGTACTGGGAATTGTTTATGTCCTGGTATTCGTCAATCATGATGTACTTGAATTTTTCCCTGTAGAGTTCCAGTACTTCCGGGCGCTCCCTGAATAACTCCACCGGTTTTTTTATGAGGTCGTCAAAATCAAAGGCATTGTTTGACTTTATTTTTCTCTCGTAAATATGGTAAATTCTTGCGGTGAGTTTTGAGTGGTATTCGTGCGCTTCCTTTTCGTATTCAGGAGGGTTTAAAAGCCCGTTTTTTATGTTTGATATCCTGCGTATCACTTCATAAGGCTTCATCTCCTTGTCCGAAACTTTCGCCTCGTGCATGCACTCTTTTACAAGCCTCTGCCGGTCGTCCTCGTCGTAAACGGAAAAGTTACTTGTATACCCCAGCAGAGGCGCGTGCGCCCGAAGCAGCCTGCACCCCATTGAGTGAAAGGTGGACACCCATATTTTAGAGGCATTATCTCCCGAAACCTTGCGGACCCTCTCCTTCATTTCGCCTGCCGCCTTGTTTGTAAAGGTGACCGCTATTATGTTTCCCGGGTTTACGCCGTGATTTGTAATGAGGTTTGCAACCCTGTAGGTTATCACCCTGGTCTTTCCGCTGCCGGCGCCCGCGAGTATGAGCAGCGGCCCGTCTTTGTGCTCGGCCGCGGCAAGCTGCTGCGGGTTTAAAAGTTCGGCTAAATTCAAGGCTTCCTCCGGAAAAGTTTTTGGTGAATTATAAACGTACGCGGAAATAAGTCAAGGCAATTCACGAAAAACAATTTGAATTTTTAATTTAAAAATTAAATGACTGCTGCGCAGCTACCCCGGGTTCTTTTCAAGTATATATCCCGCCGCCTGTACAATAGACGCGGCCGTGAAATCAGGCTTTGTTTTATTTTCATGCAGGTGTTTTGTGCCATGCCCGGTCAGAACGTAAATGCCCTTTGCCCCCGCGTTATGCGCCGTTTCAATATCATGCGGGTGGTCGCCTATCAGGTATGAATCAGCGGCTGTTATCCCCTCTTCTTTGCATACTTTATTTATATAATACGGCAAGGGCTTCCTGCACTTGCAGTTTTGCTCTTTTGTATGCGGGCAGTGATAAACCGCTTTTACCCCGATTTTGTTGTTTTTTAGAATCTCAAGGTAATGCTTTGTAAAATCTTTGTACTGTTTTTCCGTAAAAACGCCTTCACCGATACCTGACTGGTTCGTGATGATGTAAAGCGCGAAATCTTCCTGAAGCCTTTTGAGGGCCTCAAAGGCTCCCTCTATGAATTCAAGTTTTTCAGGGTCATAAAGCCATCCGACATCCTCGTTTATGGTGCCGTCCCTGTCGAGAAAAACCGCCTTTTTCACCCTGCTGCCTTTATCAGCCCAGTTTCTCGTAGTCGCGCACGGTGCCGCCGGAGCGGAAACATTCTATTATGCGCATGGTTTCTTTTGACAGCCCTCCTGTTTCATAAGGCTTTATCGTATCTTCAAAGAATTTTTTCAGCAGAGAGGCTCCTTTTTCATACGCCTCCGCGCCGACCTCAGGCTGCAGCCTCACATCAAGAAGGTAATCAGGAATCTCCGTGTCTTCAATTTTTACCTGCCGGCTTGTGTATCCTAAAAGGCTGCACCCTGCCTGTGTTAATTCTTTCTGCTCAAACTTTCTCGCGCCCCTTCTGGCGAGATATTCCCTTATCAGCCACTGAGGCATAAATCCTGTCTTCCAGGCGCCGCAGAACTGATTCGGAAAAATAGCATACTGGGTGAGAGGGTTCCCGGCTATCTGTTCATATAAAAGATTTGCCTGCTTCACGCTGCTGCCGGTAAGAAACGGCCCGTAAGTGCCTACGCCTTCGCTCGTCATGCCGCCTTTATCTATTATTGACGGGTTGTCATGGCCGCGAGGCGAGGCAATCCTCCAAAGCCAGGCAAGCGCCGGCGGTAATATGTGGAAGAAACCCAAAATTCCGTACGTGGGCTTTTCCTTTGTACAAGGCGGCGTCCTCACTCCGAAACTGCGGTAGTCTATTTCGAGCGGCTCGTTAATAACTCCCGGCACCAGCCTGCGCGGGAATATTACGCGCGGGTTAGGGCATGCTTTCCCGGGGGCATCCTGTATGTGCTCCCATATAAGGCACGTTGCCCCCGGTTTTGCTTCCAGGTTTAAAAAAAGTATCGGCTCCTTTGTGTGTATGCACATTTTTTCAAATACCGGGTTTGTCGCGTAGTGTTTAATGTGGTCCACGCGGACAAACCACGCTTTTTCGGCGTCAAGAACGGTAATCTTGCCCTTTTTCTTCTGAATGGATGTGTGGCAGAGAGTCATGTCGTCAGACACAGGATTTATTCCGCACTCCACAAATAACTTGTCTTCCAGCACCTCTCCCGTCACAGTGTTTTCCCCTATAATAATCGTGTTCCTGTCAGAGTGCTCCATATGTTCGTTCATTTCGCTTTTTCCGCCGCCGCTCG
Organism: uncultured Spirochaetia bacterium; assembly: GCA_964349515.1. Taxonomy (GTDB): domain Bacteria; phylum Oederibacteriota; class PGYV01; order PGYV01; family CAYGHG01; genus CAYGHG01. Next base: position 15,075 of record CAYGHG010000059.1, read on the forward strand.
CGCCTTCGTGAAGTATTACTATTTCATTTTCATAGGGAGTGACCATTTTTGTCACGGAAGAATGGAGCGTGAGCCAGCCTTCTTGTTCGCCGTAGTGAAGCAGTGCTCCGTAGAGCCCTTTTTTCGCGCTCGGCCCCGGGTACAGGTTGTATGAAAAAATTTCATAGCAGCGCTCCTGCCTGTTGTGAACCACAGCCTGTTTTCCGCCAAAAACCGTGTGCCTGAAAACAGGCGCGAGCACAAGAAGAATTTTCGGCTCATAGTCATCAGCCACCGAGTCGGCAGGAATCATCTCCTGCAAGTCTGCGACCCCAAGGCTGAAAAAAGCGCAGTTAGCCGGCCCGATAAACAGCGACTCATATTTAACCGCGCCGTTTCCAGTGGTAAACGGCATCACTATCAGTTCCTGCGATTGTAACCACTCAAAAGTCTCGTTTCTCATTGATTCAAAATCCCTGCCGAATCTCTCGGAAAACCTGGGCTTGTCAGAATACTGCGTGTCCCCGACGTAAACGCATTCAGGATCGCGCCTTCTCATGTAAGGCTCTGTATAGTTTACGGCAGCGCCGTTTTTACAGCGCACTACAGAGGCTTCAACAGTTTTGCCCTTTCCGCTGACATCAAAGGAAACTTCAAACTCAGATTTGCCTTTAAGGCTGAGTTCAATCAGTTCCTCCCTTGAAGACGGATATATCACACCGCCGCAGTTTTTTAGCATTTCGGCTGTTCCCTCAGGCAGTTTCCACTTTTTTCCGTATTTAGCCATTGTATTACCTCCTATAAAAAATCCGGAAAACCCATTAATTTGGCTTCCCGGCAGCACATTTTCTTTATCACTATATTGTAGAAGAATATACATTATGCGGCTCTCTTTGTCAACAAATAGCAAAAAAAATGTCAATGCAAAGTAGAAATGTCCTATTCTCTGCAAAGTAGAAATGTCCTGT
>CAYGHG010000060.1:0-15823 GCA_964349515.1 uncultured Spirochaetia bacterium
AAATAAGGGAATTAAACGGAGGCCATATGCCGAATATCAGGAAAATCATTTTAACATTGCTTGTTGTTTTTGCCGCTTGCCCGCTTTCGGCGGAGCAGGTTATGACGCTGGAAGAATTTGACGGCGGAAACCTTGATTTTAAGGCCGGTTTCTTTACTGATACTTTTTACGGTTCCCGCGGCGACGGGCTGAGGATGGGCGGTGCGGTTTCGGGCCTTGATTTTAACCCCAGCTTTACATCATATAATCCCGCGGTACTTGCTTTTTTAAAATCCAGAACAGCGGCATTTGGCGGCGTTCCTCTCGGAATTTTTAACAGCAGCTGGATAACCTTTGCCAATGATGAGATAAAAGAGATGATAAACGAACAGCTCTCTCAGGCCTTTGACGGTATAACGCTGGCTCCCGGGGTAACCACTGAGGTTTCAAGTATTGATGTTTATCTTGAGCAGATTCCCATGGCTACCAACTTTGAGCTGATGCTTCCTTTTGCGCAGAATCAGGTGGGGGTGGCAATTGCCAGGGAAGAAAAAAATGTGCTTGATATAAATATGATGTTCACAGGCCTTGAGTTTTTGGTAAACATAACCGATGACGCGGATGCCTCGTTTGATATGACTGCAAGGGCAAAGGCTGACGCAGTGATGGATATTGATTTTAGGACAATAGTTACTTCCTACGGCCTCGGCAGGCAGCTCGCGCCGTTTTGGGGCATAGGCGCCGTACTTGAGCATTATCAGTCCAGGCTTTACATTAATGCCAGGGCAGAGGCTGACGCTATAGCGACTCTGATGGGCAATACGCTTGAATACAATACAAATGACGCAAACAGCCTGTCGCAGCGCGCGAACGCGGATCTGACTTCCGACACCTGGGGACTGAGGGTGGGGACATCAATCAGAATGCCGGGTGACGTGGCTGAGGCTGCTGTTGATTTTGCTATGGCTCCTACGATAGCTTTCAAAGGTGATATAAATGTTATATCAAGGATGATTCCGGCAGACTCACAGCAGTTGATAGATGAGTTTATGGCGGGATACTTAACGACAGAAGAGCAGGTGCTCGAAGGTACAGATGCGCAGCTTTCCATAAAAGTGCCCTCGTATATGAGGGTTTCATTTTCATATAAGCCGGGCGCTGTGTTTACCCTCAATTACATACACTACTTTGACGGGTTTAACATTAAATACGGTAATGATTATGAAATGCATATGCAGATGTTTAACGCGGTCAGGCTTGGTTTTAATTTCCAGTATTTTCAGATGGGCGCGGGACTGGCTTACGCCCGTGTGTGGATCAAAGATAAAAATGTGGAAGACACCCAATATTGGGGGGTAATACCCACCGCTTCTTTTGGTTTTAATATTCAGATAAACCCGGGTCTTTTATCGGAAATTACGATGTTTGCTTTTCCGTTCCCGCTTTTAAAAGCGGCTGTAGCTTATACATTCTAAACAGCTTTATTATTTGAGGAGGAAATATGAAAAAAATAATTTTAGGAAGCCTGGCTGCTGTTGTTCTTTTTGCGGCTGCTGCTTCTGCGGCGCCAAGGCTTACAGGCCACCCAAAAGTGCTCATATCCCAGGATGAAACGGCTGTTGTAACATGGGATGACGGCGCGGGAGGCGTATATGGCGGCACCTGCAGCGTACGTTATGGTTTCTCGCCGCTCAATTATACCGGCACCATACCCCAGACATCGGCGGGGGCTGCCCAGTTTACGCCGAATACCGCGGGTTTGACCGGCGGGGTTTATTACTGCCAGGTTATTGATAATTCCGTGCCTGCGAATTTTTCTAGAGAATTTAAAATATACGTGGAGACTTCGGGAACAATATCATACATGTACCCGGGTGTTAATGCGGCTATACCGGAGCTCAATCCGAATTTTCAGTGGCAGCCTTCGGCTGCTATTCCTTACTATACACTTGCGGTGTTTGAAAGCCAGCCTGTTTTTGAAATGGGTGAAGGGCTTACCATTACCGCAAATATAATTTATGCAGGGACTACAGACGATACGGAACTTGTTTACGCAACGGCAGATCCTACGGGTTATTTTTCTAAAATGTCGCCTCCTCCGCTTGTACAGGGGCTGACATATTCATGGACCGTGATGAAAAACTATACAGGATCGCCCTCGATGATGGCAGGCGATATAAATGATTTTTCGGGTTTCAGGAATTTTACCATAACCACGCCGGCTTCCTGCGGTGTGCCTGCGCTTTTGTCACCGGCTGACGGTGTTACTTTTACGCCGATAGACGGAGCTATAACCCTTGACTGGGCGGCGTCTGCTCCTGCCGCAAATATTTATAAGGCAGAGCTTCTCAAGCAGGAGTCGGGCGGAATGACGGCTATGGGCGACATAACAGTCCCTGTGTGGAGCGCATTCACAAACGATACGCAGGTTACAATACCGGCAAATATAGCGCTTAACAACAGCTCTTATAAGTGGCAGATATACGCCATAGACGGGGCCGGCAGGGCTGTAAAAAGCAATGTGAGAAGTTTTTTCTACGGGGTTGTGACCTTTGCGGTTGATGTTACCGTACGGGAAATTGACGAACTTAATAACTATGTTGTTGTTCCGGAAGTAACCACATATATTGAAACCCTCTCGGGTGGGAATGTAAATATTTATCCTTTTGTTTCCAATGAGTCCGGGGAGTTTTTCTATAATCTGCCTGCAGGTGATTACAGGTTTGTCCTGAAAAAAGAAGGTTACGAACCCACCTATTACGACATAAATGCGCTTTCTTCTGATTTTAACGATACCTGGACCATAACGAGGAGTGCTTATGCACTTTTGGGCAAAGTACTTGATAACAGCTCAAATCCGGTGCAGGGCGCGGTTGTGACCGGGACTTATCCCGGATCAACATTTACCGCTTCCGCCAATACTCTATTTGACGGTTCTTTCCTTTTATATATGGGCAGGGATACAGGCAGTGTTAATCTGATTGTCACAAAGGCGGGGTACCAGAACGGTTCCTCGGCAGTTTCGATACCTGCTGTCACACCTCCATATACCCACATTATAAGCGATATTGTAATAAATAAGAATTTAAACACACTGAGCGGCAAGGTTACAAACAGCGGGGGGCAGGGAATATTCGGTGTGTCGGTCACAATAGCCGACACTTCAAACCCTCTTAATTTAATTAATCTGCTGACTGATTCATCAGGCAACTACAGTGCGAGCCCGGCTGACGGCAGTTACACTGTGACTGTGTCAAAGGCCGGATTTGTACCGCCTGCGCCGGCGTCGGTGACTCTCAGCCTCGGCGAGTCAAGGGTCAGGGATTTTACGATGCAGCTGCAGGCAAATATCATAGAGGGTTATGTAACTACGGCTGCTTCGGCGCCGCTTGCAGGCGCGCTGGTCAGCGCTGTGCCTTCCTCGGGGCCGGCTGTACAGGCCCATACAGATGCGCTTGGATATTACCTGATAAGCGTCGGCGCTGATACGTTTACTATCAATGCTTCGCTTGACGGCTATAATTCCGGCGGGCCGCAGGTTGTGGTATTTGCATCAGGCGGTCAAAATCAGCAGGCAGATTTCATAATGACGGCGAACCCGTCCGCGGTTGCTGATTCAACCCTCAACATAAATGTTAAGTCAGGCGGTGTTGATCAGGCGGGTGTAGATATTTTAATTACAGGAACCTCAGGCAATGCGCTTGGTTATTCTGTCAACGGTGTTACCGACGGCTCAGGGAATGCCTCGTTTGCACCGTTGTTTGACGGCAATTATTCGGTGAGTTTAAGTAAAAACGGATTTGTTCCGCTTGTGTCCCCTGTTGCGGTGCCGGCTTCTTCGGTGGTTAATGAAAACCTTGTCATGACGGCGTCTGCGGTGCCTGCAGGCACGATACAGGTGCTTTGTACAACGGGTTCTGCGGGTGTGGCGGGCGTTACGGTGAGGGTGTTTGAAGCATCGCTTCCGGATACGGCTGTTGCCACAGGCTCTACAAATGTGAGCGGGGCTTATACAGCGTCGGGCCTTACGCCCGGAGATTATATTGTAAGGGCTGCGCTTGCAGGATATACAGTATCGCCCCAGTCGGTTTATGTGACAGTTTCGAGCGGCGTGATTCAGAACGTAACTGTTACAATGATACAGGCAGTACCTGCAGTTGTGCAGGTGGCTGCGCCGGCAGGTATTATTTATAATGACAACAGCGGAGGCCCGTATCTGTTTACAGCCGCGCTGAAAGACCAGGGTGGAAATGATATTCCCGCTTCATTCTCGTGGAGCGTGGTTCCTCCGCAGGCAGGACAGATAGGCGCAGGCGGAATTCTTACACCGACAGCGGATTATATAGGGCGGGCAGCGGTATATGCTTCGGCGCAGGGGCTGTCAGGCGCGGCGGATGTCCTCGTGTATCAGTTCCTGACCCCGGCGAGCGCCGCAAAAACAGTCAGGGATTATGAGGGATTCTCGCTTGTGATTCCGGCAAATGCGGCTTCGCCTTCCAATACAATTAATAGGATAACGCTTGAAAAGAGAAATGCCACAGGCGCCAAGGCTATAGCTTCGGGCAAGAAAGTTCTGGGAAAAATACACGATTTAACTGACGGCTTTATTTTCAGCACACCGGTCACACTTACTCTCAGAGTCCCTGAAGGCAATTCCTCAACAGGCGCAAAGATAGGCCGCTGGAACAATTCAAGCCTGAAGTGGGAGGCTTTGGCAAGCACGACGGGTGTTAATTCTGTGAGCGCGCTTTTAAGCGGCTTCTCGGAGTATTCAATCGTCAGTGATTTAAAGCCTCTGGATATAGAGTATCTCTCGGCAAGGCCGAACCCGTTCTCGCCTTACAGAGGGGGATTGAGCATTACATACGGTGCGGTGTCAGACAGGGCCGCGAGCGTGAAAATGACGATCAAGATATACAATGTTGCGGGAAAACTCGTGAGGACGCTTGTGGAAGGCGAGTTGAGAAATATCGGAGTGCCCACTGTTGACATATGGAACGGCCGTGATAATGACGGTAATCTTGCCAGAAACGGGCGGTATATAGTTGAAGCCGTGGCAGAAGACTCAACCGGCAAAACATCCAAAATTTTCCCGATTGTTATGGTCAAATAACGGAGGATAAAATGAGAAAAATTTTAACAACAGCAGTAATCGCCGCGGGGCTTTTGCCTGCGTTAGTTTTCGGCGCGGCAGTCCCGGGTGCTTTTGTGGATATAGGCATAGCCAAGGCATCTTCTTATGGCGGCGCCTATGTGTCCATAGCTGACGACGCGGCATCGGTGTTTTACAATCCCGCGGGTATTACCACATCAGAGTACAAGGATGTCACCTTTATGTACGCGAAACAAAAAAACCTGGTGCCTTATAATTATTTTGCCTTTATCTGGCCGATAAACAAGCTGCGCGGTGCGGGGTTTGGAGTGCTGATGTCGGGTGACAGCGTACTTTTTGAGCAGACCTACATATTTTCATATTCAGAGAACCTTGACTGGATGCTTTTTAACTTTACGGACGGGCTTTACGCCGGCGTTAACATGAAAATACACGCCGCCTCTTTCGGCAACAACGATGAAGACCCGGACCCGCTGAAAGTAAGAGGCAGTGCATGGGGGTTTGGAATGGATTTTTCACTCCTGTGGAGGTTTACCAGGGACGTGCAGGGCGGGTTTATGATAAGGGACGCTTTCTCGTCTGTAGTATGGGATGCAGATACGTCGCCTGAAACAGGAGTTGAATCAGTTCCTTTAACGACATCAATGGGTTTGAGATACAAGTTAAAGGATTTCATGGCTTCTTTTCAGATAGATGACCTTGATAAACTCAGGGTAGGGGCTGAATTTACTTTTTTTACATACATAGATTTAAGGTTTGGTTTTACGATGGAGCTTGATTATGAATCGTATAAGGAGTATATGCTCGGCCTGGGAATCGGCAGGTTTGAGTTTGGCGCTAAACGTGAGTTTTCAATGAATATTGACACGGCTTATGTTTTTGAAAGGTTTGATAATACCCTTAAAATACAGACAAGTTTTAAGTTCAGGTAAAAAAACATGCCCCGGAATTAAAGGGGCTGTTTTTTTAATAGTTGACAAAAGCGTTTTCGTGAAGTATTATTTATTTGTTATTAAAAACCTATGGAGGTGCAGTAGATGAAGAAATTGCTCGCGTTTTTACTGGTAGCAGCAGTAGCTTTAGCTTTTGGCGCATGCAGTAACAACAACACAACAGACCCGGAACCAACGCCGCCACCGGTTGTTACTACTCCTGTAGTGAACTATGGTTTTGAAGCAAATGCTGAAGGCTGGACGGTAACAGGATCGGCTCAGATAGCCTCAGTGGCACAGTCAACAACAGCAGCATTTGCAGGTACGGGAAGCCTTGCTGTAACATGCGCTTTTACAGATGATACGGGCGGAGAGATAGGCAAAAACTATGCTTCAGCTCCGATTGATCTGACGGGAAAATGGGTTTATGTAAGGATTTGGGTTCCGGCGAACTTTCCCCCGTATGGAGGAGCCGCTGTTTATACCAAAAGCGGTGCCGCAAGCACATGGCAGCAGGGAGCATACAGGACTCTTATACCCGGGCAGTGGAATGAACTTCACCTGGAAGGAAGCGCAGCTGCCACACCTGCGGATATCAGAGAATTAGGCGTGAAAATAGCGCCTTCGGGCGGTTACTCCGGTTCTTTTACAGGAACCCTCTATGTTGACGAAGTTGTATCAAGTTCAACAGCTTTTTCCGATACGGGAACATTTGATTTTACATTAAATCAGACGGCTCTTTTTAATTTTAATGTGGAAGATACAACGGCTCTTGCCATAGCGGCAAAAAGCTGGTCCTCGGGAACAATGACGCTTCCCGCGGTTTTTAACTCAACGGACATAAAAGGCGTTATAATGAGGAGGCCGGATTCCACGTTAAATCTAAACAATGCTACAATAAGAATAATAATGAATATCGGGACTCTTGCAACGGCTGATCCGAGCACACCTTACGGCCTGCAGATTTATTTGAAAGAAGGCGACAGCTGGACCTGGCGGTCTGCATCCTGGGTTAATCTGGACTTGGCCGGGAATCAGACATATGAGTGGACAGGGGTTACTTTTAATGATGTAAAAGAAATCGGATTCCAGATAGGTAAAGGCGGGGATGTCGGAAGCTACTCGGCGGACTGGTCGGGAAACATAGTTGTTGATTCAATATCGATAATAAATAACTAAGTAAACAGGCACAGGGGCGGGCGTATAACCCGCCCCTGTGCCGTATATAAGGAGAGTATTGAATGAAAAAAGTGAGGGTTGGCGTAATAGGCGCGGGTAAAATTGCAGAGAGGCTGCATTTGCCCCAGTATAAGGAACTAAAAAATGTTGAGATAGCTGCAATCTGCGATATTATAAAACCGAAAGCAGGGAATCTGGCAAAACAGTTCGGGATACCCGCTGTTTACAGTGATTATAAGAAGATGATAAAAGAGGCCGGAATTGACGCGGTATCGGTATGTACGCCTAATTACCTGCATGCGCCTATGTCCATATTCGCGGCAAAAAATAAAAAACACGTGCTGGTTGAAAAACCCATGGGGTTATCGGTCAAAGAAATGAAAACAATGATAAAAGCCGCGAAAGACAATAAAGTCCTTCTGATGGTTGAACAGACACACAGGTTTGACCCGGGGCACGAGGTGCTAAAAGATGTTGTTGACAGCGGCATAATTGGAAAAGTGGTATCAGTGCGCGGAAAACTCGGCCATTCAGGGCCGGAGTTCTGGTCTGATAACTCGCCCTGGTTTTTTGACGAGAAGAAGTCGGGCGGCGGAGTGACTGTTGACGTAGGTATTCACATACTTGACGTTATGCGTTTTATAACGGGAAAAGAAATAAAGGAAGTCACGGGGTATATGGCAAATCTTGTGAAAAAGAAAATGAAACTTGAAGACAATGTTGAGGCTGCTCTTAAATTTACAGACGGCACCGTAGGAGTTTATGAGGCTTCCTGGACCAACAGCCCTTATGAAGTGGTAATTCAGGTTTACGGGACAAAGGGAAAGGCAATGGTAAACCAGTCAAATTTTGACCCTAAGAGGGTGCGGGTTTGGACTGTTGACCCCAAGAACCCGTATTCAACGGTAAAAGAGATAGATTATAAAGTCCCGGAAAAGAGCCGCAACGGCGGGCCGGCGGCGCATTTTATTGACTGCGCGTTTGGTAAAAAGAAGTGCATAATTGACGGTACTGAAGGAATGAAGTCAGCAGCCGTAATAATCGCAACGAGGGCCTCCGCCAAAACAGGCAGGCCCGTAAAACTTGCTGTTTAGGAGATGACATGGCTTTCAAACTTTCCGCAATAACGTGGTCACACCACTATTCTTATGAGTTAAAAAAGATTGACGACGCAGGGCTGATTGATTTATACGCAAAAGAGGGGCTGGGCGGTATTGAGTTCATACTTGAACATTTAAACAGCAGCGAAAGGGAGCATCTGTTAAAGCTTAAAAAGCGTGCGACGGACGCAGGCCTTTCGATTACCTGTATCTCACCCGGAAATTCGTTTGGCAAGAAAAAAGCAGAGGATGAACAGGGCCAGATTGACTACGTGAAAAAGGGAGTTGATATAGCGGAGATAATGGGCTGTGCCAATGTCAGGGTTTTTGCAGGCTGGCCGGACGGGTCAAAGGAAGAAATGTGGCCGAAAGCTGTTGACTCAATGAAAATCTGCGCCAAATATGCCGAAACAAAGGGCATAACGCTGGCTGTGGAGCCTCATAACGGCGGTGGTTACCTTCCTGACTCGAAAAGTACGCTTAAATTTTTAAGCGATGTGAATTCACCTTTTGTAAAGCTTAATCTTGATACGGGCAACTTTCTCGGGCACGATAAGGACATATATGAAGCGCTTGCAAAAACAGTAAAGCACGCCACATACTGCCACGTAAAAATACACTCAATCACTGAAGCGGGCGAGACATCTGATTTTGACATTGATAAGACCATTAAGGTGCTTTCTGAAGGCAATTACCGCGGCTGGCTGGCTGTGGAGTATGAGGGCCAGGAGTTTATAAAAGGCGAAAAAGAAGAGAAGGCTGAGAATGAACTCGGGTATTTTAAATACGCGGTAAAAAAGATTAAGGACGCCGTTAAAAAGCACTACTGATTTTTATATTGCCGAAAATAAAACCGCAGCGTTTTTGGAGCTGCGGTTTTATTATTTGCAAAATACCCGCCGTTGTAATATTATAGTGTATTATTACAGGAGGAAATGTGGCCAAGAAAACAGTTCTCGCAGCAGCGGTTGTATTACTGATGCCTGCTTTTTTATGTGCGCAGGGTTATGTTAAAAAGGGCACAGAATTGCCGTGGGATATGATACTGATAACTGCCGATGTCTTATCAGCCGGAGCCGCGATATGGGCTGTGGCGGACCAGATAGACGCTGCAAATAGGTATGAAAAACTGTATTCTGAAATCAACGGCTCTTCGGAAGACAATTACTACAGGCTTTTATATGAGAGGGAAAAAGTAGTTTCCAAAGAAACAACGGCTGTCATAGCGGTTTCTGCCGCGGCTGTGCTTCTCGCTTATACTGCAGCAGATTTACTCTTTATTAATAACGCTTTTCCCGTGAGGCTTAGGCACGCGGGAGGCGGGCTTATTACAATAGGTTATTTCAGTAAATTTTAAGGAGCTTTCAGGTGAAAATTAGGGATATAATTCAGTCAAAAAAATTTGTTTTTTCCATAGAGGTTTTCCCGCCCAAACCGGAAACGGAAATATCAGTTATTTATGATACTATTGATAAATTGAAAGAACTTAAACCTGATTTTTTAAGCATAACCTACGGTGCCGGCGGCTCTACGAGGGGCAGGACGGTGGAAATAGCCGAAACCGTACAGAAACGTTTCGGTATTACGACCCTCGCCCACTTGACCTGTATCGGCGCTACAAAAGACTCTATTTCAAAAATTCTTGACGAACTGGGCGCTAAAGGAGTAAAAAACATACTTGCTTTAAGAGGCGACCTTCCTGCCGGGGCTGAAAACCCGCTCAAGGATTTTAAATACGCGGTTGATCTGGTTTCGTTCATTAAAAAAAGGGGGGATTTCTGCATTGGCGCCGCCTGTTACCCGGAAAAGCATCCGGAGGCGCCTGACGCGGATGCTGACATTATATATTTAAAGAATAAAGTTGACGCGGGGGTTGATTTCATAACTTCGCAGCTATTTCTTGAAAACAACCATTACTTTGCATTTATTGAAAGAGTACGCGCGGCCGGGATAGAGATACCGGTGATTCCGGGAATTATGACCGCTACCAAACTGGTTAATATAGAACGCATGGCCACCATGTGCGGTGTTGAAATTCCGGAGAGGTTCCGGGCGGCAACATCAACATGTGATGTCAATAACCCTGTCTGTGAGGATACTGTGAAATATACGGTAGGCCAGATTAACCACCTGATAAAAAACGGGGTTAAAGCCGTACATCTTTACACAATGAATAAGGCCGAACAGAACATACGAATTTATAATGAATCAATGCTGCGCGGGATGCGCTGAAACGAATAAGAAATAATAAGGCGGTGGGCAGTTGTTTTTGTTTATAAATCTAAAACTAAAAATATCCCATGATAAATAAATCGGTCGTCAATCTGCCTCTGCACGGCGGTAAGGCGCCTATGTGGCTTTTTAACCGCATGGTAATGCTTGCCCGCGAGATGCTTCTTGTGATCATAAAAGAATTCGGGCCTGATGAAGTGCTGCGCAGGCTCTCTGACCCATTTTGGTTTCAGGCTTTTGGCTGCGTGCTGGGGTTTGACTGGCATTCCTCGGGAGTTACTACGACAGTTAACGGAGCGGTTAAAGAGGCGTTAAAGGGGCTTGAAAAGGATACGGGCATTTATGTGTCTGGAGGCAAAGGGGGGAAATCAAGGCTGACACCGGATGAAATACTGCGTCACGGCGAGTTTTCAGGAAAAGACACTTCTGATTTCGTAAGGATAAGCAAACTGACGGCAAAGGTGGATTCTGTTGCAGTACAGGACGGATATCAGTTGTACCTGCATCATCTGCTTTTTACGAAATCAGGGAAATGGGCTGTTATTCAGCAGGGGATGAACACCGAAGAACGTTATGCCAGGAGATACCACTGGCTCTCAGACAGCGTTAAGAGTTTTTCGGAAGAGCCGCACAAGGCGATATGCGCCGATAAAAAGGAGGATGAAGTACTCAACATGACAGCGAAAGAAAGTTCTGCAGTACGGCAGTCGGCTGTTGAGCTTGCGTCAGTTGACCCTGTAAAGGTGCTAAAAGAGGTAAAAATAATAAACAATCTTACGCTGCCCTCAAGGCATGAAATTTTAAGGGAAGATATAAATCCCAAAAACATGGAAAAAGTACTGCTGTCCACATATGAGACGCAGGCTAAAGATTTTGAAAGCCTGCTGCTGGTAAAAGGGTTTGGACCTAAGGCAATGCGTTCTCTTGTTATGATTGCAGAACTTATTTACAATAAAGAACCCTCCTACAAAGACCCTGCCGCCTACAGTTTCGCTCACGGCGGTAAAGACGGCATACCATACCCTGTGAACAGGAAGTTATACGACGAGAATATTACTTTTATGAAGGAAATTGCCCACAAATCCGGAGTTGAGATTTCAGAAAAGGAAAAAGCTTTTAAAAGGCTGAGTGCTTTTAATGAGGAAATAAAGCGGATAATTTGAGCGTTTAGGACCATAACTTTAAAACAAAAATACTAATACCCCTCACCCGGCCTCTCCCAAAGGGAGAGGAAATAAAAACTGTTTACGGCAATACCGGGATTTATGGTAAAATAGTAAAAAAGGAGATTAACATGCTTAATAAACTGCTGTTTATCGCGGCCGGCGGTGCAATAGGCGCGGTGCTGCGTTTTGGAACCACTGTATGGGTGTCGAAACTGACAACAGGGCCTTTTCCGATTGGGACGCTGGCGGTTAACCTAATCGGATGCTTTCTTATCGGGCTTATTTGGGAAGCTGATGCTTTTATAAGCGTGCCTGTAGAACTGCGCTTCTTTTTGATTGCAGGTTTTCTCGGCGCATTTACCACTTTTTCAGCATATTCAATAGAAACTTTCAACCTTTTCAGAGAGGGGCATTATTGGCCCGCGCTCGGAGGAATACTTCTTTCAAACGCAGGATGCATACTTATGACATTTGGGGGCGTGATGATTTCAAAAATGATTTTTGGCGTTAAAGGGATTTAATGAAACTGATAGATTTTCATACGCATTTTTTCCCCGATTCAATAGCCTGCGGCACGGTAAAAAAAATAGAGGCTATAGCGGGCGTAAAGGGCCGGGGTGACGGCACTCTGGATTCCCTGAAGAGTTATATGAAACAGGATTCGGTAAGCGTGTCGGTGAACCTGCCTGTAGCCACCCGTCCCGACCAGGTTACGCCCATCAACAGAAAAATGATAGAGCACAATAAATCCGGGGATAAAAGTGTTGTCTGTTTCGGCGCTATGCACCCTGAGTTTTCAAAAACAGGAAATTTCTCGGAGGAAATAGAGTTTTTAAGTGCACACGGCATTAAGGGCATAAAGCTGCACCCTGAGTATCAGGAGTTTTTTCCGGACGACGGAAAGCTTAAAAAACTTTATGAAGCCTGTGTAAAGTACAATATGATTGTAGTGATGCACGCGGGTGCTGACCCGGTGAGCGACGAGGTGAGGGCAATGCCTAACAGGACGGCAAAGGTGGCCTCGATAAAGGGCTTGAAGCTTATTCTGGCGCATTTTGGCGGATACGCCATCTGGGATGCTGTGTACAGGCATCTTGCAGGCACTAACGTGCTGTTTGACACGGCATATACTCAGGAGATGGAGTGGGGCATGATGAAAGGGCTCATAGAAACACACGGCGCTGATAAGATTTTGTTTGGAAGTGATTTTCCATGGGCAAGCGCGGGCGTAATCAGGGAAAAAATTGAAACCGCAGCGCCGGATGAAGAATCCCGCGACAAAATATTTTATAAAAATGCAGAAGCGCTGCTGGGAATAAAACTGTGAAAATATTAGACATTCATTCGCATTTCCATACGGACAGGGATGAAGGAACTGTTGGTTATTTAAAGGAAAAAGGGCACATCCTTCCCGGGGCGACGGGAAGCGTTGGGGGGCTGGTTAACTACATGAGAAAACACGGCATATCATTTAGTGTAAATATGCCTGTCGCGTGGAAGCCGGAAGGTGTGCGCGTTATGAATGCGCTTATGGAAAAACAGAATGCCGCGAACTCCAATATAATCAGTTTCGCCGCCATGCATCCCGCGCTTGGGCGGGAAGAAATAATGCAAGAACTTTTACTCATAAAGCACGGAGGGTTCAAAGGGATTAAGATTCATCCGCAGGAACAGTCTTTTTGGCCTGACAGCGATGAAATGAGGCCTGTATATGAATTCTGCGGCAAGGAGAACATCGTGATCCTTACTCACGCGGGGGCAGGTTCGGATACCTCCTTTAACAAAGATGAGGTCAGAGCAAGGCCGGAGAAAATAGGAGTTGTCATCAGGGAATACCCGGAACTTAAGATGATAGCTGCCCATATGGGCGGTTTGAATATGTGGGATGAGGCGGAAAAGTTTCTATTGGGCAAAAACATATTTTTTGACACGGCTTACTCGGAAATCATGCCTGCTGAACTGATGAAAGATTTTATACTGCGCCATGGGGCGGAGCGTGTTTTATACGGGACAGACTATCCATGGCAGGATGCGGGGATAATAGGCGGAATGGTACTGGGGGCGGCGAATGAACTTGGTGATGCGGAAAAGATAATGTTCAGGAATGCGGAACAACTGCTGGGTATCAGTGTTTGACAGAGTAAATTGTTGTACGGGCTCTTTTGAGTTTGAATCTGTATTGGAAACGAAAAGAAAACGCGGGTCAAAGGCCCGCCCCTGCATAAAGAACGGACAGGTAAAAAACTAAGGGGTGAAATATGGAAAAGCACCGTTTCTCTGTAACATATTCAATAGACGCAAAGGATGAGACTGAAGCCAGGCACAAAGCCTTTGATATTTGTGTGGAGCAGACCGTTGAGTTTCCTTATGAACTTATAACCGACGGATTTATCAGGGAAGAGGTGGTGGGCAGGCTTGAAACATTCAGCGGAGGCGAAAACAGGTATTACGCCGAAATCAGCTATCACGACAACACCGCCGGAAAGGAATTCACACAGTTTCTAAATGTGTTGTTCGGCAACACCAGCATAAAACCCGGAATCAGAATAGAAAAAATCAGGCTCTCGCATCATCTTTTGCTTCACTTCAAAGGCCCGCGCTTCGGGGTTCAGGGCATACGAAAAATAACAGGCGTATATCACAGGCCTCTGATTTGTTCGGCTATAAAACCTATGGGACAAACGCCTAAGGAACTGGCTGAGCTTGCTTACAAATTTACGTTGGGCTGTGTGGATATAGTAAAAGATGACCATGGCCTGAGCGACCAGCCCTTTGCGCCTTTTAAACAGAGGGTAAAAAGAGTATCCTCCGCTATAGCTCTCGCACGTAAAAAATCAGGCTCAAAAACAATCTATGCGCCGAATGTTACGGCAGATACTACTGATGAAGTCTTAAGCCGTGCGCTCTATGCGAGAAACGCAGGCGCAGGAGCCCTGCTGATATCAGGGTCGCTTACGGGGTTAGGAACCGTCAGGGCTTTAAGCCGCGACAAACGGATAAAACTGCCTGTGCTTTTTCATCCCGCTTTTATGGGGAGTTTTACTTCAACTCCGCACAGCGGTATTTCTCACTACGCCTTGTACGGACAGATAGTCAGGATGGCAGGTGCTGACATCACAATATTCCCGAATTTCGGCGGCAGATTTTCTTTTTCCGAATATGACTGCAGGATGATAGCACAGGGCTGCCGCGACCATATGGGGGACATCGCGCCTATTATGCCCGGCCCGGGAGGCGGGATGAGCCTTGAGACCGTGGGGCAGATGAAGGAGTTTTACGGCAATGACGCGGTGTTTTTAATCGGCGGAGGGCTTTTTAAGAGCGGCGATGTAGAGGAAAGCTGCAGGGTGTTTAAAGAGAAAATAAAGTAAACAAGAGATATACAGAAGTTAAGAAAAGACAGAAGACAAAAGACAAAAGTTTGAAAAAGACAGAAGACAGGAGACAGAAGTGGAAAAAACTTTTTCCTTCTGTCTTTTGTCTTTTGGCTTGTATTTAACTTTTCTTCTTGACTTTCCACCTTTCTTCCGCTATACATAGACTGATGGTCTAGACTAATGGTCTACAAGCGAGGTTAAAATGCAGGAAATTAAGGACACTAAAACAAGGATAGTAGAAGCGGCACAGTCTCTTTTCATGCAGAATGGCTATGATAAGACATCTGTAAACTGCATTATAGAACACCTAAAGCTCAGCAAAGGGACATTTTATCATTACTTTGAGTCAAAGGAGGCACTGCTTGACGCTGTTATAGACCTTTTCAGCGCCCGCATTATGGCTGAAATGGAGGGCATTGCAGCTTCTGAAGACAAGGCTTTGGTTAAACTTAATAAGGTCTTATCCAGAGGCAGGGATTACAAGGTGGAAAACAGGAAACTGCTTCGCATGATGCTGGCGGCGATTTACAGGCCGGAAAACATAGTGCTTAAGAATAAAATGATGACGGAAACTTTTAAGATATCAGTTCCTATGCTCGCGGAAATAATTGCACAGGGGGAAAGAGAAGGTGTTTTTAAAAGCGTCGGGGCCCAAGAAGCGGCGCTATTAATCCTCGGAATGGGCTCGATGCGAGTTTTTGTCAAATGTTGTGTATGCATAGGAGCGACACACCTCGTTAAGCTG
>CAYGHG010000061.1:150-15722 GCA_964349515.1 uncultured Spirochaetia bacterium
ACTCAGGGACTCAATGGACTCAGGGACTCAGGGACTCAATGGACTCAGGGACTCAGGGACTCAATGGACTCAGGGACTCAATGGACTCAGGGACTCAATGGACTCAGGGACAAAATAAAATGGGCTATGAAAATGGAGGGGTTATGGATAACAAACGTTTTGAAGAGCTTGAAGTTTGGAAATCTGCAAGAAAAATATCTAATATAATTTGGGATATTACAGAGTCAGATGGGTTTTCCAGGGATTATACACTGATAAATCAAATCAGGGGTGCATCATTATCTGTAATGTCTAATATTTCAGAAGGACATGAAAGAGATGGGGATAAAGAATATATGCAGTTTTTATCTTACGCTAAAGGCTCTGCGGGAGAAGTCAGAAGCCAGCTTTATATGGCATTAGACAGAGGTTATATAAACAGAAAGAAATTTGATGAAATATATGATATGCTGATTTCTCAAAGCAGAATGCTAAAGGCATTTATTAAATACCTTGCAGGAAAAGGTTATAAAGAAAAGAAATATAAAAGAGTATAGTGTTGTTATATTTTGTAGTTGCTTGAATCTCTTGAGACCGCCGTGTCTGTTTTCACCACTGAGACCGCTGAGTCTATTGAGTCCATTGAGACTGTATTAACAAGGAGGAAACATGGAAGTTGGAATCGTAGGGCTGCCGAATGTCGGCAAATCAACCACTTTTAACGTGCTGACCAAGACAAAAGGCGCTGAAGTGGCGAATTATGAGTTTTGTACCATTGACCCGAATGTCGGTGTTGTGAGTGTTCCTGACGTGCGGCTTGATTTTCTTTTCTCAGTTTATAACAACGGGAAGACAAAATATACCCCCGCTTCATTTAAATTTGTTGACATAGCCGGGCTGGTGGCCGGCGCGAGTAAGGGCGAAGGGCTTGGCAACAAGTTTCTCTCGCACATACGGGATGTTGACGCGATAGCGCACGTAGTGCGCGTGTTTACCGACCCAAATGTGGTAAGAAACAAGGGAAAGGTGGACCCGATAGGTGACATTGAAATCATAGAAACAGAGCTGATGCTTGCGGATCTTGACGCTGCAACAAAAGCGTATGACAAGCTTCAAAAATCGGTGAAATCAGGGGACAAGGACATAATCCGCAAGTTTGAAACGCTGAAGAAGGCAAAAGACATTCTTGAATCAGGGAAGCCCGTTGTTTCACTTTTGCTGACACCGGAAGAAAAGGCGGCGATAAAGGAATTTTCATTTCTTTCACAGAAACCCATCCTGTATGTGTTTAATACTGATGAGGATAAAATAAGCGGTTTTGAGGGGCATTTCCCGGAACTTGTAACATTTGTAAAAGAACGCAACGCCGAGTATGTGGTAATTTCCGCAAAAATAGAAAGCGAGATAGCGGAGCTGCCCGAGTCGGAACGGGCAGATTTTATAAAAGAGCTCGGGTTTGATTACAGGGGGTTTGACGATTTTATCAGCCACGCGTACAATCTGCTGGATCTGATATCTTTTTTGACGGCAGGAGACACCGAGGTCCGCGCCTGGCCGATAATGAGAGGGACAAAGGCCGATGAAGCAGCAGGCAAAATCCACTCTGACATACAGCGCGGGTTCATAAAGGCGGAGATAATGAAGTTTGAGGACTTTAAGAAAATAGGCAGCGAGTTAAAAGTAAAGGAAGCAGGCCTCGTGAAGGCGGAGGGCAGGGACTACATCATGCAAGACGGGGATATAGTGAATTTCAGGTTTAATGTTTAGAGGAGAAAGAAAGGATTAAATACAGACAGAAGACAGAAGGTAAACAAAAGAAAGAAGACGGAAGTTGAGGAAAGACAGGAGACAGAAGTTAGGACAATATCTAAAAAACAAGTTCTTTTAGTAATAACTTTTGTCTCTTGTCTTTTTTGCTTTTTTTTGCGCATGCTGCTAATGTTTATTTACTTTGAAAAACGGGGATAATACATTATAATCAAAAAAAACTGACAATACGATTACGTGTTAACCTCGTTTTATGATGAACACATGAGGAACACGCGAAAACCTCCGGAGAGGGATAATATGACGGAAGAAGAAGTAAAACTGATCATAAAGGAAGGTGAGGGGCTTACCGCGGAATTTAAGCAAAGTTTTTCTCCTAAAATTGACAGGGACATCTGCGCGTTGGCGAACACAAAGGGAGGCATTCTTATATTTGGCGTAGATGACACGGGGAAAATTATCGGCGAAAAACTGACAAACAGAATGAAATCGGAAATTGCGGATATAGCCAGAAATTGTGAGCCACCCATACATATTTCTTCAATAAGGCAGGCAGGAGCGGTTGTTATCGTAGATATAAAAGAAAGCCATGATAAACCTCACGGTTGTTCGTCGGGGTATTACCGCCGGCTTGATGCTGTGACGCAGAAAATGAGTCAAAAAGAGCTTGAAAGTGTTTTTAACAGGACGGGGGTTCCTTTTGAATCGCGGATATGCGGTGAAGCAGCATTAAAATCTGTTTCAAAGTCAAAAATAATGGATTTTTTCCGGGAGGCGGGCATTTCAATTGCCGGTATCAAGCCTGAAAAAGTGCTGAAAACACTGCGTCTTGCAGATGAAAAAGGCATATCAAATGCCGGTGTGATGTTTTTTGCGGAAAAACCAGGAAATTTCATAATACATTGCCAGATGACCTGCGTCGCTTTCAAAGGGACGGACAGGGTTGACATTTATGACCGGATGGAGGTGAGGGATGACCTGTTAACTCAGTTCAAACAGGCAATACTATTTTTGCGGAAACACCTTAACCTGAGAAGCGAGATAAAAGACGGCGGCAGGAATGATAAGTACGAAATTCCAATGGGAGCCCTTCGCGAAGCTGTCGCAAATGCCATCATACACAGGGATTATTCCATACGAGGGACAAGTATTTTTGTGGAAGTTCACGAAAACAGGGTTGTCATTACCAGCCCCGGAGGGCTTGTAGACGGGATAACCGTTAAAAATATCATGAATAAATCTGCCAGAAGAAATGAGCTTATTGCCGATATTTTCGGCCGGATGGATAAAGCGGAAAGAATGGGCACGGGGATGAAACGAATAAAAGAAGTATTAGGTGCGGCAGGCTTGAAATTTCCAAAAGTTGAAAACGATATGTTTTTTAGTATGATCTTTGAGAGGCCGTTGGAATACCGAAGTGTTCTTGGAAAAACTAGGGAGAAAACTAGGGAGAAAACTAGGGAGAAAATAATCGCTTTAATTCAGGGAAATACTCAAATCACAACGGCGGAACTGGCCTTTCATGCCGGATTAAGCAAAAAGGGAATTGAATGGAACCTGAAAAAACTTAAGGAGGAAGGTGTCCTTGAACGTGTTGGTGCGGCAAAGGGAGGGCGCTGGAAGATAGTAGAATAAACCCAAAGTAATAAACCGGATAAAGACAGGAGGCAGAGTTTATAAGGGATAAGTTTTAAAAAATCTATGACGAGGCGTGGTACAGGTGTTTTATAAAGAAATTGCTTAAGGAGATATGCGATACGAATTGTCGTGAATCGGGAATGCTTTTTGCACAGCCGCAGAAATAAAGCGCCATAGGCAGGCGGTTACAATAGAGCAAACAGGAGAATATATATGGACAGGCAGGAATACATTCAAAAGACCGACATGTTTTACGCTGAGATGCTTGAGTTCATCATGTCCAAAAAGGAACTGTTTTCCAAAATGGCCATGTATGAAAAGCTTTTTGACTATCCGGGGCTTGATGAAGCGCAGAGGAAAAGCCGATGCCTTGACTGGTTTGTGTTTGACTACAGGGAGGCGGAAGGTCCGCGGTCTGTTCTTGACATGTTTCTGGAGCAGGCGGAAGTGGAGCCGGATAAAAGAGGGCTTTGTGAGGGTTTTAAAAACAATGTGTATAGTGTTTTTGAGGTAAAGGCAGTGAAAATGGGAAAAGAGGCGCTGCTTGTGGATTTTTTCAGGGGTGCTGAGCATCAGGTGACTGATACCACTTTTACAAGACATGTGCAAAAGGGGGATTTATGTGTAATCAGGATACTTCCGTTTGAGACGATAAAAATAATAGCCGATGACGGATATCTTTTTCCGCGGGAGACATCTGCTTTCATAAGGATAAACAGGGAAAAATTCGGGAATATAAAGGGTGGGCTGACGCCGCTGGATGTCGTCAGAATGTTTTATGGTTCTGACAAGTCGTCAAACATGGAGCCAAAAGAAAAGCTCCTGTATCTGGCGGGTAAAGCCGGAATTAGCGAGAAAAAAACAGAGTACCTTATCGAAAAGATGAAAAAAGAGGCGGCCGGCACCGGGGATCCCATGCAAATCATACAGGAATTCATAGGCAGCACTGAAAAACCCGGAAGGGAAGATATGGAGAAAATAGGAAAGGCGGCGATTGATTACTGGAATTCCCTTATCAATAAGCCGGGTGTAATACCCGCAAAAGGGCCGGTTGAAAAGGCGCTGCTGGAGCTGGCTTTCTCAAGGTTCAGCTCAATAATAAATGATGAAAAGGAAAAAAACCCTCAAAAGGCGCAGGCAAAGATAGACGAATGGTTTAAGGCTCCGCTTGCTGTAATTGACGGTAAAACGCCTGAGCAGGCGGTTTTAGAGGAGAGAAAAGAGCTTGGCAATCCGGAGAAAAGGGTGCATTACAGTTTTAACATGCAGATGGTAAGGCATCCTGAGTTTGAAAAGGCTGAAAAAGAGGCGGAAGAACTTTTTAACACCGGAATAGAATACATGAAAAAAAATAATTACAGGAAAGCTATTGGTGTTTTTAAAAAATACAATGAAATCTGGAACAAAAACCCGGTGGTACATTATAACATGGCGGTATGCAGTGCCAGGCTTGGTGATTATAAATCTGCGAAAGTATCGCTGAAAACAGCACTGAAAATAGACCCTGCTTACAAGAAAGCCAAAGACGCCATGTCTGATCTTGAAAAATACGAGAAGGAATCTGAAAAACTTAAAAAGGACAAAAAAAAGAAATCCGGAAAAATCCTGCAGTTTTATGTCGCTTTAAACCACGCTGAACCAAAAATTTGGCGCAGGATAGAGGTACCCGATGGCATGGGGCTGCGGACTTTCGCGGTTGCTATTCTGCTGGCGATGGGGTGGAAGAACAGCCACCTGCATGAGTTCATAATAGACGGAGAGAGTTATGGCATGACAGGGGAAGAGATGGATTACATTGACGAAGCGCTTGAACCGGAAGATGAGACAGAATACAAACTAAGCGATTTTACCTCAAAACAGCTGAAGAATATCGAGTTTCTTTATGACTTTGGGGACGGATGGGAACATGAAGTATCACTGGAGAATACCCGCGAGCCGGAAAAGGGGGTATTTTACCCGCGCTGCACAGATGGCGGCCGCAACTGCCCGCCTGAAGACTGCGGCGGCATCGGAGGATATGAAGGCCTGATTGAAAATCTTAAAGACACTGACAGCGAAGAACGTGACAGCCTGATAGCGTGGCTCGGCGGGAATTATGACCCTGAATTTTTTGATACAGAGCTTGTGAATTATGAATTAACAAAGACAGATGCTTATGAACGGTGCGGCTTTGAGGATGATGAAAGCGCAAGAGACATCATAGAAGAATCAGAGTATAAAAACTGCGGAATAGGGACGCGCGAGGATCTGAACGGCCTGAAAAATAAGAAAGCACGGCCTGACAGGAAATAATGCGTAGTACGTAATGGTTTTATGTATAGAAAATTACCTGCCGGGGGCTGTTTTAAGTGTTCTGTCGCGGCGGATAATGACTGATAAAGGGTTTTAGACTTAAAAGCATGACCCCTCACCTTTGTCCTCTCCCCTAAGGGGAGAGGAATTAAATAAATGGTATTTCACGCTTTTAAATACACTATTCGGAGATTTTTTGAGCGGATTTTTAACGTTTGACTTTGATTATAAACTGTGATAATTTGGTTTAATAATATATCACAGGAGGCTGTTTTTATGAAAAAAGGCATCATTTCAATTTTAATACTTCTTTGCTTTTCAACCGCCATATTCGCCCAGACCTATGAAATAATTGACGATGTGATACTCGAACCCAAAGACCCAATAATAGCGACAGTCGCGGCGATAGGCCCGGGGCTGCTTGCCCACGGATTCGGCCATTTTTATGCCGAGGACTACAAGACAGGGCTGATGCTTTTCGGACTTGAGCTTCTTTCCCTCATCCCCATAACGATCGGCTGGCTTCAGCTTTCAAACCCTGCGGGATTTGACTCCATATCGGCAAATGAAGACGAAGTCAGGCGCGGCGGGGCCATAGCCATGAGCGCGGGGCTGCTGTTGTTTGTAGGCACCTGGTTTGCGGATATCATGCAGGCCGGAAATGCCGCCATACAGTATAACAAAAGGAACAACCTGGAATTCAGAATGCAGAGCGAAGCGGGGCTTTACCCGATGCCTTCGCTGATGCTTTCATATAATTTCTGACAAATTTCCAAAAATATACCGTCCATAAATCCTCAAAGGGGCTGACCATATGCTTAAAAGGACCATATACTGCGGAGATGTTACCGCAAAAGAAGATTCCAAAGAGATAATACTAAACGGCTGGCTTGACAACAGGCGTGACCACGGCGGCGTAATTTTTTACGATATGAGGGACCGTGCGGGCATTGTGCAGGTGGTATTTGACCCTGAAACAGATAAAGAGCTTCACGGACGCGCACACAAACTTCGCAGCGAATACGTGCTCGGAATAAAAGGAAAGGTAAGGCGCAGGCCGGAGGGGACTGTGAACCCCAAAATCAAGACCGGTGAAATAGAAGTGCTCGCGCTGGAAATGGAAGTATATAACGAGGCAAAGACACCGCCTTTTATGATTGACGATGAGGGTGAGGTAAACGAAGAGCTCCGCTTAAAATACAGATATTTGGACATACGCAGGCCGAAGATGATGAAAAACTTCATAATCCGCCACAAGGTCTGTGAGATTACCCACAGGTATATGAATGACAACGGGTTTCTTGAAGTTGAAACCCCTTTTCTTATAAAAAGCACCCCCGAAGGCGCGAGGGATTTTCTTGTGCCGAGCAGGCTGATGGAGGGCGGGTTTTACGCACTGCCGCAGTCGCCCCAGACGTTAAAACAGATACTTATGGTTTCCGGCATTGACCGTTATTATCAGATTGCACGCTGTTTCAGGGACGAGGATCTGCGCGCCGACAGGCAGCTTGAATTCACTCAGATTGACCTTGAGATGTCTTTTGTTGACGAGGATGATGTCATGCGGGTGGCGGAGGGGCTTATAAAGCAGATATTTGCCGAAACCGCGGGTATTAAGTTTGAGTCTGATTTCCCGCGCATGAAATTCAGCGACGCCATGGAGCAGTACGGAAACGACAAGCCTGACACAAGGTTTGAGATGAAACTCAAAAACGTCTCTGAAATATTTAAAGGTTCTGATTTCAAGGTTTTCAACAGCGTCATAGAAAACGGCGGCACGGTAAAATCCATTAACTTTAAAAAAGGGGGGGAAAAACTCTCCCGCAAGGACATAGACGACCTCACTGCATACGCGCAGAAACACGGCGCCTCCGGAATGGCGTGGATAAAATTCGCGGAAAAGGCGGAATCGCCGATAGTAAAATTCCTCGGCGACGAGAGGCTTGAAAAATTGAAAACCGAAATGCTGGCGGAAAAAGGGGACATACTTTTCTTTATGGCGGACAAAGCCTCCAAAGTAAACGATATACTGGGAAGGGTCAGGCTGCACATAGGAAAAACTCACGGGCTGATTGACGAATCCAGGTTTGATTTTGTCTGGGTGACAGAGTGCGACCTTTTCAGCTGGAACGAAGATGAAAAAAGGCTTGATTCAAACCACCATCCGTTTACATCCGTGCGCGATGAGGATGTGGCGCTTCTTGAATCCGACCCGGTTAAAGCGCGCGCAAAGGCTTACGACCTTGTGTTAAACGGCGTTGAAATAGGCGGCGGCAGCATCAGGATACACCGCAAGGATATACAGGAAAAACTGTTCAGGCTGCTTAAAATATCGGATGAGGACGCAAAAAAGAAATTCGGATTTCTGCTGGAGGCTTTTGAGTATGGCGCGCCGCCGCACGGCGGGCTGGCTTTCGGCCTTGACAGGCTGATAATGATACTGACCGGCAGCCAGTCGATAAGGGACGTCATAGCGTTCCCGAAAACGCAGAAGGGGCAGTGCCTGCTTACTGATGCGCCCTCGGAAGTGGACGAAAAACAGCTTAAAGAGCTCCATATAAAGCTTGATATCTGATATCTGCCTTAAAAGTCAATTATTCAGGGTGGAATCGTAAAGGCTTGACATAAAACTGCTATGTGATATATTTAATAAACAGGAAAAACGTGTAAATGTAAAAAAACGGAAAGGTGGATTTCGGGATATGAAAAAAATGCTCGTTCTCGCGGCAATCCTGATAGTTTTTACACCCCTCTTTTCGCTTGCAACAGACTCAAAATACGGCACTATCAAAGAAGAAATAGAAAAAAAGATGGACGCAATAAAAAAAGGCGGCAAAGCAGGGGATAACGTAAAGGAAGAGATAAAAATAGACCGCTACGCGCCTAAACAGGCTGTTTCAACAGCCACACCTTCGCCGGATGACAAGGAACAGCAGGCAACTCTGACGCTTATGAATGTAACCGCAGGGATATTTCAGGGTGCTATAGCCGGAACAGGCGTAGGAATGATAGAATACTCAAAAAACATGAACATGAGGCCGATGGCTCTAATTAATGGCGCTATAATAGGAAGTATTTCCGGAGCCGGGCTTGCTTACGGAATGTCGGTAGTTCAGCTCATTACAAAGAAATCATACATATCGGATGATTTTGGATACGGCCTGCTCGGCGGTATTGGAATAGGTTCCATTTTGGGTGCTGCGGGCGGTTTTATTTCATATGCAAAAACAGATGACCTTGAAAATATTTCTGAAGGAATAGGCTGGGGCGTGGCTTTTGGTTCAATATTCGGCTTGGCGGTAGCAACCTTTGAATTTTTTATGCCTGAAGAAATGAGGGCGGTCAGCGGAAGCAAGCACGCTATGCGGCTTGACATACAAGGGGACAGGGTAATGGCGGCTGTCTCAATGTCATATTAAAGGTCGTGAAATGATGAAAAAAATTATAATAGTTCTTGCAATGGTTATCGCTGCAGCGCCTGTTTTCGCGGGCGACATAGGAACCATAATAGGTACAAACATACTTGTGGGAACGGCAGCAGGAGCTGCCCTGGGCAGTGCGACTGCCGTGCCTTCGTATATGGAAGGCGGCAATGTAAAGGTTTTCGCGGCAGGAGCGGGATGGGGCGCGCTTGTAGGTGCCGGGCTCGGGCTGGCTTATAGTTTTTACAACATATACTTTCACTTTGAAATACATAAAGATAAAAAGAAAGCCCTTACAGAAAGTGAATTTAATCTTGCGATGGATTTTACGGGGATAAGGTTATCAAAAAATTTTTGACAAGGAGGATTTAGAAATGAAGGTATTGAAGATGGCAGTAATGTTTTTGCTCGTTGCGGCAGTAGTAATCTCCACGGGTTGTGCGGCAAGACAGACAGTAAAACAGGACGCTCCTCCTAAAGATGACGGGATGGGGATGGTAGAAGAGACAAAAGACGAGCCTGAGGCGATGAAATACGTTGTAATAAAGGGAGACACACTCTGGGACATTTCCTCGAAAGGAACCATTTACACAGACCCTTTTCAGTGGCCCCTTCTTTTTAAGGCAAACAGAGACCAGATAGAGGACCCGGATATAATTGAAATCGGCCAGCAGTTCAACGTCAGAAAAGACTGGTCACGGGCAGAAGTGGCAGACGCGGTTAAAAAAGCGCAGGATACACCTCCTTATGTGCCTCACACATCACCGAGGAAGACACTGCCTTTAAAGTACTGATAGTGGTAAGGCGGTAGTTTTTGGCTGAAACGAAACGTAAGATTGATTTAAAGCTCGGCAAAGAAGCCCTCCTGAACCTTTTCGGGGCAGGGGATGAGAACTTAAGAATTGCCGAAAGCATACTCGGTGTCGAACTGATTGCCGGGAAAGACAAGCTCATAATTAAGGGCGGGAAAAAGCATACGCTCACCGCGAGAAAGGCTTTTAAGAGGCTTGCGGCAGCTGCAGCGGAAGGCACGGCAATATCGGCGCTGCGCATAGAAGAAGCGGCCGATGAAGCAAAGTACAAAATCGCGGCAGAAGCGCCTGAAGCACAGGGCAGCCCGAAATACGGTTTTTTGGTTTCTCCGAAGCGCGGGCCTGTACGCCCTAAGACGAAGAATCAAAAGGATTACCTGGATAAGATTTTTTCAGGACAGATAACGTTTGGAATAGGGCCCGCGGGAACCGGCAAGACTTACCTTGCCGCTGCCGCGGGCCTTTATCTTTTGCGTGAGAAAAAGTGCGACAGGATAATACTGGTAAGGCCCGTGGTGGAAGCTGGGGAAAGCCTCGGATTTCTTCCCGGCGACCTGAAAGAAAAGATAAACCCCTACTTAAGGCCGCTGTTTGACGCGATTTCAGATATGATAGAGCCGAGGGTTTTTAAGGATCTGCTTGAAAACGAAATAATAGAAATAGCGCCCCTTGCTTACATGAGGGGAAGAACCTTAAGCAGGGCGTTTGTGATTCTTGACGAGGCGCAGAACACCACAAGGGAACAAATGAAGATGTTTCTTACGCGCGCGGGTAACGGCACAAAGATGGTCATAAACGGTGATGTGACGCAGACTGACCTGCCAAAAAGCGTGATATCCGGGCTGGTGCACGCATCTTCTATACTCAGAAAGACCGGAGGGGTTTTCTTCGCGGATTTTTGCGCGGAGGATGTGGCGAGGGCGCCCATAGTGAGGGAAATTCTGAAGGCTTATGAAACCGATGAAAAACAGCGTTGAGGCGGTTTTCAGGCCGGGTCAGAAGCCTCCGGTTGATGCTGCCGGTACAGCCCTAAAGGTGCTTGAAGGCGAAAAGGAAAAAGGCTGTTCTTTAACCATAGTTTTTGTGGATTCGGCCGAGATGAAAAGCATAAATCTCAATTACAGAAAAAAGGCGAAAGACACCGACGTGATAGCATTTGAATACGGAAGAAAAAAAGGCAGGGTGGAAGGCGACGTTTTTATATGCCTTTCAAAGGCCCGTGAAAACGCGGCTCAGTTTGGATGCGGGGCCGAAGAAGAGGTAAGAAGGCTGATAATACACGGCGTGCTGCATGTGTTAGGTTACGACCATATCGATAAAAAAGAGGAAAAAGAGATGAACGCAAGGACAAAATCTTATCTGAAAAATAAAGGCGGTAAAAAATAATGGAAACAGAAATAGCCGTACAACTTTCGGTTATGTTCGCGCTTCTTTTGTGCGCTGTGTTTTTATCGCTTGCCGAAACATCCCTCGTCGGAATGAGCAGAATAAAAATAATAGCCAATATAAAGAACGGCCACCCGGCTTCGAAGTATCTTTCGGTTTGGCTGAAAGAACCGAACAAACTGCTGGCCACGCTTTCTATCTGTGTTAACGCTGTGGCGATAGGGATGTCAACTATCGGAGCGTTTTTGTCCCTCAGCATAGCCGGGAAATACGGCTTTAGTGAGCCTCTTACAGCGTCTGTTACAGCCGTAATAATAACTTTTGTAATAATAGTTTTTGGGGAAATATCCCCCAAGGTTTTCGCAATTCACAACACCGAGAGGCTGGGGCTGAAGCTGGTCGGGCCTGTGGTTATGATTTACAAGGCGATCAGGCCGATAACGACAGTTTTTGTAAAAATAAGCAATCTGACAATCAAACTGGCCGGCGGCAAACCCTCTGAATCAATACCTGTAGTAAGCGCAAAGGACATCAGCACGGTCATGGATGTATCTGTTGAAGAGGGGTTCATAAGCCCGCAGGAAAAGATCATGATGTCAAGGATTCTGGAGCTTGACGACCTGCAGGTAAAACAGGTGATGATTCCCAGAACGGCCGTTTCTGCTGTTGACATTAAGATGAATCAGGAGCAGATATTAGACCTGATTATTGAAGAGGGTTATTCGAGAATGCCGGTTTACAAGGGGGACCTGGATCATATAGTGGGTATCATTTACACTAAAGACATGCTCAATATGGTAAAAAATAAGGGGCTGATAATTTTTCAGGATCTGATAAGGGTTCCGCATTTTGTGCCGGAGACAAAAAAGGTAAGCGAGCTTTTAAAGGAATTCAGGAAGGGGAAGTTCCATATGGCCATAGTGGTTGACGAGTTCGGCGGAACTGCGGGGGTGGTAACGCTTGAAGACGTGCTTGAAGAAATAGTAGGCGAGATTCAGGATGAATATGACGTGGAGGAAAAAGAGGTTGAGCGCGGCGAAGACGGATGCTATAACGTGCGCGGCAGGGTTGAAATATCAAAACTTAACGAAGATTTCGGCCTTGACCTGCCGGAAGAGGAAGACATTAACACGATAGGCGGCCTCGTGGCGAGGCTCGCTGACAGGGTTCCCAAAGCGGGCGAGAGCGTAACAATGGGAAGGATTACATTTACCGTTTTAAAGTCTGACGCGAGAAAGATAGAGCGCGTGAGGGTAAACGTAGAGCCGGCTGAAGAAACAGTAACGGAAAACAAAAAGTAATATTTTGGCATGCAGGATAAGAACCTATAAAATTCATAATACGAGGTCGGCATAAAAATGTCAGAACACTATCCGCACAGGGTCGTTGAAGCCAAGTGGCAGAAGTACTGGGAGGAAACCGGCGCTTTTAAAAGCACCGGAAAAGGCGAGAAGTACTATGTGCTTGAGATGTTTCCGTACCCTTCGGGGTACCTGCATATGGGGCACGTCAGGGTTTACTGCATAGGCGACGTAATAGCTCATTTCATGAGGATGAAAGGTTATGACGTTATCCATCCTATGGGCTATGACGCTTTCGGGCTGCCGGCGGAAAATGCGGCCATAAAAAACAAGGTACATCCTGCGGAGTGGACATACAAGAATATTGAGCATGCGCGCGGCCAGTTTAAAAAACTCGGAATATCATATGATACGGGGCGCGAACTCGCCACCTGCGACGAGAGTTATTACAGGTGGAACCAGTGGCTGTTTATAAAGTTTTTTGAAAAGGGCCTCGCTTACAGAAAGGCCAACGCGGTCAACTGGTGCGAAGACTGCGGCACAGTGCTCGCCAACGAGCAGGTGCAGGAGGGGTGCTGCTGGAGATGCGAAAATAAGGTCGTGCAAAAGCCCCTTACCCAGTGGTTTTTTAAGACCACCGCCTACTCCCAGGCGCTTCTTGACGGGCATGATAAGATTGACTGGCCCGAGCGCGTTATACTGATGCAGAAAAACTGGATAGGCAGGAGCGAAGGGGTAAGAATACTTTTCAGGGAAAAAGAAAGCGGGGAAGAAATACCGGTTTTTACCACAAGGCCCGACACGATATTCGGCGCCACGTATATGGTGCTTGCGGCGGCACATCCGTTTGTAGAAAAAATAAAGGTAAAAGCACCGCCTGAAAAAAAGAAAGAGATTGAGGGGTTTCAGGAAAAGGTAAAAAATACGGATATAACAGTGGAAACTCTTGCTCATCTTGAAAAAGAGGGGATTGACACGGGTGTCAGGGCGATAAACCCGGTAAACGGCAGGGAAATACCGGTTTACCTCGGGAACTATGTGCTCATGGAATACGGGACAGGCGCTATCATGGCGGTGCCCACCCACGACTCAAGGGACTTTGCCTTTGCCAAAAAATATAATCTTCCTATGATTGTTGTCATACAGCCCGAAGGCACTGCGCTTGAGGTTTCTGCGATGAAAGACGCCTATGTGGAAAACGGGGTGCTTGTAAATTCAGGGCAGTTTGACGGGACGGACAACGAAAGTGCAAAGAAGGCAATAGCCGGCTGGATGGAAGCGCAGGGTACGGGAAAGACAGAGATTAATTACAGGCTCAAAGACTGGCTGCTCTCCCGCCAGCGCTACTGGGGCACTCCGATACCGGCGGTTTACTGTGACAAGTGCGGTGTCGTGATGGAAAAGGAAGAAAATCTGCCGGTTAAGCTGCCTAAGGATATTGAGTTTTCCGGCAAGGGAAACCCGCTTGAAACTTCAAAGAGTTTTCTTGAGGCGAAATGCCCGTCGTGCAAAGGTGCTGCGCGCAGGGAAACCGACACTATGGATACATTTGTGGATTCTTCGTGGTATTTTATACGCTACTGTGACGCTAAAAATGACAAAGAGGCTGTAAACAGGGAAAAAGCCGGCCGCGAACTCGCTGTTGACCAGTATGTCGGCGGGCCCGAGCACGCCTGCATGCACCTGATATACGCGAGGTTTTTTACAAAGGTTATGAAAGACCTGGGGCTGATAGACATTGATGAGCCTTTTAAAAAGCTTCTGACACAGGGAATGGTGGTAAAGGACGGCAATAAAATGTCAAAATCAAAGGGCAATACGGTCAGCCCCGACGATATGATAGAAAAATACGGCGCAGATATCGCAAGGCTGTTTATGCTTTTTGCCGCCCCGCCGCCTATGGATCTGGAGTGGTCGGACGCGGGAGTAGAAGGCGCCTCCAGATTTATTAACAGGCTTTGGAGAAAGACGGGGCAGTACTCTGAAGCGGTAAAATCAGCAGGCGGGGATTTTGATTACGCGGCGCTTAACGAAGCCTGCAGGAAGACCGCAAGAAAAACCCATCAGACAATAAAGAAAGCGACTCACGACATGGAGGTTATACAGCAGTACAACACAGTGGTGGCTGCTGTTATGGAATTGTTTAATACCTTTACGGACACAGAATACGATATGACAGATGCCAATCAGGCCAAGCTTGTAAAATTCACGCTTTCTTCAACGGCTCTTATGCTTGCACCGCTCGTGCCGCACTTTGCGGAAGAGATGTGGGAGTCCATAGGGGGCGAAAAAGGCGTGTTCCGGCAGAGGTGGCCCTCTTTTGACGAAGATATGTGCAAAGAGGAGAACGTGGAGTTTGTGATACAGGTATCAGGAAAAATCAGGGACAGGATAAGCCTTCCGTTTAACGCTTCGCAGGAAGAGGCTGAAAAAGCAGCTTCCGAAAGCCCGAAAGTAAAGGAGTGGCTTGAGGGAAAAACGGCGGTAAAAACGATTTTTGTAATGAACAAACTGCTTAACATTGTGGTAAAATGATGGAAGATGAAAACTGAAAGCTGAAAGCTGAAAACTGAAAGCTGAAAACTGAAAACTGAAAGTTGAAAACTGAAAGCTGAAAGCTGAAAGCTGAAAACTGAAAACTGAAAACTGAAAGCTGAAAGCTGAAAGCTGAAAACTGAAAGCTGAAAACTGAAAACTGAAAGCTGAAAGCTGAAAACTGAAAGCTGAAAACTGAAAGCTGAAAGTTGAAAGCTGAAAACTGAAAGCTGAAAACTGAAAGCTGAAAGCTGAAAGCTGAAAACTGAAAGCTGAAAGCTGAAAGCTGAAAGCTGAAAGCTGAAAGCTGAAAGCTGAAAACTGAAAGCTGAA
Organism: uncultured Spirochaetia bacterium; assembly: GCA_964349515.1. Lineage (GTDB taxonomy): Bacteria > Oederibacteriota > PGYV01 > PGYV01 > CAYGHG01 > CAYGHG01. The sequence goes on from CAYGHG010000061.1 coordinate 15,616, forward strand.
AACTGAAAGCTGAAAACTGAAAGCTGAAAGCTGAGAAATGAAAGCTGAGAAATGAGAACTGAGAAATGAGAACTGAGAAATGAGAACTGAGAAATGAGAACTGAGAA
>CAYGHG010000062.1:0-15490 GCA_964349515.1 uncultured Spirochaetia bacterium
GCCCGAACCCGCGTCTTCCCTGCCCACAACTGTAACGGGCAGGCTCTCTGCCGGACCGACTTGCTCCGCTTTTGCGAGGGTCTTAACTATATCAATGTGCGAATCTACAGCTTTTGCGGCCGTTTCATCTTTTGGCCTGAAAAACGCCTTTACTTTTACCGCAGGCGACACGCCAAACTCTCCGCGCAGGTTTCTTATTGAATAAACCAGCGATGAAATTACCGCCATATCATCCGCGCCCTCAAGCCTCTCAGCCGGCTTTGGCCACTCCTCTTTCATGATAAAATCCTTTTTACCTTTAACAGGCAGGTGTTTGTATATTTCCTCTGTAATAAAAGGCACGATCGGGTGGAGAATTATCAGGCTTTGCTTCAGCACGTGAAGGAGCACGCTCTTTACCTTTTCCGCGTAAGGGTTGTTTTCCTTTGTCAGTTCAATCTTTGACATCTCTATGTACCGGTCGCAGAAGGTCCTCCAGAAAAAATCATAGGTCAGATTCGCGTAATCCGAAAAACGGTATTTTGTGAGTGCCTCGTCTGTCTTCGCAATTACCGAAGAGAGTTCATTTAATATCCACTTTTCAGCCATTTTAAGCCCTTCAGCGCCGGGGAGCTCTTCTTCACAACCCTGAATGTTTGAGATGGTGTATTTTGAAGCGTTCCATATTTTATTCATGAAATTGGAGTAACCCTTTACCCGCTCTTCCGAAAAAGCTATATAGCGCGACTGCGTCTCAAGCGAGGCCATTGTAAAACGAAGCGCGTCTGCGGAGAATTTTTTCATTACGTCAAGCGGGTCTATGACGTTACCCTTTGACTTTGACATCTTTTTACCTTCAGAATCCCCTACAAGCGAATTTATCGCCACTTCATAAAACGGCGGCTTTCCCATGAATTTCAACCCGGTCATTATCATCCTCGCCACCCAGAAGAAGAGGATGTCCCAGCCGGTCACAAGAACCGATGTCGGGTAGAATTTTTCAAGGTCTTTTGTTTTTTCAGGCCAGCCGAGCGTGGAAAAAGGCCACAATGCTGACGAGAACCACGTATCAAGCACATCTTCATCCTGCCTGACCGCGCCGCCGCATTTTGAGCAGGCTTTTACGTCATCCCTTGAAACTGTCACTTCACCGCACTTATCACAGTAAAAAGCGGGTATCCTGTGGCCCCACCACAACTGGCGCGATATGCACCAATCCTTGATATTGTTCATCCACTCAAAATAAACCTTTTTCCAGTGGTCAGGGGTAAATTTTATTTCCCCTTTTTCCACGCATTCTATCGCAGCTTCCGCCATCGGTTTTATCCTTACAAACCACTGGGCCGAAACATACGGCTCTATCACCGTATCGCACCTGTAGCAGTGGCCGACCGCGTGCTTATGCGGGTCTATCTGAGGCATTACTCCCGCGGCCTGAAGTTCCTCAACCAGTTTTTTTCGAGCCGCAAACCTGTCCATGCCGCTGTACTTTCCGTTTACGCCGGCGTTTTCATTCATTTTGCCGCTTTCATCCATTACCTTTATGATTTCAAGTTTGTGCCTTAACCCTATTTCAAAGTCATTAGGGTCGTGCGCGGGTGTAATCTTGACCGCCCCTGTCCCGAATTCTTTGTCCACGTAATCGTCCTTGATAACCGGGATCATCCTGCCTGTCTCCGGCAGGATGAGAAGCGCCCCCTCCGGCACATCTTTATATCTTTCGTCTTCGGGATGCACCGCTACTGCGGTGTCGCCGAGCATTGTCTCGGGCCTGGTTGTCGCCACCTGTATGTACCTGCCGGAACCGTCCGCAAAAGCGTATCTTATGTGGTAAAAACTGCCGTTGATTTCCTTGTGAGCCACTTCAATATCGGATATCGCGGTGTGGCAGCGCGGGCACCAGTTTACTATATAATCCCCCCTGTATATGAGCCCCTCTTCGTACAGCTTTACAAAAACCTCCCTGACCGCCTTTGACAGGCCCTCGTCCATGGTGAAACGTTCGCGGCTCCAGTCAAGCGATGAGCCGAGTTTTCTTAACTGCATCATTATCGTCGTGCCGTATTTTTCCTTCCACTCCCAGACTTTTTCCGTGAATTTTTCCCTGCCAAGGCTCTGCTTTGTAATTTTCTCTTTTTTAAGCTCGCGCTCCACCACATTCTGAGTCGCTATCCCCGCATGGTCGCAGCCCGGAAGCCACAATACATTAAAACCGTTAAGCCTCCTGTGGCGGGCAAGTATGTCCTGAAGCGTGTTGTTTAAGGCGTGCCCCATATGAAGCGAGCCCGTAACATTTGGCGGCGGTATCACTATGGAAAAAGAGGGTTTGTCAGACTCTTCGTCCGCGGTAAAACAGCCGTTATCTGCCCACTCTTTGTATATCTTTTCTTCTATAATCAAAGGCTCATATTTATCCAACTCGCTGCTCCTTAATGGGGGGGTTTGTATGAATGCGGTTTTTCTACGGCCTTACCACGCCTGATATATCAATGTGCCCCGCAAGAGTGTCCGCCTCTTTGCCGTTAATAAGAAACCTGATGCCGCGCACAAAGCTGAAATTCTGAAATACCGTGTGGATGACCGAATAAACCGCTATGTATTCCGAAGTGGACCCGCCCTGAAACTCAACTGTTATGCTCTCCGGCAGGTCTATATAAAGTATCCCGTAACTGTCAAGATACGCCTCTCTAAGCTGCATCCCTTCCGGCAGAGCCCTGATACAGCTCTCCGGCAGCGGATTTTTTAAAAGAGCATCAAGCGCCTGTTTTACCCTGTTTATCTGCACCTTGGTCTCCGCAATCTCATACGGCACGCCCCTAAAACCCGCAGACTCCGTATCACCGTAATAGAGCCTTATTGGTACTTTATTCTCGTCGCCCGTAAAAAGCTGATACTCAGGTTCCTGCACCGCGGTTTTTTTCGGCAAAAAATCAAAAGCTCCGCTGAAGTAAAGATACCCGCCGCCGGCCAGAAAAAGCGCGGCCGCCACAGCCGCAATCAGGGGTACAGGGCTATTGTGTTTTGACATTTTTTTCACCGTCTCTTGCATCTGTTTTCAGAAAATTAAGTATGCCTTCTTTTATGTGATAGGCAATCCTGTCAAGAACCTGCTGGTCCTTAAGATTTTCAAAATCGCTTCTGCTGTAAAGATTTCCCAGTACTATTTCACAGGCAGGGGCTGACACCCCTTTTAGGGTATGTGAGCGTACGCCCTCCTGCGGCCTTGCGGAAAAAGGCAGGAGGTCGTTTTCCTCGGAACCCGCGGCGGTCATATTCTCCGGCAAAAGTGCCGCGGACATATACTGGGTTATTACCGAGGCGAGCCTGACCGAATCATGATGGGAGGCATTGTGCGCCGTCTCCCAAAGCTCCATTCCGGCCCGGGCGGGCCTCTCCACGGAAGGCAGGTTGTAGTAAACCCTGAAACCCTCTGCCGAAGAGGCTTCCGTGTAGTCGCAGTGTATGGTTATGTACAAATCCGCGGAAGCGGCATTGGCCGCAGCCGCGCGGTCGGTCACGCTCATATAAGTGTCTTTGTCCCTCGTAAGCAGGGCCGTGACAGCCCCCTGAGGCGTTGAGTCCAGTTTTTTCTTAAGAAGCAGCGCGACTTTTAAATTAATATCCTTTTCGTGCACGCCTTTTACATAAACCCCCCATTCGCCCCCGCCGTGAGCGGGGTCTATTACAACGGTAAACGTCCTTCCTTCAGGTTCGGTTACCGGGGGCATCGTGGACTGAGCGCAAAAGACGCAGGAATATAGGGCAAGCATTACCGCGGCAATGATATATTTTTTCATCTTATACTTTTTCAAAAACGCCCATATTCCTGAACTTGGCGTAACGCTTTTCAAGCAGTTCATTTACAGGGCTCTTCATCAGTTCTTCGAGATTTTTCTTAAGCGCGGCTTTCAACGCCGCCGCCGAGGCCTCGTAATCGGTATGGGCGCCTTCTACCGGCTCTTCCACTATCTCATCTATTACCCCGAGTTCAAGCAGGTCTTTTGCCGTGGGTTTTAACGCCGTTGCCGCCTCAGGCGCGCGCTTGCTGTCTTTCCATAGTATCGCCGCACACCCTTCAAAAGATATGACGCTGTATGTGGCGTATTTCATCATCACTATCCTGTCGCCTACCCCTATGCCGAGCGCCCCGCCGCTGCCGCCTTCGCCTATTACCGATATTACTATCGGGGTTTTTAACCTTGCCATCTCAAGCAGGTTGCGGGCTATCGCTTCCGCCACGCCGCGCTCCTCCCCTTCTATACCAGGAAACGCACCCATTATGTCTATAAAGGTCACCACAGGCAGGCCGAATTTTTCCGCGGTTTTCATAAGCCTCAGGGCTTTTCTGTAGCCCTCGGGCTGGGCCATGCCGAAATTTCTCAGTATGTTTTCCTTGGTATCTTTCCCTTTTTGAATCCCCATAATCATAACCGGCTTCCCGTCAAGTTTCGCTGTCCCGCCTATCATCGCCTTGTCATCGCCGAAGACCCTGTCGCCGTGAATTTCCTTGAAACCGGTGAAAACGCGTTCAATATAGTCAAGCGTTCTCGGCCTCTTGGGGTGGCGCATTATCTGAAAAATCTGCCAGGGCGTAAGGTTGAGGTATATTTCATCCCTCATTTTTTTGGCCTTCTCTTCAAGGGTATTGAGCTCTCCGGTTACGTCCATTCCCTTTTCAGAGGCAAATCTTTTCATCTCTTCTATTTTTTTTCTTAACTCAATCAGCGGCTTCTCAAATTCAAGCTGGTGTGCTGTATCCATTTTAGTCTCCTGTCCGCGCTGATGCGCGGTTTTTAACTTTCTTAAAAGTATGCCACGTAAAGAATCTTCAAAACCCTCGCAAATTCAAATGTGTCAAAATTGTATTTAAACCCGAGCGCAAGCTCGATAGGGTCAAAAAAGTAACCAAGCCCGAAATTAATTCTGGTGCTGTCATTTGCACGCATTATGCCGTCAAACTCAAAAGAAAACATGAACTCTTTCGTAAACGCCGCCGCAAACCCCAGCCCGGCATCAATCCTGTTTCCAAATTCCGAGAACTCATTTGTATACAGGCTTCCGGATAACTGCAGTACCACCGGCCCCGCGTAAACCTCTTTTGTGACTGCAGTAAAAAGCCCTTTTTCGGGTACGCCCATGTAGCCCTGCCCTTCGTAACCTATTGATACAGCAGGCACCGCGCCTTCGTCGTCGGTTATCCTTACCTTTGCATTGACCTTGACAGGAAGATCAACAACTATGTCCCCCGCCCCTATGATACCCCTCACATTTACAGAACACCCTATCATAAGCCTGTCAAAGATCGCGACATAAAGCCTGTTTAATATGCCTCCTCCGGGATAAAACTTTGTATCGTAGCGCAGCTCGCCCTTGCCCAGCGTGTTTGCCGTGGGCACGTCAACAAGCTCTAAATTGCGCGCCTGGGCGGCACTGTAAAGCGCGCCTGCCGGCACAAGCATCATGGCTATGAGAACAAAAACCGCCTTTTTATTCATTTAAAACACCGCCTTTTGGCCCTTGAGAGGCCATGTATCCACGAATATTAAATATATAATAACCGCCCGCTTTTGTAAACACGGAAAACTACTTGGGCTTATCCGTATTCTTGTCGGTTAAGAACCTCTGAAGTTCCTTTGTAAATGCATTTATATCCTTAAACTGCCTGTAAACAGAGGCAAACCTTACATACGCGACCTCGTCGAGTTTCCCGAGTTTTTCCATCACCATCTCACCCATCAGGCTTGAAGGCACCTCTTTTTCCATCCTGCTATAGAGCTGTTTTTCTATCTCATCCGCCACTTCATATAACTTCTCCACAGATATGGGCCTTTTCTCGCAGGCTTTTGTCAGGCCTGAGAGTATCTTGTTGCGGTCAAAAACCTCACGGCGGCCGTCTTTTTTTATTACGAGCGGCAGAGCGTGCTCAATCTGCTCGTATGTGGTGAACCTTTTTGCGCATTTCAAGCATTCGCGCCTCCGCCTTATGGCCTCGCCTTCCCTGCTTTCCCTTGAATCCACGACTTTGTCAATCTTATGTCCGCAGTATGGGCATTTCATTATCTGACCCCCGCTTTTTCCAGTTTGTCTACTATGTCTGCCACGGCCCTGTCAGAGGGCAGCAGCCTGAGGGCGGCCCTGTATGCCGCAAGCTCTTCCGAATGATTTTTCATTATCTGATGAATCCTCGCGAGGTTCAAATATCCCTCCCTGTAATCGGGCTTTATCTCAACCGCTCTTGCAAAAAGCTCCAGCGCGCGCTGATTGTTTCCGCCGTTGACGTAGATTATGGCGAGATTACTTATGGTTGAAAGCTGTGTGGCTGTGTCCCTGTGCCACACCTTTCCGTCAAGCGCCGCCTCGTAGTATATGCGCGCCTGCTCTATACTGCGTCCTGCAGTATCTTTATCCTGCGTAGAGTTGGCCCTCAGCATATATATGTACCCGAGATAACTCAGAGGCGTGCCGAACTCCGGATACATGACGTTGTAGCGCAGGCATACCTCCTCGGCTTTAGCGAGGTCTTCAAGGTTAATGTAAACAGTCGCGAGGTCCAGCCCGAAATAGGCGTTATTCGGGTCCCTCTTAATGGCTTCAAGATAATAACTTACCGAGTCGCGGAACTTGGCCCGGTCAAGGGTCTCGCCGTACTGCTTAAAAGCACGTGCCATATTGTTGTAGTTGTAGCCGTTTAAGGGGTTAAGCTCCAGTGTTTTCCTGTGCACTCCGAGCGCGCTTTCAATCAGGCGCTTTCTGTTTTGCGGGTTTTGATCCTGACGCGCCGCCTTTTCAAAAGCTATGCCGTATTTGACCCAGTATATTTCCCGCACAGGGCAAAGCTTCACGGCGTTCTCATAAAACCCGAGTGATATCTGCTCCCTGCCGGAATCTGCCGCTATGTTTCCTATTTTAAAATACAAATCGCCCGCCCAAAATCTTGTAAGATAAACCTGTATCACAACTGTTGAGGCGATAAGCAGGGCCGCGGCAAAAGCCTGCATTCCGGGTGTTATTTTAAAACCCTGTTTTTCAGGCTCCCACGCAAAATACTTCTTGCCGCCGCTTTCAAGAGTTATCATGAACCCGAGCGCGGCCCAGAAAAAAGCCCCGTATGCCGCCACAGTATAGTTGAAAAGCCCCTGTGTAAAAAACGCCGTAACTCCCAGCAGAAACCCGAAAGCGATGTAACGTTTTATTATGTCTCTTTCGCCCGTTATCATGTTAAATGATTTCTTAAAAAACGCGGCCACAAGAAGGGCAAAGAAGCCGAACCCGGCGATACCCTGCGTCGCGAGCACCTGCAAAAATACGTTGTGGGTTTTTTCGGGCGTGCCGTTCCACTCCAGCTGCCAGTATATCGGGAAGCGGTAATACGGGAACATTACCTGAAAAGTGTCCGTGCCTGTCCCGAAAAGCGGGAAATCCTTAAACATCATAAGCGCGCTCTTCCAGATATAAACCCTCGGCGTCATCGTGACCCCGTGAAGAGTCATAAGCCCTTTGCTGCGCTCCCAGATTTCCACAAAAGCTTCGCGCATTTTCGGGGAAAAAATAACCGCGATTATGAATGCCGCGCTGAAAAATACAAACCACATTTTGTTCCTGCTAAACAGCTCATTTTCCCTCTTTCGCGCGTCATAAAAAGAATAAGCTGCGATTAATACTGCCGTCACGCCGAAACTTATCGTACCCGCCCTGGATTTGGTCAGGAATAAAACAAGTATGGAAACCAGCAGTATCAAAAGATACGGAATTTTTAGCTGCATTTTCTGTGTTATGAAAAACATTATAAACAGCAGGGGTATGACGCAGACCAGATATGCGGCCAGAAAGTTGGGGTTTCCCAGTGTGGAAAAAAACCTGCCGGGATTGTATGTCTCGGGGTTCCAGCGGACAAAATCAATGCCGAAATTCTGAAGCACGCCATAGACAGATATGAGGGCGGCAGCGCCTATTATTACTGCGAGTGATTTTTTTACCATGTCCATGGAAGCGGCAAACTTGACCGTCAGGTAAAATAAAAGCGTGTAGTTTAGCGCCGTAAAAATACCCTCATAGTTTTCATAAACCCCGAATAGCGAAGTGTTCGGGTTTTTTGATGTAAAAAATACGGTTATAAAAGTAACGCCCAGTATTCCGAGCACCGGAAAATCAAAAGAGGTCTTATAACCCTCAAAGCGTTTTTTTAGAAGCGATACCGCCAGCCACAAAAAAACCGCGTAAACGGTGAAAAACCGCAGCAAAAAAATCTTGTTGGTTTCAAAAACGTCATTGGCGCGAGTAAAAAATATGACGGGTATGAAAAACAACATAAACAACAGCGACAGCTCTGCACCCTTTTTTAAATGCTTTTCCTTAAACAATTTTAGCTCCTCAGTATATTGTGTAGCAATTTCCTTTTATGTCTTCTGCCGTAGAGTTAATCCAGACTTTGCCGGTGTTTGTATTGTAGTACCAGCCGAAGCCGGGCCCAGACGGCGACTCCCCTCCTGTTGTTACGTTTCTGCCCGCAGGCGGCGTGTTCCTCGGATGCGTGGCTTTCACGGGAGGAATAATCTGCATAACTGCATAGAACTTCTCGTTATTTACATCCAGTGACTCCGGCAGAACAGCCCTGTCGCTGTAGTATATTGTAACCGCAGACCTTATAGCGCCGAGATTGCCCTGTGTCGCGCCCAGGTTTGATTTCTCTATCATCTCCCCGAATTTAGGGACGGCCACAGCCGCGAGCACGCCCATAACGGCTATTGTTATCATGAGCTCAATGAGGGTAAATCCTTTGCAGGGCTTTATCACACTTTGTACCGCTCTGTTGATTTTTTCAGCCTTGATGCCATTGCATTTAGTTTCTTCACCGCAAGCTCCACGTCTTTTTTCAGCCCCTTGTGTTTTTTCAGGTCTGCCTGCAGCCCCTTTGCCAGCGCGTGTATGTCTTCCGCCAGCATTTTGTCCCCGCTTATCATCCCCCGTACGCTCTCTATCATCTCGTTCAATTTCCCGGCCAGCTCCTGCAGGTCGTCTCCTTTTCTAAAACGCACTCTGACGTCAAAATTTCCTTTGGCAAGCTCCTCCGAGACCTTTTCAACCCTGTAAATAGGCCCGGCTATTTTGTGGGAGAGCATGACACCCGCAAAAACACCGAGCAAGGCAAGCAGGGCTACAGGGATAATCAGCATCACCGAAGTTTCGTTGAATATATCGGCAAGTTTTTTTGACGCATCGGGTATGTAAAAAAATTCTTCAATTACATTGTTCCAGATTACGTAAAAGGTCGTGAAACTGATGGAAACAACCGTTATCATCATAATGGCCAGTATGGTAAAAAGGTATTTAAACTGGAACTTTTTATTTACAATATATATGTGTCTTTTATATTTATGCTCCATTTTTTCCTCCTTTAATAAAGTGTATAGCTTTCGCCTTTTATGCTCATAGCCGTCGAGTTAACGTAAACAGGCCCCCTGTGCGGGTCAAAAAACCAGCCGCTTCTCATGAGAGAAGGCACTGCTTCAGGCTCTGCCGCGAGTTCCACCAGTTTGCCTGCCGGGCTGTTTTCTTTCGGCACCGTTGCCTTGACAGCAGGCAGCCCTCCCGCCCCGACAATGTCGTTAAATTTCGAGCCGTCGGCAATTGTGTCGGGAAATGCCAGGTATGTGCCGTAATACATCCCCACAGCCGACCTGATAGAAGCCAGATTGCCCAGCGTCGCGCCGAGGTTTGCCCTTTCCATCAGCTCGTTGTATTTCGGTATTGCAACCGCGGCCAGAATCCCGATAATAGCGGTCACGATGATCAGTTCCAGCAGGGTCATGCCCCTGCCCCCTTTTAACCTCATTTGAGCCCTCCTAATTTTCATATACCGGGAAAGAAGCGCAAAGTTTTTTTACATCTTCCTTCACGGATTTTTTCACCCCGTCGTCAGAAACGTTTTTCATAACCTTATCCATCCAGGCCGCTATCTGCTTCATCTCATTTTCTTTCATTCCCCGCGCGGTAACAGCGGGCGTGCCAAGCCTGATGCCGCTTGTGATAAACGGGCTCTGTGTGTCAAAAGGCACGCCGTTTTTATTAAGAGTAATACCCGCGTCTTCAAGCGCGAGCGCGGCTTCCTTGCCCGTCAGGTTGTTCTGCCTTAAATCCACAAGTACGAGATGGCACTCTGTGCCTCCGGTTAAAACCTTGTAACCCAGCTTTACAAGCTCAGCTGCTATTGTCTTTGCATTTGCGATAACCTGTTTCTGGTAATCCCTGAACTCCTGAGTCATTGCGTGTTTAAAACAGACTGCTTTGGCGGCTATTACGTGCATAAGCGGCCCGCCCTGAAGCCCCGGAAATACCGCTGAATTAATCTGCTTTTCGTATTTTGATTTGCAAAGTATCAGCCCGCCGCGCGGGCCTTTTAATGTTTTATGGGTTGTAGTTGTAACAAAGTCGGCATAAGGCACCGGGTCGGGATAAAGCTTTGCGGCCACAAGGCCCGCGTAGTGCGCCATGTCGGCAAGCAGCAGCGCGCCCACAGAGTCCGCTATCTCCCTGAATTTTTTAAAATCAATGGCGCCCGGGTATGCGCTCGCGCCCGCGACTATTATCTTGGGCTGTACTTCCTTTGCTTTCTGCGCAACCTCATCATAATCAATCAGGTAAGTATCCTTGCTGACGCCGTATGAAAACGCCTTGTAAAGTTTCCCGGATGACGAAGCCTGCGCTCCGTGAGTCAGGTGCCCTCCTGCCGCGAGGTTCATCCCGAGTATTGTGTCGCCTGCGTTCAGCATTGCGAGATACACAGCCTGGTTTGTCTGCGAGCCCGAGTTCGGCTGGACATTCGCGTGCTCTGCTCCGAAAAGTTCCTTTGCCCTGTCTATGGCAAGCTGCTCCACCTTGTCAGAGAATTCCATCCCCTGATAAAAACGTTTACCGGGGTACCCCTCGGCATATTTGTTTGTAAAAACCGAACCCTGCGCCTGCAGGACCGCCTCATCGGCGTAGTTTTCAGAGGCTATCATCAGCAGGGTTTCCTTGTTTCTCTTTAACTCCGAATCAATTATATCAGCGACTTCCGGGTCCTGTTTCCTTATGTAGCTCGTAAAATCCATAATTCCTCCTCAGTATGTTAGAAAAGTTTGTTTTCAATTTTTTTAATCTTGTCTATCCTCTTGTCGTGCCTGCCCGCGTCATATTCCGTTGTTATCCAGATTCTCAGTATTTCATCCGCTATCCCCTTGCCTATCATTCTTCCCGGCAGGACAAGAACATTTGAGTTGTTGTGTTTGCGTGACATCTCTGCGGTAAAAGTGCTGTCCACAAGCGCCGCATAAACCCCCTTTATCTTGTTTGCCGCGATTGACATTCCGATCCCCGTGCCGCAAACCAGCACGCCGCGCTCAAACTTTCCCGACAACACGGCTTCACAAACCTTCTCGGCGTAATCAGTATAGTCGCATGACTGCTCGTTGTAAGCTCCGAAATCCTTAAACTCATATTTATTCAGGCTGAGCCATTTCTTTGCCTCTTCTTTCAATTCCCAACCCGCGTGATCACTCCCCAGTGCCAGCTTCATTTTTACCCTCCTGTTGTATCAGGAACGTATTGTCCCTGTTAAAATTTTCCACTGCAAAACCGCTGAACACCACGTCATAAAGCCACGAAAACAAAAACACCCCGGCGCCTGTATAGAACACAGCCTTTGCTATTGTCCCGCTGTTTTGCTCAGTCTCGGGCGCAAGCAGCTGCGGCGCGTTTATCGCCATCAGTATCACAGATAACACCCCGGCACTTAAAAGTGACATCCCTGTGTCACTGTCTTTTGCGTAAAAATGTCCCGCGCCGCGCGTGATAAATCCGGGATACAGGGCCTTCAGCCTTGCAGTGTCCGGCGAAAGCGGCGCAACAAGCGTTTTTACCTCAACCTCTTCCTTTGACATATATTCCTGCTCCAGCCAGCTGCCGGGGGTGGTTGTGTGTTTTATCTGACGAACCTCTTCCCATGGAATAGAGGCTTCAACACCGTTTGGAAGTTCTATTATGACATAATAACTGTCAAAACTTTTAACATCGCCTTCAAAAACCTGCTCGTCTTTCAGGGTAATTATGTCCGCAGCAATAAACGGCGCAATAATAATAAAACACAGTAAAAACAGATGTTTTTTCATCTTTTCACCATAAGTTTCTTTTGAAAATATTTTACATTATTATATAGTATAAGGGGGCAAAGGACAAGGCGAAAAACCTGATGGAATATATCAAAAAAAGGCATAGTATTAGAGCCGAAAACAATATAAAAAGACCTAATCAATCATAAAAACACAGCCAAACCGTCTATTTTGCTTTCAATTTCCTGTACAAATACTCCCTCACAACCGTATTATTCAGTGAAATCACCCGTTCCGTAACACGCACCGTATTTCCCTGTCTTTGTGCTGTCACTTCATAATATTTCTGCCCGGTAGGCCCGTACATGCTCACACGCTCTATAAACCCCGCGTTTATGAGTATCCGTGCCTGCGGATATTTTGCTTCCTGCCCTGTTTTCACGGCTATTATTTCTTCCCTGCCCATTTTTATCCTGCTGTCCTTTTGTAGGATATTAAACCCATAGTCCTTAAAGAACAGCTCAGGGCTGAAAATGCAGGCGGGCTGCATCTCCCTGCCGGTTTCAGCTTTACCGCCTTTTTGCGCCTTTTGTTTCCTTACTTCCCGTTCTTTTTCCTTTTTACCGCTCTTGGAATACTCAGCCAGCGTTTCCTCGTAGTCTGCCTCCTGAGCCATGATTTTCATATGAGACGCGGCAGTTGCAATAAGCGCAGCTGCGTCATCAGACGCCCAAACAAATACCGTAAAAAACATTATTACTGCAAGAACAAGTGTTGTTTTTTTCATCATTTCACCACCGCTATCTTTTTGGTTACTACTCTGTTGTTATTTTCTATTTTCATTATGTATATTCCGTTTTTAATCTTTACACCCCTGCCGTCACAAATATCCCACGTCACCCTGTTTATCCCTGCTGTTACCTCATTTTCACCCAGAGTTATCTCTCTTATCAGAGTGCCGCCGGTACTGTATATTGTAATACGCGTCTCCGCCGGCTCTTCACAGCCAAACCTTATCACAGTCTCGTTTTTAGCGGGATTGGGGTAAGCATAAACGCTCTTGCTGTCAAAAACAACGTTTCTCTCCCTGCCGCTTTTTACTGCGAGCATCCCCACACCCGGCTGTTCGCCGAGGACTTTTATTCCATTTATGTAAACGCATATTTTATCCCAGTCCGTGTACTGTGTAAAAGGATAGAAGGAATGGTCATTGGACTGGTTGTAACTGCTCCAGTTGCTCTTATTAAACCTTGCCTGTATTTCAGCGTATTCGCCCTGCCCAAGGCTGCCCGCAGACTGTGCAAAGGTAATTTTCAGGTATCTGTCCTGCCCTCCGCCGTAAGCACCGCTTTCTATTGCTTTTTGTACAGCTGACGTTATGTTTGTACCCGCGGGCAGTTTACCCGCGTAATCCACTACTGCGGTCTCTGTCTCACCCTGCCCTTCATAACTGTACCAGTACCTGATTTCCACCGAGGACAAATCAAGAGGCGTACCGGATGTATTGTATAATCTTATATTGGGTTTGGGCGAGTTTGTACCCGTGTTGTTGTCAGCTGACATATACTTTAGCAACAGATTAGGCAGTACCGGCGTAGGCGTCAGCGTCATTACCGGAGTCTCTGTAACAGCCGTCAGACTGCTTGTTACTGTTTCAGTTATTGTCGGCGTTACAGTCGCAGTCACAGTTTCAGTAACTGACATTGTAACCGTCTGAGTTATTGTGGCCGTAGCTGTAGGCGTAATCGTAATTGTAATCGTAGGCGTTATAGTAGGTGTGATTGTTGCCGTAATTGTAGGTGTTATCGTGTCCGTAACTGTATCTGTCGCGGTTTCCGTGTATGTCGTTGTGGCAGTCAGCGTTTCTGTACTTGTCGCGCTTACAGTCTCTGACGGTGTTTCAGTAACAGACGGCGTCTGAGTAAATGTGTCCTGCGGCGTAGGGGTATCTGACTCGTAAATCACGGGAGTTTCCGTGACTGTCATTGTAGGCATGTCAAACGGCTCTGTTCCCCACGCAAGAACGCCGTCAACATAAACAGTTACTTTGTCCCATTCGGTATATGCTGTCGTACTGTTATAGCTCCAGTCATTTGACTGTGTGTAAGACGACCAGTCTGTATTATTAAACCTCGTAAATATCTGGAGATACTGGCCTGAGAGCAGGCTTCCTGCGGCCGGGCTGAAATTTATTTTCAGATACCTGTTCTGCCCCGCAGGATATGCACCTGTTGTTATCTGTGCCGTAGTATTCTGCTTTATGTCAGTACCCGGCGGCAGTATGCGGATGTCATCTTTTTCCGCCGTCTCCCCCTGCCCGGAGCCTTCATAGGTGTACCAGTAACGGATTTCAACCCTGTGAAGCTCCAGTACCCTTGTATCCATATTATGCAGTTCCATCTGTTGATGAGGGGAATTGCTCGGCTCATTGTTGTCGCTCGACCTGTATTTTAGAACAAGCGCCATTGCCGGGGTACTGGTAGGTGTAACAGTCGGTGTTACCGTGTGTGTCGGCGTGATGGTAGCTGTCTCGGTTATCGTGGATGTGACTGTAGGCGTCCCAAATACTATGGTTAGCACCTCTGACGGCTCACTTTCCTGGTCGTATTCATCTATTACCGTGAATATGTAAGAGTATGACTGCCCCGGCTCTACGTCCATGTCTATGAATGACTCACCCGGCTCCAAAGGCACGTCGTTTAAACGCTTGTAGGGGCTTCCTGCTTTATATACATAAGTCCTGCCAAGCCCCCAATTATATACAAACTTAATTCCCTGTATTGTAACTGCAGTATAAAACATTGACATTGCCGGCGGAGGCGGAGGCGCCGGAGAAAGCGGTACAGGCACTCCATTGCCGACTATGTAAAACGCACTGCCTGATATAAAACAAACCCTGCTCTGATTGTCTATTATTATCTCTTTCTTATCCCCTACTGCATTCATGAGAAATTTACTTTTTCCTCCTGCGTAATTGCTCCCTCTTATCTGCGAGTATGTGCCGTATATCACATCGCCGCTGTGGTCTGTGGTCAGATCAGTGCGTATCTGCCAGTCGTTATTGTTGGCGTCATCAAAGTTCAGATACCGCAGGGTGTTCCCGCTTGGATTATGCACCAGCATATCCTGTCTGTAAGAACCGCTTACATACACAAACTCTGTACCCCTCGTTGACCCGAGCGGCGGCATACTGCCTACAATATCCGAAGTATTCACCTGCCCGCCTGTTTCAAAAATATACGGTTCGGAAAGATTGGATGCCTTGAGGCAGACGTATTTGTATTTTAACGCTGATGTATCATATACCCTAAAGTATATCCTGTCGGAAGAAGAATTTATCACAGTATTGCTTCTGTTTTTCAAGCTTGTCTGAGTGCTGAAATTAACAGTTCCAGGAATTGTTTTTTCCATTGCCAGTGTGCTGT
>CAYGHG010000063.1:0-11117 GCA_964349515.1 uncultured Spirochaetia bacterium
TGTTTACGCCGTTACTGCAACTACCGGGTCACCCACCGGGTGACCCCTACGGAAAACAATGTAATCGCCGGCAGCTCCGTCATAGGCCGCACCCTACAGGTTATCTGTTGTCCATCAATGTCATCTGAAAATTTGAAACAACCGCCCGTTGATTCTGCCTCTACGGCTTGTCGTAGCTGTACGTTTTCTGGTATGCCATTACCATCGCGCTTAAAACACTTGCGCCTGAAAAACCGGTTGTTTCCTTTACAATATTTGCATTAATCCCGTACAGCCCGGAACCGTTTGAAAATATCCCGGTCGCGCCCAGGTTGTATGGCGACACCACATCCGGGCCGGCTGTTACGGAAACGTTGTTCGGCGCCACAGCCTGAATGACGTCCTTGTTTCCCTCGTAAGACCACGAAAGCACCGTTGCGTCCGCAGTAATAGTCACCGCACCCGGAGCTGTGGCCGTGGCGCTGTAGTTGCGGCCTTCCGCGTTTACCGAGACTGTATAACTCTGGCCGAAAACATAGTGCTGTGCAGCAGAGGACTCATCCTGAAAAGCTGCCGAATACATCCCAAACCCGTTGTCCGCAAGCGTAGTTACCCCGTGCGGGCCGGAAACAGAAACAGATGCGCCCTCCATAAACATAAAGCCTTTGAGCAGCATTACCATATAGACCGTCTGCCCGGGCATTTCATTCATGTCCTGACGGGTCAGCGAAGCGGAGATTACCAGATTTGAAACAGGTTCAGTGGGCGTGTTTGAAGCGCATCCTAAAACAAAAACAGCAATTGCAAGAGTTAAAACCACAATTGATTTTTTCATTTAACCCTCCATTTTTTTATTGTTTAATTGTAAGTTATATATTGGTTTTTATCCATAAGTTTTTGCATGGATGAGAAGAACAGTTTACAGTTTAAAACCTATGGCCCTATTCTTAACTTCTGTCTTTTGTCTTCTGTCTTGTTTCTCCCTTATAGCTTATAGCTTGCCTTTATTAAATACAAATTGACTATTTTTCCCTATTAATCTATAATTTCCTATGTTTTTATAACCTTATTTAAGGCCGAAAACACAAAAACTTTATGAAACGGAGACTTTTATCATGAAAAGAACATACCAGCCCCACAAAAAGAAAGCCAAGAGGAAACACGGGTTTTTAAAGCGGATGTCCTCGCCAACCGGCAAAAAGATAATAAACGCGAGAAGGCGCAAGGGCAGGAAAAAGCTGACAAAGGCTTAATAACCATATAAGGGGTTTTAATCATCAGGCACAGGCAGACTCCCAAGACACGTGAAATCAGGTTTTTGCTGAAAAACGGCCTGAAAAATTCCTCGGAATTCTTCAGCGTATATTTATATAAAAGCGGTAAAACAAGGATGTTTGCCGCCAATATCGCGAAAAAAGCTCTCAAAAAAAGCACCGAGAGAAACCTGTACAAGCGCAGGGTGCGTGAAATCTACAGGAGGCACAAACCCTCCCTCGCGGGTTTTGACGTGCTCATCATGCCGAAACATTCCTGCGCAAAGCTTGAGGATTTCAGGGCAATGGAAAGCGCCCTCGCCCCCCTGCTTGAGATAAAAGAAAGCGCGGAAAAATGAAACACCTGCTTATCTTTCTGATAAAAATTTACAGGAAAACAATATCGCCGCTGCTTCCGGGCGCGTGCAGGTTTTATCCCACCTGCTCCGAGTACTCAATGGAAGCGCTGAAAAAATACGGCGCAATCAGGGGGTTTTGGCTCTCGGTAAAAAGAATAGCCAAATGCGGGCCGTGGCACCCGGGCGGCATAGACAAACTCAAATAACAGGGCACATTATCGCGGCCCTTACGGAGGTTTTTAATGAATAAGGACTCAAAAAGGCTCATAGTTTTCATCATCGTTTCCTTTGTCATACTTTTCGGTTTTAATAAAATCTACGGCCCCAAACCCCAGGCCTCGCAGCCGGTGCAATCCACCCCTGCCGTGGTGCCTGCCGGCACGGCAGCCGTCAGCGCAACCTCCCAGGCGGCCGCCTCTACAGACAGTTCTCTTCCCTTTTCCCTGGGAACTGCCAGGGAGATAAAAGAAGTGGACTCAGAGGGCCACACCGTGGAGACGCCCCTTGTTTCTGTCACTTTCTCAAACATCGGCGGCGTGATACAAAGCTACAAACTCAAAGCCTACACAGACACAAAAGATGGCGAAAAACTCCCCGTGGAACTGGTTCCCAACAATACCTCTTTTTCCTATCTCGCGCTTAACTCTTCATCAATGGAGCTGTTCGGCAACACGTGGAAGTTTGACGGCGAAACAAGGACTTCATCGGGCATAACCGTTGCCTTTAAAAAAGATTTCAACACCGGCCTTGAAGTAAGACGCTCCTATACCCTGCAGTATGACAGCTACCTGATTGACATGAAAATCTCCTTTATAAACCGCACGGGGGCCCCTTTTCCTCTCAAAGATTTCCAGCTGTTGTGGGGGCCGAACATACACAGGCTTCCGGGGGATGCGGCGAAGATGAAAGACAGCATCTATGCATATAACAAAGCAACCTACCCGACGGGAAAGGGCGCCAAACACATAACCGTAAGCATTGACCCAAAGAAAAAAGACGCCAAGACCACCATAATACCCGAAATAACGCCGTGGCTCGCCTATCACGACTCATACTTTACAGCCTCATTTCTTTTAAAGGAGCTTTCAAAAATCAAGAACACCTTTGCAAAAGAAACCGGCGGCGGTTTTGGATACCTGGGAATCAATTTCAGCGACACCATAATATCCGCGGGCATGCAGGAGAACTTTGAATTATCCGCTTTCATCGGGCCTAAAGAATACAAAAGGCTGAAAAAAGCCGGCGGCATGCAGAAGATGGTGGATCTGGGCTGGATACGCGAGCTCGGCATAGGTATGTTTTACCTGATGGATTTCCTATACGGCGCTACAAAAAACTACGGCGTGGCGATACTGCTGATTACTCTTATAATAAGGGGCCTGCTGTTTATCCCCTCACAGAAAAGCTACAAGCACATGAAAGAAACCCAGAAAAAAATGAACATAATAAAGCCGCGAATGGAAACACTGAAAAAGATATACAAAGACGACCCCAAAAAGATGAACGAAGAGACCATGAAACTTTACCAGGAATATAAAATCAACCCTCTCGGCGGCTGCCTGCCCATGCTTTTGCAGCTGCCCATATTCATAGCGCTTTACCAGACATTAATATCAATGGTTGAATTAAAGGGCGCAAACTTTGCCTTGTGGCTCAAAGACCTGTCGCGCCCCGACCCGTTTTACGTGCTCCCTCTTTTCATGGGCGCCACGATGTTCATACAGCAGAAGATGACCGTACAGCCCGCGATGTCCCCCGAACAGGAACAGCAGCAGAAAATAATGCTCTACGGCATGCCTATATTTTTAACCTTTATTTCTTTCCAGTGGCCTTCGGGCCTGCTGCTCTACTGGAGCGCTTCAAACCTCTTCGGCATAGTACAGCAGATGATTGTAAATAAAAGTACAACGGACAAATAAATGGAGGGCAGGATAAATTTTGTAAGAAAAACCGCTCTTACCGTGTCGGGCGCGCTTAAGGAATTTATGGACGAGACAGGCGCTTCCATAAACGAAATAGGGGCAAACCTGGTGCAGGAAAAAATGTATGCCGATAGAAAGGAATACGTGCTTGATTTCTATAAAAGGCCCCCTGCCGCTTCAAAACAAAACGGTCTTTCTGAATCCGAGATTGAAGACGCCCGCGCTGTTTTGGAGAAAATGCTGAAGCTCATGCGCTTTACCTCTTTTACCGTGGAGCGCACGGACGAAAACGGGCTGGCTGTACTCAGGATTTCAGCGGGCGAAAAAGACGGGCTGCTGATAGGAAAAAACGGCCAGAACCTCACCGCCATGCAGTACCTCATCTCGGCTTATCTTGATAAAAAACTGAAACACCACGCGCCCCTCATAATTGACGTGGATTCATACAGGGAAAAGCGCCTGCTGTTTCTTAAAAGCACCGCGAAGGCAATGTCCGACAAGGCCTCCGCCTGCGGCGAGGTAATAAGCGATTTTCTCCCTTCTTACGAAAGAAAGGTAATACACGAAGCCCTCTTGGAAAGCGGTGTCATCACTTTCAGCATCGGCAGGGGCTCGTATAAAAAGGTCGTAGTAACAGCCCTGCTGTGAGCCATGGAAAATACAACCGTCGCGGCGCTCTCATCTTATCCCGGAAAAGCAGCCGCGGCTTTGATAAGAATTACCGGGCCTGACACGCTGAAAACAGTTGTGTCAATATTCCGTACAGCCTCAGGCAGAAACCTCCCCTCTTTTACCCCGCGCGTGCAGTATTACGGCGAAATTTTTTCAGAAACCGGCGCCCTTGACCGCGTCCTGCTCTCATACTTTCCCGCTCCTTACTCATACACCGGCGAAGACATGGCAGAGATTTCCTGCCACGGCAGCCCGCTGATAGCCTCTATGATACTGAAGCTGCTCTACTCTCGCGGCTGCGCCGCGGCAGAGGCGGGCGAATTCACAAGGCGCGCTTTTATGAACGGAAAAATGGATTTGCCTGCGGCAGAAGCGGTGGCTGACCTGATTTCCGCGCGTTCACCCGCCGCGGCCGAAATCGCGCTGAATATCCTGAAGGGCCGCGAAACAGAGGCTGTTGAAGGCTTAAGGCAGAAGCTGATTTCCCTGCTCACACTTCTTGAAACAGACATTGATTTCGCGTATGACGACACCGAGGCTGCAGGCAGGGAAAAATCCTTACTCATGCTTTCCGGGATAAAATCCTGTGCCCTTCATCTTTTAAAAAACTGTGAGGCGGGGCTTCTGATAAAAGAAGGTGCAAAAATAGCAATAGCAGGCAGGCCCAACACAGGAAAATCAAGCCTGCTGAACGCCCTGCTCGGCACACAGCGCGCGATAGTAACAGAGATACCCGGCACCACCCGCGACACGATAGAGGCGCAAAGCGAAATCGCAGGCCTGCCTGTGCGCTTAACCGACACCGCGGGGATAAGGGAAACCTCCGACCCCGTGGAAAGCGAAGGAGTAAAGCGGGCCGTGGCAGAGACCGCCTCAAGCAGCCTTGTGCTTTTTGTTGCTGACGGTTCAGAGCCTCTCACCGCCGGTGATTTACAGGCGTATGAAAAAATTAAGAACAGACCCTCTATAATTGTAATAAACAAATCCGACCTTAAACCCGCCTTTGAAACTGAAAAAGCTGGTTCTTTTTTTAGCACAGCCGCCCCCTGCGCGGCCGTGAGCGCCAAAACAGGCGCAGGAATACAGGGCTTAACTTCCCTGATAAAAAAGGTTATAATGGGCGAAGATTACGAAGGAACAGGCTCAATAGTAATAGCAAACGAGCGGCACAGGCAGGCGCTTATAAGCACGGTTGACGCGCTTGACAGGGCAATTGCGGGCGTACAGTCCGGTTTTAAGCCGGAGCTTGCCGCGGTTGACGTGAAAAAATGCGCAGATTCACTCTCGCTTATAACCGGCAAAATAGCCTCGGACGACGTTCTTAACGATGTTTTTTCAAAATTCTGCATAGGAAAATAAAATGGCAAAAGAAAAAAAGAAAAGCCTGTTGTTGTACGCGGCGGTTTCGGCGGCGGTGCTGGCCGCAGGGCTGGGAGCCTGGTTTTTTTTTAATGCCCCGGCAAAATTAAAAAAGGCAAACCTCCCTCCTTTGAGAACCGGAATTGCCTCGGAAAACTTCATAATGGGCTACAAAGAAGCCCGCACATACACAATCCATGATTTCACCGGCAGCTATGACATAGTAATGGTTTTTTTGGGGCAGTCCGCAGGCTCGCTCCTGCTTGAAAAATCTTTGGAACAAAAAAAACTGCCGGGCAAAAAAACAATGCTTATCACCCTCAAAAACGAAGAATCTTCGCTCACTGTAAACGAGCCTTACGGCCATACCGGCCTTAAATACCGCTTTCACACAGCCTCACTCCCGCCTATGTACAAAGGATTGAAAGACCCGGGCGTCATAATACTGGACAGGTCCGGCTCTGTAAGGTACATATACAGCGGCTATTCACCCACCATTATGAGCGACCTCTCTGCGGCCCTGTCAGGCAGCCTCAAATGAACTACAGGCACGGCCTGCTCAGATTTGTTTTTTTAATTTCTTTTGTAATGGGTGCGGCCGGTTTTTACCTGACCGCCTCTTCATACTATAAAAAGCTCGCGCTTACCTCGGGGTACAAACAGCTTGAATTTATGAAAAATATGCCCTCCCTCGCTTCAGAGGGCTCGCGCTACAAAGTCCCTGCTTTTACCGAGGACCCTGCCTTAAAATCCGAAAATCTTGTCAGTTCATACATGGTCTCCTCGCACTTTGACGGTAAAGTTTCACTGCGCAGAGCCTCCGTGCAGTCGTCAGGCCCGCTTAGGTTTAAAACCAGGCTTGATATCATCCTTGACGCGAGGGAGCGCTATGAAAAAAAGTAAACTCCTGCTTCCTGCGGCGGTTTTTTTATCCCTTATTATCCAGGCCTCCTTTGCCTATTACTTTGACAAGTCTTCCGCGCTTGACTCTTTTTTGCGGCTCTGCGCCCCTATAAAAGCACTTGCTTCAAAAAGCTTGTCACTGGCTTCATCGGCACATGGTTTTACGGCAGGCACTTCCACGCTGATTATTGAAATGCCTTCACTGCACCCCAACGGGCTGCCTTCCGACATTTCAAAAGACTACTGCGCTGCCTACATAAGCGGCAGAAAACTCGTAATCTCGTGCTACCCCGCAGTCTCAAGCGCCCGCACGGCCGAAACGCTGTCTTTCGACGCGCCCAAATCCCTGGTTTTTTCGGCTACGGGAAACACCCTCTTTTTTATGGCAGGCTTTGGCAGAAATTTTCACGCAATGGATTTTGAGGTTGCCAGAAACTACTATATAATTCCCGAAAACAAGAGGTGGTTCTGATGAACGCGGTTAAAAACACCCTTTTGATACTTCTGATAACAAACAACCTCTTTATTTTCTTCTTCGGTATAGCAAAGTTTTCATCAACTGCGGCGTATGAAAGGGAGCTGAAAGCCTCGCTTAATCTTGATTCGGGAATGGCGGCGGCAATACACGCGTGCGAAGATATTCAGGATACGGAACAAAAGGGCTCTTTAAAACTAAACGGAAGCGAAATAACCTACGACATTCTCTTCACAGACACAGGGGGCTTTTATATAAAAGTAAAAACAAACATAGCGGGGATTATGCATACAAAGGAAGCCGTCTATTTCAGATAGCCTTTCGTGCATGAAACAGAAATAAACATACCGACGATAAAGTGCCTTCAGCCTTTTGTGTAACTTGCCATATTATCCCTGTGTATCGCTTCCTCGTAAAATCCGCTCTGCATCAGGGCCTTTATCTCTTTTGATTTTTTTCCTTTAACGCTTTTTAGGTCTTTGGAAGAATAGTTACTGATTCCTTTGGCGAGTTTTACCCCTTTAGCGTCTGATATTTCCACGGCATCGCCGAAATCAAAATCACCCTTCACTCCTGACACTCCCACGCAAAGCAGGCTTTTACCTGATAAGAGCGCTTTTTTCGCGCCTTCATCTATTGTTACCTCCCCTTTTGTCCTTAAGTTGAGGAGTATCCATCTCTTTTTTGATTCTGCACGCTTTCCCTTTTTATAAATAAAAGTACCGGCGCCGGCGCCTGACGCCGCGGTTTCCACCACGCCGGGCGCGTTTCCGTTTGCGATTATCAGCGGTATTCCGGCGTAATTGAGCTTTCTTGCGGCTTCAAGTTTTGTGGCCATGCCGCCCGTGCCGAAACCGGTCTTTCCGGTGGTGTCGATTTTATCAATATAATCGTCTATGTTTTCTATGTTCCTGATGAGAGAGGCGCCCGGATATTTTTGGGGGTTTTTGTCGTACACGCCGTCAACACTGGTAAGTATTATGACCAGGTCCGCGTTTACCAGGCTGCCTGTTATGGCCGCGAGCGCGTCGTTGTCGCCGAACTTTATCTCTTCGGTGGCCACCGCGTCATTTTCGTTTATTACGGGCACAATCCTCCACTCAAGCAGTTTGTTCAGCGTGTTGCTGGCGTTGGCTATTTTTGCCCTGTGCCTTATGTCCTCGTGGTCAAGCAGCACCTGGGCCGCGTGCATGCCCTGCTTTTCAAACATCGACTCATACTCCTGCATCAGGCTTATCTGCCCGACCGCCGCTACAGCCTGCTTTTCCGCCACATCCGAAGGTTTGGCGGACAGCCCCAGTTTTTTTATCCCGAGCCCTATGGCGCCCGAGCTGACTATGACTACGTCTTTTCCGGCTTTCATAAGGCCCGCAGCCTGGGTGGTAAAGTTTTTCAAGAAGTCCCTGCGGACACCTTTTTCATCGGCTATTAAGTTGGTCCCGACTTTTATAACGATTCTTTTATACATGCCACAGTCTCCGTTTTATGATTCATCACGCAATCTTCACCCTGCATTTCAAAATCCGAAACCAACACCCGCAACTATTTTATTTTTTATCCTTAACTTCTGTCTTTTGTCTTCTGTCTTCTGGCTTCTGTCTTAATTATAGCTTAATTTCCCTATTCTTCTTCCGAAAAAACAAAATCCCTCTCTCCTATTACGATTATGTCGCCTTCCTTGACGCCGTAGGCTTTCAGCATTTTGTTGACGCCGTTTTTGTCGAGATAACTCCTGAAAACATGCACCGTATCAGGGTTGCCGAAATCAAGCATCGCAATGTATTTTTCGACCTTGGAAGAAACCAGCCTGTAGGCATTTGCCTCGAGCTTTTCAATCCGCGACGGCCCCTCCTCCTCAAAGGCCCGCGCTTCGGGGCTTATTTCCCTGACTTCGGCTTCTGTTTTTTCAAGAACCGCAAAAACCTTTTTTATGACCTTGTCAATTCCCGCGCCTTCTTTTGCCGATATGAAATCAAATACTATCTTATGTTTCTTGAATTTTTCACGTATTGTTTTCTTTTCCTTCGCGCTTAAGAGCTCTTCTTTGTTTATAAAAACCACCTGCGGCCTTTTCAGAAGCTTTTTGTCATATGCACCGAGTTCTTTATTTATAATCCTGTATGTTTTATATGCATCCCCCTGTGTCGGGTCAACAAGGTGTATGTAAACGCGCGTGCGCTCAATATGGCGCAAAAACTCAATCCCCAGCCCCCGGCCCTCTGCCGCGCCTTCTATCAAACCCGGGATGTCAGCCACCACATAGGCGCGCTCCTCATCATAGCGCACCAGCCCGAGCACGGGGGTCAATGTCGTGAAAGGGTAATTTGCTATTTTCGGGTGGGCATTTGATATTTTTGAGAGAAGGGTTGACTTGCCCGCGTTTGCGAGCCCGATTATCCCCACATCAGCTATTATTTTAAGTTCAAGGGCAAATTCGCCCTCCTGGCACGGCTCTCCCTTTTCATAAAATTTAGGCGCCTGACGCACGGAATTTCTGAACCTTGCGTTTCCCCTGCCGCCGCGCCCGCCCCTCATCAGCATGTAAACTTCGCCGTCACGCACAAAATCCTTTATGACGCGCCCTTTTTTGTCTTTAAGAACGGTCCCAAGCGGTATGTTTACATAAATATCTTCGCCGTTTTTTCCATGGCTGTTGTTGCCGCTGCCCTTACCGCCGTCACCTGCAAAAAAGCGCCTCCTATAGTGAAGATCCATCAGTGTATTCATATGCTTTGTAGCTTTAAAATAAGCGTGCCCGCCTCGGCCGCCGTCGCCGCCGTCAGGCCCGCCCTTTGGTACAAATTTTTCCCTGTGAAATGAAGAGGCTCCGTCCCCGCCTTTTCCAGATTTAACCTGTATTATCGCGCGATCTACAAACACATAATCCTCCATAATAAAGTATTTAAAGCATTATAATATGGCGGGGCTGTTTTTTCACCCATTATAATTAAAAAGATATTGTTCACATCAGTGTGTAATATGATCTCCTCTCCGCCTTTAAAGGTAGGCTCTTTTTAGCAGCCCCTTGAGGGGGAGAGGTCAGGTGAGGGGGCGTATTTTTATGCTTTAAAAACGCCCTATTTTACCGGTATTTTAATCAATGTATTTCGTCCTTCTGCATTTACTCTGAGTATGTATATTCCGCCCGCTGCCTTCTGCCCTGACCCGGTCACGCCCTGCCACTCCCACTCGTTCCAGCCCGCCGGCATTTGCGCCGCCGCGGAATACATAAGCTCGCCGGCAATGTTATATATGTATATTTTCACGGCTTCAGAATTTTTGAGCTTTATCTTGAGCTTTATCGAGCCCTGCCCATTAATAATATTCCCGTAAACATACAGCGGTGTCACCGGAGTACCCGTAGGGACAGCAGTCAAAGTCGGAGTAATTGTCGCGCTCGGAGTATGCGTCTGCGTGGAAGTAAAAGTACCGGTGTGGGTCATGGTGGGGGTGTCGGTAAAACTTGCGGTAACCGTTTCTGTAACCGTACCCGTCACGGTTTGGGTATGTGTACCGGTTGGAGTCCCGGTCACGGTCTGTGTAGCGGTTTCGGTCGCGGTTTCGGTGAAAGTTACGGTATATGTTATGGTTATAGTAATGGTGCTGCTCGCCGTGGCTGTTTGTGTTATGGTCTCAGTCACAGTTTCAGTAACACTGAGCGTGGCCGTTGGCGTTGTCGAAGGTGTAACGGTTCCGGTAACGGTCTCCGTGATGGTTGCGGTTACTGTTTGCGTCACTGTTTCTGTAGTAGTTTCTGTCACAGTTTCAGTAACTGTTCTTGTGACGGTTTCAGTAATGGTTTCGGTAGCGGTTCCTGTTACAGTTTCGGTTACAGTCCCCGTAACAGTCTGCGTCACGGTCACAGTTACAGTCTGCGTCACGGTTTCAGTAACACTGAGTGTAATCGAAGGTGTAACACTGAGCGTGGCCGTTGGCGTTGTCGAAGGTGTAACAGTCTGCGTCACGGTCGCAGTTACAGTCTGCGTCACGGTTTCAGTTACAGTCTGCGTCACGGTTTCAGTAATAGTCTGCGTCACAGTTTCAGTAACAGTCTGCGTTGCGGTTTCAGTAATAGTCTGCGTTGCGGTTTCAGTAACAGTCTGCGTTGCGGTTTCAGTAACAGTCTGCGTCACAGTTTCAGTAACAGTCTGCGTCACAGTTTCAGTAACAGTCTGCGTCACAGTTTCAGTAACAC
>CAYGHG010000063.1:11217-15285 GCA_964349515.1 uncultured Spirochaetia bacterium
GTAACAGTCTGCGTCACAGTTTCAGTAACAGTCTGCGTCACAGTTTCAGTAACACTGAGTGTAATCGAAGGTGTAGCTGTTGCAGTTCCCGTAAAAGTCGGCGTTCCGGTAGGCGTTGAGGATTCTGTAACGGTTTCTGTGACTGTACCCGTAGCCGTAAGCGTGGGAGTGTATGTCGGAGTATGTTCAGGCGAAACCGTCCACGTGCCTGTAACCGTGCTTGTCGGAGAGTTTATAACCACACTGTTTGTTATACCCCTCGACGTCCTTGTATTGGTGCCGGTATCCGCCCCTGTTGCGTCCACCCTGCCCTCAAAACTTACAACCCCGGAGCTTGCTGCTGTATAAATCCATGTGAGATAAGACGTAGCCCAACGCTCAACAGAATTCCCGCTGCTATTTAAAAGTAAAGAGGCATTTCCGCCCCCTGTTCCCGTCACAGCAAGCGCCGTAGGCAGCAGGTCAAAAACCTCAAACCCTCCGTTATAAACCCCGTACACCACTGTTATGCTCTGCCCTATGTTCACGCTTGCAGGCACGGCAGACGCAGAAGAAACATCCAGATAAGAACTGCCGGTAAACCTCTGAACGGTAAAATCCGCGGACTCCGAATACAAGCTGTAGGAAAGCGATCCTGAATAATCATATGCTGCTATCCGAACCCTGTACTGCGTGCCCTCTGCCAGAAAAGAAGTTGTCCCAGCTGTACAAATTTGCTTTTGCCGTGGTTGTTGCCAGCGCGTACCATGATGTACCGCCGTCATCAGAATATTCAATGTAATATTGCAGATCAAACGGGTCGGCTATATCGTCCTTTGAGCCCCATTTCCACTTTACAAGATAATTTTGATCCGCAATTTCCCCGCCAAGCGGCTGCAGCAATTCCGGCGGTGTAAAACCCGCCGCAGCCGTGTATGTAATGTCCAGTCTCGGCTGGTACTGCAGGTTTTCATGTGAATACGCCCTATAACCCCTGTCCTGCCCCTCGTTACGCACCCTGAATAAAACTCCGTTATTTTGAATATTCCCGTCAAGCCAGCCCGCAACCACCGTAACCGGCATCGGCCAGCTGTAGTATCCGGCTGTTATGACATTCGGAAAAGTATAATAACCTAATACCGTAGAACCGGTATCGCCGCCGGCAGTTGCCCAGGTATCAGAAGTTGTCCGCGACACCCACCCTGCGCCCGTATCAACCCAGGCTGTGTTCGTAACAGCATACATGTCAACGGTTGCGCTGTTTCCCAGTCTTGTATACACATACATGTTAACAGACGCGCTTGTAACCACTATATTGGAGGGGAGCATGGACAGGTCAAACTGCGCCACGCTTCTGCGCCTGTCTCCCGCGGTTGAACCCCAGAAGTCCAAGTATGTATATGTACCATAGTTTGCGTAGGGCATGCCCTCCCTTAAAACTGTATCCTGTGCCCAGGAAGAGACCGCGCCGCTGCCGGACTCGTAATATTCTACAGCTATATAAGGTATATTCGTATTTTCCCTGCTGTGAAAAACCTCGCCGTGTATGCCTGCAAGCTCCCTGGAACTTTCCACCTTTAAAAGCAAACCGTTGTTTGTCTTTGTGCCTTTTACCCAGCCGCTGACAAGCGAGCCCACGTTAAACTGCCTGTAAGCCACGGGGTCAGCCGCGTCAATCAGCGCCCTGCCTGAAAGCATTGTATCAAAATCACCGCCCGCTGATACCCACGATTCAGTACCGGTCCTTTGCGGCCATGTCGCGCCAGTCTCCGACCACCAGTTTTGTTCCGATACCGGATTGGCAGTCACTTCATGCACCTGATAATAATCCGCGCCCGTAGAGCCTGTTGTTATAAGGTGATTATAAACATTAAAAAACGCTGTTCTGATAATTGCCGTTGAAGGTATTGAGGACAGGTCAAAACGGTAAAGACCGCGCCATACAGCGCCGCTTTGGTCTCTGCCAACCGTCATGGTTGTTGCGGTGCCGTTATTTACGGCGCTTGCGGAATTAATATCAGTGTCCTGCTGCGAATTAAAACTCTGCCAATTCGGAATGCCCAGCGACACGGTAGGGTCTATATATACGGGATACCTCGTACCCGGGTCAGCGAGCCATGATGCCGGAATTTTTATTTTTACAGTTATTTTTCCCTTTTCAACCGTCAGTTCATAATTTACGCGGAACATCTCCGGCGCGTACTGTTTGTCAAAACCCGAAGGTGCCGGAGAATCATGTATGTAAGCAGGGTTGATAAAATAATATTCCCCTCCTGACTTAATACAAAAACCATTACCCGTTTCTGCCTGCCCGCTAATGCCGCCCGCCTCGTTAAAAACCGAAAATCCCGGCCGTGGCAGAAACTCTCCGGTAACTTCCAGAAAATCAGCGGATTCAATTCCCGTCGGTTTTGAGTGCAGGACAATATTGTTTTTTACGCTTCCCGCGCCTATTATGTATTCATCAGCCGCGCCTTCAAAAGCGTTATCATATTTTACTGTATTACCCGCGCCTGAGGCCCTTGAGTTCCCCTTTTGCAGCTGCCTGATTACGGCTCCGGACGCTCCTGTCAGAGCCATGGAAACCGCCTTCCAGGTTATGGATTTGCCGCTTTCACCATACACCACTCCCTGCGAGTAATCGTCATAAAAAACCGAACGCAGGGAGTTCTGCTCGCAGGCAAAAAATCCGCGGTTTTTCGAGGCCGAGGTGTTTATTTTTTTCCACTTGCCGTATTTATCCCTGTAATTCACGGGAACTCCGAAAATCTCCTGCACGAACAAACCGTTATCATACTCTTTAAGAGCGGCCTTTTCATTCAGCGCCTTTTCATTCTTCAGCTGCTTTGCCGCCAAAGGCGCATTAAAAAATATAACCGCTAAAATTGAAAGCAATACTAACTTTCTCACATGGCCCCCGTTTCAAGTTGATGCTAAGATGTTAAGCTGTTTATACTTACTTATTATTGCTGATAGCCCCGCTAATAGTCAATAAAAATTGAGCTTTTCTGCCCACAAAAACCCTTGATTTAAAAGCCTTTTTATTTTTTTTTGTATTTTTAACAAAACTTCACGCTATAAGTTTTGCTGTTTTCCGTAATTTTCCGGCCGGGCCGTAAACTCCGTGTCGCTAACTTTTGGTTTAAAATACCTTTAAAACAGATTTGTTGGCTCCGAGCTGTATTTGAGAACCCGGCAGGTATCTTTTTCTTGGTCATTATACACTATGAAAGCGCCGGATAATATATATATCACAGATGAAGGGGGTAAAAAAAAGCCGCCGGGCTAAAAACCCGGCGGCTCTGTATTATTATGTTTTTTACTGCTGTACGGGGACTATGCTTACCCTTGTCGAGCTTCTGCCCACTTTTTCATATTTCACCATGCCGTCAGCCTTCGCATAAAGGGTGTGGTCGCGGCCCATTCCTACGTTGACGCCTGCGTCAATTTTGGTGCCCCTCTGCCTTACAAGTATGGAACCGCTTCTTACTATTTTATCCGACCCGGCTTTTACTCCGAGCCTCTTGCCGCCCGAATCTCTTCCGTTTCTTGAACTTCCCTGCGCCTTTGTATGTGCCATTAATTATCACCTGTCCCTTATTTGACTTCAATCTTTTTGATTTTTAATTTCGTGTATTTCTGCCTGTGTCCGGCTTTCCGTTTATAGTATTTCCTTCTCTTCCATTTGAAAACGACTATTTTTTTGCCTTTGTCGTCGCCCACCACTTCAGCCGTGATAGACACGCCCGCCGCAGTCGGATTGCCGACTTTTACATCGTTTCCGTTTACTAAAAGCAGCACCCTGTCAAGCACCACCTCTTTTGTGTCAGCCGCGAGTTTGTCGACATTAAGCGTCATACCCTCGGTTATCTTATACTGCTTTCCCGCGATTTCAACTATTGCGTACATTTCTACTACCTCCATATTGAATTGCTTTTTTATGTGCTGTGAGTCACGTTTGACTGCAAATACCGAGAATCGAAAATCGAGAATTGACCGGAGGCCTGTCTGCCTCCTCTAAAAATTCCGCTTAACGGAATTTTTTGGTGAGCCGGGAGAGGCTCGAACTCTCGACGCCCGCCTTAAAAG
>CAYGHG010000064.1:0-3755 GCA_964349515.1 uncultured Spirochaetia bacterium
CTTATTATAGGATACGTCGCTCTTTCTTCATACACAACATTTAATTATAACTCCGCCTGATCCCGTTGTTCAGAACACGCAAACTTCTACAAGCACACCCGTGATTTCTACAGCTACCGTCACAACGACAGCCACCATTACAACAACGGCAACTCCTACATCCACGGATGTGCCCCCTTCGGCTACCATGACCAATACGCCTGTTGATACTCAAACAGACACGCACACAGCCTCGCCCACCGCAACTATGACTGATACTGCGACTATTACCACCACATCCACAGCTATGCCTACTGCCACGGATACCGTGACGCCAAGCGCAACACCCACAGCCACAGCCACTTATACTGCCACGCCTACTTCAACCGCTTCACCGACCTTAACCGCCACTGCCACCGTTACTGCGACCGCGACACCTACCGCAACCATGACCACGACTTCCACCGTTACCATGACCGCGACTGCGACTCCTACACGGACTTCTACCGCCTCACCGACAAACACCTCCACGCCGTCCTGGCGTGACATACCTTCAAACCCCATAAGTTCAGGCGCCGCGGGCATGCCTGTTCTCAGGAATATCAGTTCAAACCTTTATACAATTTATATCGACGGCGATAACAGCGGAAAGCTTTCCTGCCGCTATAATAACGGCTTTGGCTGGAGCAACTACGGCAAAGCCGGGCAGATCACAATCACAAACGGTACTGCCGGAAAATTTGCCATGGAAACAGTATCAAGCGGGCAGATTCACGTCGGTTATGTTAACTCGGCAAGCGGCAGGGTTTACTATACCTATTTTGATTACGGAACATGGCAGGCTGAAAATGACGTATCAGGAGGCAATGCGGATGCCCCTGATATCTACGCTTATACAGGCGCACCTGCCCTGCGCTATATTTCATACAGGGATGACTCGGCAACCGGAGCAGGCAGAGCATCTCTGAAAAAAGGACAGGGTTCTGTATGGAATCTTGTCGGCACCCAGGGTTTTTCAGGCTTTGCGGTTTCAGACACAGAGGTAATTGTGACCTGGGGCTCACCCGACCCTATCCCTTATGTCGCCTGCCTGGAAAACTCTCCCGGAGGCCCTGCACGGCTTGAGCTTTTTAAATACACAACCGCCGCAGGCTGGGCCCCCGTGGGCACGACCATAACGGCACACGGCTCGTCAAACATAGACATGATTTACGGGGATGACGGCTACATCTATCTTGCCTATTCACACGACTTGAGCCCTTTGAGGGCAAGAGTCGTAAGAATGATGCCTTCTACCGGCACATGGGAGGCTGTAGGGTGGGATGTTACCTATGCCAACAACTATGATTTGTCGCTGGCTTATGATTCCTCAAACAGTTCTGTTTACATCGCTCTCAGAAATCAGTCCTCCTCAAACGCCGGAGAGGCTTACAAGTATAACGGCACTGCGTGGGACAGAGTCGGCGGCCAGATATTCTCTGAGAACGTATCAACACACAGCGCGTTCTTCCCTTCAATCATCTCATATCAGGGAGTGCCTATGGTGATCTATAAAGATGACGGAAGCGTGTACGGCGGCAAAGTCGTGGGCAGGAAGTTCTCGTCCAATTAGCGTTTGAGAGCCTCGTAAGCGCGGTTGATTTTCTGGGTCATTTCTTCAGCCTGAGTTTTTACCCATTCAGGCTGTCCCTGAAATTTATCCGGGTGGTATTCTTTTATCTTTTCCCTGTAGGCTGCTTTTATCTCTTCCGGCGAGGCGGTTTGTGACGTTCCGAGTATTTCATAGGGGTCGTCCGAAGTACGGCTTGGAGGTACGCCTCCGCCCTGCCTTCTTCTTTTTAAGGCCTTGTAAAGCTCCCACAACAGCGAGACTATTATAATCAAAATTATTAAACGTATCATTTCATCCCTCTCTTCATGAAAATATGTGCAACCTTCCGCCTGTTTCAAGCGCCGCAAAACCCGCCCTGTCAGCGGCTCTTGCAAGCGTTCTTATTGTATAGAATATAACATGGGTGGGGTCGTTTTTGTAAGTCCATTTTTCAAAATTCATTGTTTCGTTTATCAGTTCGGTCATGCAAAACAACGAACCGCCGGGCTTAAGAAGGCTTTTTAAAAGCATAAACTCCTTCAAAGGCTCTTTAAAGTGCTCCGCCACCTCACTGCATATTATGTAGTCATATTTGCCTTTAAGGGCTTCAGGGTTGTCGTGAAAAAACGGGTCATAAAGTGCTGTCTTATACCCTTTTTCACCCAGCATAACAGAAGCCACAGGCCCGGCCCCGCAGCCAAAATCAAGCCCTCTGTGGTGCGGCGTGTATCTTTGGGTAACAGCGGTAACAAGCGGCAGCACGAAACCCCTGTAGCCTTCGTCATTTACGTCGTTGTTATGGGTTTCATATCTTTTTTTTTCCTGTTCAGGAGGCAAAAAGCAGGACTCATCCATAAAGACAGCCCCGCAGGAGGCGCATTTATGGTACAGCGCCTTTAATGATTTGTGGAACATATCTGAATCAAGCACACATACCGGGCATTGTTTTTTCATATTATTTATTATATCACGGTTCCAAATTTTAAAACATTGACGGGTATTTAGATCCTTCCATAGCGGCCTTGACCGACTGCTCTATTCTGCGCGCCCTTGCTTCCTCGTGTTTCGCACTCGTAATCCACCAGATATATACCTTTTTATTGGAAGCAGGCATTGCTTTAAATTTTTCTTTTGCTTTTTCATTAACCTCAAGAGCCCGTTTGAAATCAGCGGGAATCTTAATTTCAGGTTCTGAAGGTTTTATTTCACGCGAGCCAAGGCCGGCACCCTTTACCGCTTTAAGACGTGCTTTTGTCATTTTTTCCTCTTTAATATTTTTTTTCACCCTGTCTTTATTTACATCCGGCCCTATACTTTTCTTTCGGCGCGGGGTATAGCGCAGGATAAAACAGTCTTCATCAATCCTCTCCAAAGCGGTGTCAATCCAGCCGTAACACAGCGCCTCCTCAGCGCCTTCAGAAATAACCATGGAAGTTTTGCCGGTGTGTTTTTTGCAGTAAAGCACCCAAATCTCTTTTTTTGTTTCATGGTTTTTCGCGAGCCATCCCCGCCACAGCGCGCGTGTTTTAAAAGACTTATATGCCCTCTTTTTCATTTTCACCTTTTCTCTCAACTCTGCACCTTCGCGTCCTGCGCCAATACCGCATAGCTTTTCATGTCCCTAAACCCCGACTCTGTCAGCACATACTGCCTCAAAACCCCCTCAAACTTCATCCCGCACTTTTCAAGCACCCGGGCAGAGGCTGCGTTTTCAGCGTCGCAGCACGCCTCTATCCTGTTGAGTTTCAGCACTTCAAAACCGAACTTTATCGAAGCCGCGAGGGCTTCCGTAGCATATCCCTTTTTCCAGTAATTCTTATTCAGAGCATATGCCACTTCCCCTCTTTTGTTGGCGTTAAAAGTGGATATAAAACCCGCCATACCTATCATCTTTTTCTCGCTTTTGAGTTCTACAGCCCAGCTCGAGGGCTTGTTCTCCGAATATCTTTTCAATATAAATCTTACAAGCGCCTTGGATTCTTCAATACTCTTATGGGCTTTCCACCCGGTAAATGAAGCTATCTCAGGGTCAGAAGCATATTCAAATACTGAATTAAAATCAGATTCTTTCAAAGGCCGTAAAATAATCCGCTCTGTCTCCAGAACCGGAAGATTTGTAAATGTCTTTTCCAAGTTGCCTCCTTTTCCCCCTCTCCCTGCTCTTGGGGAGAGGGCCGGGGTGAGC
>CAYGHG010000064.1:3855-14636 GCA_964349515.1 uncultured Spirochaetia bacterium
GGCTTTTGTCTTCACTCCTCCCTCTCCCTGCTCTTGGGGAGAGGGCCGGGGTGAGCGGCTTTTGTCTTCACTCCTCCCTCTCCCTGCTCTTGGGGAGAGGGCCGGGGTGAGGGACGCCTTTACGTCTTGTCTTTCCCCGCCCTTCTCTTTCTCCGTGCCTTGTTCTTCCTTATCTTTTCATATTCCTTTATCCTGTCAGAAGTCCCTGTCATCTTTTCCTCTATCTTATACGCGAGCGTCCGCCTCGCCAAAAAACGGTTAAGCTCCCTCTCGCGCGTCTCCCTGCACTTGACCTCAACCGCGGTAGGCAGGTGTTTCAAGTAAACAGCGGTCGCGCTTTTGTTTGCTTTCTGCCCCCCTTTATTACCGGAGGCCATAAACTTTTCAGTAATATCAGATTCCCTGATACCGAGGCTTTCAAACTTTTCTTTAAGAGCCTTTATTTTATCTTCAGATACAGCCATATGCTCAGTAACTAAAATACTGGATTCTGTTGTTCCATGTATCAACTACATATATGGTATCTCCGTCAATTGCAATCTGGCCGGGAGAATTAAACTGCCCGTTACCTGTGCCTTCCGTACCCCATTTGCCAAGATAATTTCCTTCAGAATCAAATTTCTGAATCCTGTGATTCAGCGTATCAGCCACATATACAAACCCGCGCGAGTCAACCGCGGCCCCCCACGGCATATCCATTTTTCCATCTGCAGTGCCGGTTCCTCCAAAAGTCAGCGCGTGAACGCCGGCAGGGGTGAATTTGTGGACTTTATTTTGACTGGCGCACACAACGTAAATATAACCTGCAGGCAAGGTATCAGGCTTGTCAGCCGCCACAGAGACCGGCCCGTTTAGCTGGCCTGCAGCGTTGCCGGAAACCCCCCACGAACTTGAATAAACAGCAGAAACATCATAACGCTTGATATTATGGGCCCCGTAATCCGCGGCAAAGAAATAAACACTGCCGCCTACCTGCGCCATTGTACCGCTCCACCCGTCGGTCATGGTGGCGGGTGCGGTTGAATTTAAAAAAGTAACAGTCGTGCCTGACACAGAAAACCTGTAAACCCTGTCCTTGTCATTTACGTAAACTATATCCCCGGTTCCTCCTGTATAACCTGCTACCCCCTGTGGATTTGTAAAAGATGACGAGTTTCCCCACTGGTGCTGATATACCCCTGTTTTTGAGAACTTTTGAACTCTTTTATTGCCCGACTCTGTAACATATACCGATGAGCCTATTACAGCAATGCCTGTTGGAAAATTAAACTGCCCGTTACCGGTACCGGAAGCGCCGAATTTCCCCGAATAAACCGGCACTGCCACCGCAGTCTGCGTGGCGATTACATTTGCCGTCTGTGTAACTGTAGGAGTACGCGACGGTGTTGCAGTACGTGTTCTTGTAAACGTTCCGGTCGCGGTGCGCGTAGGTGTCAGTGTTACACTCCTCGTAGCGGTGCGTGTGGCAGTACGTGTAGCCGTACGGGTGGCAGTCACCGAGGGCGAAACAGCCTGAGTGGACGTAACCGTCCGCGTAGCTGTCCGCGTAACCGTAGCAGTATCGTCAGGCTGATTGGTGGCTGTAAAAGTAGCCGTCGCAGCAGGCGCCTGCGGGGACGCAGGGCTCTGACTTTTCGTGCATCCTGCCATAGCAATACATATTGCAAAAACAAAAACAAATCCTTTTCTCATTTCAATTCCCCTCCGTTATGTGATGTACTTTTTATGGTTTTCCAAAAATGCCTCAAGCGGCACTTTAGTCCCGCTCTCCGGGACTCCAAAAGCAAGATCAAAACCGTAGTGCCCTAATAATATCTTAAGAGATTTCTCAATATGCTGCTTTAACATTGGCGTCAAAAAATCAAGCTCCATTGGGCCTTTTTTTTCTATATCTTTTTCAAGCGCCAGCCTGAACTCTTCCTTTCGTTTTGAGAACTCCATGACCGCCGAAGAACCCGGCGACCAGCGCGATAAAAGCTTCATGATTCCCTTTTTCTGTACCATGCATTCCGAGAGTTCCCATTTTGAGCTGCGCTCAGAAAAAGACAAAAAGCCCGGATTTACATTTTCAAGATATATCACATTGCCGTTTCCCACAGAACAAATCACTTCCCTTAAATTTATGCCGTACTTGGCGGTAATATCCATTTTCAGCGCCCCCAAATACCGTATGACCCTGTCCTTTTTTTCATCCTTCTCATCCATTATCCTGTATATGGATGTCTTTGCCTCAAGCACGGCAAGCTCAAGCGTCTGCCGTATTTCATGGACGTTAAAAGCAGTGCTGAGTACCGCGGCTTTTTCTTCTTTCAGCCTGCGTATCTCATCCTCTTTTTCTTTCAGTGCCGCGGACTGCACCTGTTTATTTTTACCAAAAGTAAAAAAGAACATTACTATGATAAGCGCTGCCAGCACACCGAAAGAAGCAATAAGCCAAACGGCGTACTCCCTAAACAGAGCCAAAAACACCCCAAAAACAAGAGCCGCCGCGAGCAAAGAAATAACAAAAACCCGCAAAGGGTTTGCAATCAAATCTATAAAAGCTTTAATTTTTTTAGCCATAAATCCCGCCATTCATATTTTTTCCCGCTGTTATATTTTCAACCTGCTGTTTTCTTAACCAAGCGATGCTTCCGCATTTCCCAAGTCTCTGTATTATTCGATGCTTCCATGCTGCCGTAGTTCCCAAGCCTCCGTATTATTCGATGCTGCCGTAGTTACCAAGCCTCTGTATTATTCGATGCTTCCATGCTGCCGTCGTTCGCCAAGCCTCTGTATTATTCGATGCTTCCATGCTGCCGTAGTTCCCAAGCCTCCGTATTTATCGATGCTGCCGTAGTTACCAAGCCTCTGTTTCATCGATGCTTCCATGCTGCCGTAGTTCCCAAGCCTCCGTATTTATCGATGCTGCCGTAGTTACCAAGCCTCTGTTTCATCGATGCTTCCATGCTGCCGTAGTTACCAGCCCTCCGTATTTATCCATGCTGCCGTCGTTCGCCAATCCTCTGTATTATTCGATGCTTCCATGCTGCCGTAGTTACCAAGCACCCTCAAATCTTCAAACCCTCCGCCCTTATCGCTGTCATTATCTCCATATACCTGCCCGGCTCTTCAAACGAGCACATGTGAGCGGAGTTTTCAAATAGAAAAAACTCTTTTTTCGGCGCCTTTATAAAATCAAAGTATTTCTTCTGGAGGCTTGAATCCACTGTCCTGTCATATTTTCCCGCTATTATATAAACCGGCACCTTCCATACAGGTGCGGATTTGTACATGTCACCCTGCGTTATTTCAGGCCACATAGTAGTAAGAGAAAACATCGCGCCTTTTGCGTAGTTAATCAATTTATCTTTAAGAGTGTATTCGCTGCACTCAATTAGCGCGTCCAACAACAGTTTCATCGCGTCCTCTTTAACCGTGCCGCCGTATGCCATGACCCAGCGCCTCTCAACCCCTGTTTTTTCAAGCTCTTTGTAGGGCGGCGCTCCTATGGCCTCAAGCTCTTTCACCGCCTTTTTATCATTTCTGCGCTTTGCTTCGCCAAGCACCCACTCATACCCGGCTGCCTCGGTTTCCATCATGTTGGAGACCTGGCCTATGCCTATGAACGCTTTGATGTCGCCGGGTATTTCCTGTACGAGAAGCGCCCCAAGAGCCGAACCCCACGAGTGCCCTTCTATAAAAATCTTTTCTTTTTTAAAACGCTTCTTTAGGTAAGCCGTGAGTTCTTTTGCATCAGAGACAAACTGTGAGATTTTCATATCTTCAGCGTTTAGTTTGTCACTGTAAGACTTGCACGACCCCCTCTGCTCCCAGTTAACCACAGTAAAGTGTTTTTCCAGTTCAGCATTGTATTTTCTTATCATGGCCAGCTCAGGCGAGCCCGGCCCGCCGTGCAGGATTAGAAGAACGGGATTTTTCGCGTCATATCCCCGTATCAGCACCCACTGCTTAAACCCGCCAAGTTTTATCTGAATGAGCTCAGCAACGGAGTTTTCAGATTCAATAGCAGGAGTAGTCCCGGGGCTTTTAATAGCCAAAGCCCCAAAAAATCCGGCCACACCAAGCACCAATATCACAGCCGCGCTAAGCACTATCCGTATAAAAATTTTCACTAACCCTCCATGTTAAATAATCAAATTAGAGTTTATAGTCTTCAGCAGCCTCCAACCTTCCGTATTTATCCATGCTTCCGCATTTCCCAAGCCTCTGTATTATTCGATGCTTCCATGCTGCCGTAGTTCCCAAGCCTCTGTTTCATCGATGCTTCGATGCTGCCGTAGTTCCCAAGCCTCCGTCTTCACGATGCTGCCGTCCTGACCAACCCTCAGTACTGCTCGTATCTAACCACAAGCTTCGGCGCGTACTCCTTGTCGTTGGTATTGGCAGAATGAAAACGGGCAGAATCCGCTGATGGTGCGCCTGACTTGCTCAGCATTATCCCGTAATTTATACTTTGATTATTCACCCATTCCTGCACCATCTGAACCGGCAGCGAAAGGGTAACAGGGTCAACGTTGTTCAGCTGAAAAGAGGTAAACTTAACCGGATTAATATTTGGCAGATTATTAAAGGTGATATTTGCTTCCTCCCAGCCGGCGCCTGTCCTCCATACGTCAATATCTACAGGCAGCGCCCCGGTGTCAGGGTAAAGCGTAAGATGCGCCGATCGTATTACGGTCCCGGGCATCAGGTATGACAAATCAAATCTGATAAAGGACCACAGCATATCGTTTTCCCCGGACTTCTGCACCCACAGGTATACATCAGCCCCCCAATACCCGTCAGGCGTAGTTGAACTAACAAATGCGTCCGCAGTTCCGTTGTAGCCGTTTAATTCCTGCTGAAAAGTAACCACAGAGGTGTTGGCGTCAGGATCCACAGGCCCTTCATTATAACCGCAACCGCTGCACCCGCCGAAAACAAAAGCAAAAGCCGCAAATAAAACAAACAGTTCTTTTTTCATTTTTTATCCCCTTTGACGATTTTAATAAATTATATCACTTCCCTATATCCGAGTCATCAATTTATTAAGCCGCGTTTACTCTCTAAGGTCTAAAGTGTCAAGCCCCGGATCCCGGGCAAGAACAACCGCCCCCGCGAAGCGTCCAACCCTCCAACCATTCGTTTTTACTGTTTAAGGTTTCTTCAAAACCAGCATCGTGCTCACCCCTGTCACATCCACCCTGCCCTCTTCATCCTTTACAGATACCTGCATGTAATACGCGGCATTACTCAGCGGCTTAAACCACTCTCCCGGCACGGTAACGCTGTCACGCCCCGTCATGCATATCCACTCATGCCTTATCAGCCTGTAACCTGTCGTATATAGTTTCACAAGCGCTTTTTTCCCGCCTTCAGGAAGAGGATTGCAGAATCTGACAGTCACCTCCCCGCACCCTCCGCAGGGGTTCGGATAAACCATTATATCCACATTGCCTTTTGCTTTTTTCAGGCGGGGCGTTATAGTCGGAGTGGCATGAGGCGTGACAGTGACTGTAGCGGTGGCGGTAGGAGTTGTCGTAACCGTCGCAGTGGACGCAACAGTGTCCGTGGCACTGACAGACGCCCCGGCAATAGGAGTCATTTCAGGCGTCCCTGATAATATAATCTCCTGCCCGGCAGCAGAAGGAGTCCTGCATGGCGTGAGCAGGCAGTCCCCCTGTGCAATTGTAGCTGTCATACTTGCGTCAGCAAAAGGAGTAAAAGACGCAGTAACAGCCGGTGTTTTCTTGTATGTAATAACCGGAGTAGCTGTAGTTTTTTTTAATACCAATTCAGGAACATCCGCCAAACAGATATTCATAACCCCCAAAACCGCGGCCAGCAAAACCATCAGCCTCTTATCCATAATTTCCTCCCGCATTTATTATTCACATCTACAGGAGGGTTAAATGCAAGAAGTATGCCGTGAAAAAAGCCTGATTTATAAGGGTTTTATTCTGTATCAATGCGCATAAAAATGCACAATTCAGACTGCTCAAAAAAGCAATTACAAAACCGTTATTTCATTTCGTAAAGGCGGGTTTCAAACCCGCCCCGCCTTTCAAGTTTTTTTCTCTCTTAACTTAAACCTCTGAAAGAGTAAGCTCATTAATCCTTTCATTCATAAAAACGCCCTCCTGAACTAAATGTACTATTTATATCAGGACAAAATCATTTAAAAATAATATCTTAAAAACAGAGGTTTAAAAGTAAAATCTGAAGATACAGTAACAACAAGGGAACTGACAGTTGGTTTAATATGTTCCCCGTCAAAATAGTGGGATTCGCCCACATATTGCATGCCAATACCGGCAGCAGAACAAATAGCCAGGTTCTTTCCAAGCCTTGAAGGAATCCACTCAAGCTCAATGCCAAGAAATGCAGCAACAGTCACTCTCACATCTATTGAAAAGCTATTGTAGGGAAAGTCCTTATCGTGAATCCTGTGATAACTTCCGCCAAATCCTGTGAATAAATTAGCTCTTGTGTCATCATTTTGTATCAAAGCAAAAACCGCCGACAATGCCGTCTTAAAATACTGTCCTTCTCTCGGAGCCTCCACAGCGTTTTCAGAATAAATGGAAATATTATCAGGCAATATGTCGGCGCCTATCATGAAATCCAGTGAAAAATCATCTGTAAATCTGTAGCGGCAGGATATTTCCTCGGCAAATGGATTAATTGCAAACGAAAGGCCGGTTTCTTCACCGGACGGCCTTTTCTCTGTTTTTTGCACTTCAAAAACCTGTTTGATATTTTTAATATCAGTATCTGGTTTCTTTTGTTCTGTCCGCTTATTATCTTTAGCTTTTTGAACAGGCGCCATAATAGTTTCTTCTTCAACCCGGGGTTTTGACAGCCCCTTGATACCTCCTTCCGGAAGTGGTTTCATGTCAAAAAAACTCTTGATCTCCTTTTTTTCTAAAAGTATCACATCCTTGCCGTCAAAACCCGCCAGATGTGTGTCTGAATAATTCGGATCCACATACTCGGCTTCATGGACTTCCCCGGACTTCATGATTATCAGCCCCGCATGACAAAAAGATACCAACAAAACACAGCACAAAAAAAATAAAATTTTTTTCACAGCCGCCTCCCATAGTAATCGTAATAATGTTTTTTTATTTGATTTCCTATGAACCTTCTTGAATTATTAAAATATTAACACACAGTAAAATATTTTTCTATTGTTTTTACAATTATTCAGTTATAAACAACCGCCGGAACCATATATTTATTCATTTACACACAGCAAACGGTACCAGCCTGCCGTGGGCCGGCAAACTATTGCAACACGGGTGAAATATAGTCAAAAAAATGTAAAAAAAGTGTGTTCACATTAGCGTGTAATATGATTTCCTCTCCACCTTTAAAGAGGGAGAGGTTAGGTGAGGGTGCGTCGTTTTTTGTTTTAAAGTTGACCTAAGCCCTCTCCCGAAGGTATTAGCTAAATTACAATTCATCATCACTCTTAATTACACACAGTTCCAAACAGTATCTGAGAAAAATAAGCTTGGAAATCGGATTGTCTTAGTTCTTGCCGCCTTTTGAACAGGAAATTCTAATTGTCGTTTACCACCTACTCTCAGAGCAGAGTTACTTGCCCCGCCTAAGTCTTTGTTTTGTTCTCCGCAGCAGCTGAGTGTATTAAAACCCATTACGACAACAGTATTCACTCACTGAAGTAAATACATAACTCAACAAAATACAAAAAATACGACCGGACAGGTTCTGAGTCATGGTTTATCTGTTCGTAACCGGAGATAAACAACCCAAAGCAGCTATTTTAGAACCGGCTACTTCCAAATATCATAACTCACATTTCTTCCCCTGCCTGTCCTGGGTTTCAGTATTTTCTTTTCCATCATGTCCGCTATCTCCCTAAAAGCCGTAGCACGGCTTACCTTGGTCATTCCCGCGTACTTGCGGGTTGTAAGCCCGCCTTCAAAGCCTTCGGGCCCGGCGTCGAGCAGTTTATTTATTGCCTTTATCTGCCGGGCATTCAGGCTGTCCTGTGCATGTTTCTGCCAGAACTCTGCCTTTGCCAGAACGCGGGCAAGAAGCTTCTCTGACTTTTTTATAGCCCGCTCAAAACTCTCCAGAAACCATACCAGCCACTGTGTCACATTGGTATCCGGCCTGCAGGAAACCTTCTCAAGTATATTGTAATACGACTCTCTCTCATCCATTATCTGTGATGACAGGCTGTAATACCTCATCTTTAAGTCTTCGTCCTGCGCGAGAGCCATATCGGTTATGGTTCTTGCAAGACGGCCGTTGCCGTCTTCAAACGGATGTATGGTTACAAAATAAAAATGAGCAAGCCCCGCGCGCAGTATGCCGTCTATACTGCCGCGGCTCTCTTTCCACCATTTAAAAAATTTTTTCATTTCGGAGGCTATAGCCTCTCCGGGAGGCGCTTCAAAATGTATTCTTTCCCTGCCTATCGGCCCCGAGACCACCCTCATAGGCTCAGTCCCGCGCCACTCACCCGCGCGTATCCTGTGCAGCCCCGAATACCCCGTGGGAAAAAGCGCTGCATGCCACGATTTCAGCCTCGCCGCTGTCAGCGGATTGCCGTGATTCTGCACCGCGTCAAGCATCGCTTCCACAAGCCCGTCAACAGCCCGCGTCGAAGCAATCAAACCCGCTGTTTTCAGCCCCAAATGCCTGGCAACAGACGAGCGCACCATTTGCGGGTTAAGTTTCTCACCCTCTATCCCGGAAGTTTTCACAGCTTCCTCAGCCAGTATTTCAGAGTGCGCCTCTTCGCCTGCCTGAAAACCTATTCTTTTAATACTGCCGAGCAGGCTGCCCTGCATCAGCCGTGCCCGCCCGAGATAATCCAACAACAATCCCTTATCCCAGGAAAGCGCCGGCCACTCTTTGCTCTGCCATATGTATTTTGCCATTTCGCACCTTTTCAATGAAGCGATAAGCCTCTTTAATCGCTTCATATTTTGATACAATTATACCCCAAAAAAGCCTCAAATACAATATGCTTTATGTTATTTGTTTTAGATCTTTATCGCAACAACTGGGACCTGGTCCCAGTTGTTGCGATAACTTTTATTCTTCGTCATACCCCTCGTCTTCAGGGCCTTTTTTAAATTCTTCAAAAAACTCGTCCCGCCACTTATCTGCATCCGGGTTTATGGCACGCATTATCGAGGTAAGTTCGGTATTTATTTCAGACACCTTATTTGACGTCTGCTGACACCACCTTAAGCTTAAAACCTAAATACTCACCTTTCCAAGCAGTATTTTCCACAACGGCACGGCCGTGACAGGTGTCTTTTCCATTACAAAATCTTTTTCATATGACCTTGTTGCCACATACGCTTTTGCAGGTTTGTTCCTTTTTATATACAGTTTCAATCCGTCGAGCCTTTTATCATTTTCCTCAAGTTCATCAACGTATTTACTCTCCACAGCTATAGGCCCCTGCCCCAAATCCGTTACAAAATCCAGCTCACGCGTGCTCTCGGCAAAATAACCTATGGATTTTGCTTTTTGTGACAAATAGTTATAAAGGGTATTCTCTGCCCGCACGCCAATATCCCGCCTGTTATCAAGCGCGTTCTTAAACCCGGTATCGCTAAAATATATTTTTTTCTGCGCATATGCCCTGTCCTTGGCAGACCACGTCCACTTGCCCATGACCGAGATTAAATAAGCCTTTTCCAGAAAAGAAACATATTGCTTTGCAGTCGCGACTGTTATGCCGGACGGCTTTGCCAGCCGGTTGTAGCTTGACCTTGTTCCCAGCCCCGCGGATATCAGTTCAAGAACAGTTTTTACCTCATGATCTTTTTTAACCCTAAAAAGCCTTATTATGTCCCTGCTTATGACGTCCTCAAGAAGTTTTCTCATATAAAACATTTCCGCCGTACCTGTAACAA
Organism: uncultured Spirochaetia bacterium; assembly: GCA_964349515.1. GTDB lineage: Bacteria > Oederibacteriota > PGYV01 > PGYV01 > CAYGHG01 > CAYGHG01. The sequence goes on from CAYGHG010000064.1 coordinate 13,743, forward strand.
CCTCAGGATAGCCGCCCGAAGCCATATATTCATCCAGGTACGCCACATACAGGTGTGTGTCTGCTTCATAAGGCGCGTATTTTTTGAATTCTAAAAACTCCCTGAAACTAAGAGGCATAATTCTGGTCGTAGTCTGCCTTCCGGTCAGCTTGTTTCCCCTGGATTCTATGAGATAGGATGTAGATCCTGTGATATATACTTTTACCCCTCCGAGATCATATATGGATTTTAGTTCGCCGTCCCACCCCGGGACAATTTGTATTTCATCAACAAGAAAGTAGATTTTTCTTGAAAAAGGGTGTTTAAAGAGCGTCCTGAAATTTCGCAGGTGTTTTTCCAGCGGTAACTTGTCAATTCCCGAAAGGTCAGCCTGCAGATAAAATATGTCAGTAGCCGGGACTTTTTTCAGCAGCCCTGCTATGACCTGTTTTAAAATCGTAGTCTTTCCTGTCCTTCTGCCGCCTACAATAATCTCTACGTTTTTATATTCATAAGACTTTTCAGTCAGGTTTTCATACTCCGCACGCCTGATACCGCTGTCAAAAACAGCTCCCTGCCACCAGGGATTTAGCAGCCTGTATAAATCATCTAATTCACTCATATTTAAGCTCCTTTTTACCATGCGTTTCTTAATTCCATGATTATTTATACCATACTATAAATAAAAGTCAATTTATTTATAGTACACTATAAATAATCTGACTTTTCCATAATACTCTTATAAAATAAGGTGTTTTTTAAGTAGCTTTTTATGTGCTGATAGATTTTAAGCTAAAATCACAAATATTAAAGTTTTTAATCACCTGCCCGTTGTTATAACCACTTGGGAGCCAGGCATCTCCTCTGTTCATGGCCTCAATTAGCCTCCTAATTTGATGGTCAGTGGTCATCTAT
>CAYGHG010000065.1:0-2191 GCA_964349515.1 uncultured Spirochaetia bacterium
GCTGCCATGCTGCCGTAGTTTGCCATGCTGCCGTAGTTTGCCATGCTGCCGTAGTTTGCCATGCTGCCGTAGTTTGCCATGCCGCCGTAGTTACTAAGCCTCCAAGCGTCCGTATTTTTCGTATTATACAATAAAGATTTTTATTTTGGTAGTGTTAACAGGTTCAGATACTGTTTACATTAATGTGTAATATAATTTCCTCTCCACCTTTAAAGGGGGAGAGGTTAGGTGAGGGGGCATAGTTTTATGCTTTAAAGACGCCCTCATCCCGCCCTTCTACCCCGCGAGGGGGTGCTGAAAATAGTCCCGCAAGCGGGAGAAGGAGAATTACCGGGTATAACAAATTTATTTTGCAATTACACACAATTCCTGACAGTCTCCGCTTTTAAAGCGGAAAAAATTAACTAATACAGCAGTTGGCAGTGCATGCCGCCTGCGCCCCAGGCATAAACAGGAACAACCTTTACGCTGTAACCCTGTTTTTCAAAAAGTCTTTTTTGTTTTTCCGTCAGCGGGTTCGCCATTCCAGAAACCTCGTCCATTACCATCCATAAGTGCTCTATTTTTTTCAGAATATCAGCCAAATCTTCCTCAGAATTCCCCGCATAATTCCCGTCGTTTAAATCCCCAAACCCGGCCAGTACCTCCATGAGTTTTGTTTGCGGCGTCATACCCTTTCCTGACTGAATATGATACGGGTATTTGCCGAGAAGCACCGTTGCCTTCCCCGTTTCCCTGTCGCGGTAACGCGGGCTGTTTGCAGGGCTCCGCACAGGATGATCGGCAAAGGGCAGCCTTATGACTTTATAACCATTATTTTTCATCTCTTTTGCGGCTATATCATATTCCCTGCCTGCGTTTGAGGCAAGATCCCCGGTGAGTTCTTCCCCCGACAGAGCGTCAAAACTCCTGGCCTGATATTTCGGAATAAATGCAAGGGGTTTGCCTCTGTTTTCGGGAGGCATCGTGCACACAGTCATATCCAGATGAAACACCTCATAACAGCCGAGTTCCGGCTTTTCAAGAACTGTTTCAGGCAGGAACATCACGTCAACCCCAAAAAAGGAATCCGAGAACTCCCGCCGCACGTGTTCAACCTCTTCTTTTGTGAGCGGCATGCTTTCATAGGACTGCCCTGTTTTTCTCTCATAATACATCAGAGCCCTGTTGCGGCCCGCAAGCACCCGTGCCTTTTTATCCGGGCCCCACACGATGTCAAGATCGCCCCCCTCCGCGCTTACAAAATCATCCATATCGTGAATCACGAAGTCAGCAGGATATGATTCGGCCAGCGCCTTAACAGATTTAACGTATTCGCTTCTGTCTTCGCTTCCCGCGGCGAGTATCACCCTGCCGTCAGAGGCCCTCCCTATGACTTTGCACATGTCCTGAGGCCACTCCACCTGCACGGGCGTTTTATAAAACCGCACCCTGTCACGCACGTCTTTGTCAGTAAAGCCGCATCTTTTTTTCAGATAGTTAATAAAATAACGCTCCTCGCCCCCCCGCGACTCCGCCACATACCGAGGGTCAGGCACCGCCACGTACAAAACTGTATATGACGGTATGTGTTTTAAAACTTCGCCCCTGGATAACTCAAAATTAAGATGATACAGCTCTTCTTCCAGCCGCTCCGGCTTGTTTCCTTTTTTGTCCTCAAACCTTTTTAGCTTTGGCAAAAAAAAGTATTCATCCTGCCGCGGCCATAACCCGATCACGGCAAAACTCATATACCGTTCTGATTCCGGCACAAGCAGAATGCCTTTGTCTTCAATAAACGTGCCCTTGGGAACAGGCATAAGCCAGCCGCCCGCAAAAGAAAGGATAAACATAGAAAAAACAGCCGCAGGAATCAATATGAAGCGTTTCATTTTTCACCATATAAAAAAAGGCGCAAAGCGCCCCGTTTGAATGTCTCTGTTATTTTTGACAAAACAAAAACTATTTAGTTGCTGTGTATTGTAAAGCACTTTGTCCCAAGTCTCAAGTGTAAAACTCACAGCCCAAAGCCCAAGTAAAAACAACCGTCCCGGCAATGCCGCCGTAGTTACCAATCCTCTGTCTTTATCGATGCTGCCGTAGTCACCAATCGTCCAAGCCTCCAATCCTCTGCCTTTATCGATGCTGCCATGCTGCCGTAGTTACTAAGCCTCCGTTCTCACGATGCTGCCGTCGTTTGCCATGCCGCCGT
>CAYGHG010000065.1:2291-14278 GCA_964349515.1 uncultured Spirochaetia bacterium
GTCGTTTGCCATGCTGCCGTCGTTTGCCATGCCGCCGTAGTCACCAAGCCTCCAAGCCTCTCAGTCCTTTATTTCTACAAACTCCGCCTTCCACCCTTTCCTAACCCTCCCCGCCTTGACACCTGAAAACACCGCCGGGTTGTGTGTTGCGCAGCGGAAGACCTCTTCAAACTTCAGCCCCAATTCATTTACAAGCCTTAAACACGACCACAAAAGCGGCTTATTGCCGCCCTTTAATACCCCGTGGTCGTTCTTTTCGCCCGTATAATCAGAAACAAGGATTATCTTTTCAGGGCCTATTATGCCGAACGCCTGCCTTATGTTTACATCCTGCACGTGTTTGCCGTCTGCTATCAGTTCCGCAAAAACGCCTTTGGTTTCAGAAAGCGCTTTGAAAATACCTCCCCTGCCTGCATCAAAAGCATCCATTGCGTTAAAAAGATGGGTAACTCCCGACGCGCCTTGGCTAAAAGCCCCGGCACACTCTTTTTCGCCTGCGGCAGTATGCCCTATCAGCACTTTTATTCCGGCCGCAGAGATGCGTTTTACCGCTTTCATGGCTCCCTTTAGTTCCGGGGCAATTGTAACAGCTCTAAGTTTTTTTAACGACAAGAGTTTCTGTATTATTGCAGGGCTTACTTCCTTTATAAATTCTTTATCTATCGCGCCGCGTTTTTTTGTATTAATGAAAGGCCCTTCCAGATACAATCCGATGCATTCTGCGCCGCCGGTATTCTCGGGGATTTCATATTCACACCCGTCAGAATAAACAGAAGCACAAAGAAAAGAAGCAACCCCCTGCCGCTGAAGTTTATAGCACAGTTTTTCAAAATCCTCTTTGTTGTCCATTCCGCCAGGCCTGCGCCAGTTTGGATGATGAACGTGCAAATCAATAAGAGCAGGCGCAAGAATTAAGCCTTTTAGGTCCATAGCGCCGTTCAGAGTGCCCCTGCGCTTAAAAACCCGGGTTATCACCCCGCCTTCAGCCTCCAAAGAGTCCGCATCTATAAACTTTATCCCGTCAAAAATCCGTGCATTTGTAATCAGCATGTGGGCATTATAACACAAGGGGGGGTAAAGTTTATAGTTTACAGTCTACAGTTTACAGTTTACAGTCTACAGTCTACAGTCTACAGTCTACAGTCTACAGTTTAAGTACCAGCCATGCTGCGATGCAGCCGCAGTTACCGTCGCGTCCAAGCCTCTGTTCTTCTCGATGCTGCCATGCTGCCGTAGTCTGCCATGCTGCCGTCTTCTGCCATGCTGCCGTAGTTTGCCATGCCGCCGTCTTCTGCCATGCTGCCGTCTTCTGCCATGCTGCCGTCTTCTGCCATGCTGCCGTAGTTTGCCATGCTGCCGTCTTCTGCCATGCTTCCGTAGTCACCAACCCTCCGCTCTCTTTATTTCCCATTGACTTCCTGCCTAAAAAGGTTAAAATCATATACATTATCAAACAATTTTGGAGGAAAAGATGAAAAAACTGACACTTATTCTGATACTGGCGTTTATTCCGGCTTTTGCTCTTTTTGCTACTGACACGCCGACCGAAACGCCTGTTGATACCGCAACAGAAACACCGACACCCTCGCCTACAGAAACACCTGACTATACCGCGACAGAAACCCCAACAGAGACGCCTACCGTGACTGAAACTTCCACAATAACAATGACACCTACAATCACCCCCACATTTACAGCAAGCCCGACACCTCAGGCCCACGTGTATTCATATCCCAACCCTGTTAACACTTCAATAATGGGGATTGCTTACCCTATACCTGACGGAAAAACAGCCGTCAAAGCGCACATAGTAATACGCACCCTGACCGGGGAAATCGCAGCCGACATAACAGACACCACACCCAATGGTTACACTACATTCCCTACTGAAAAATTCGCGCGCGGCTCATATTTCTATACCGCTGTAATAACATTCTCGGACGGCACAAGCGAAAAATACAACCGCAGAAAATTTGCTGTGGTCAAATAAGGAGCATACAATGAAAAAAATCATCTCAATAATCTCTGTTCTCACGCTGGCAGCATGCCTCAGCGCGTCTTCAGTGGAAATCAAAGATTCCGCTTCTGTCGCGGCAAAGTATCTTGACATCACCGCCGGCGCCGCAGGAGCCGGCATGGGAAATGCATATCTCGGCGCCTCTGTTGACGCAGAAGCTGTTTTCTGGAACCCCGCGGGCTTAAACAACATGAAAAGACAGGACAAGGATTTCAGCATATATTTTTCCCAGAACATTTGGTTTATGAATTCCGCAATGACTCATATAAGCGCCGCAAAGCATGTTAAAAAAATCGGCACATTCGCCCTCGGGCTTGCTTATTTCGGCGCGGGCGAGATGGACCGCTCGGGGATCACATCCGCCGGCGACCCCATACCTATGGAAGGCTCTTTCTCGCCTTTCGGCTTTATTGCTTCCGTCTCATACGCCAACAACCTTGACCAGGACACTGATTACGGCGTAACCATCAAATACCTTCTCGACTCTGTTGACGGAGACGGCGTACACGCCGCGCTTTTTGACATCGGAGCCAGGTATCACTTCAGGCCGCTTTCCGGCCTCTCATTCTCGCTTGCCGCAAAGAACTTCGGCGCTGCAATCGCAGGCAAACCGGCCGCCAAAGAGGTGTCAATAGCCGCTCTTTATGCCTTTGCCATTGAAGATTTTAAATTTAAAGTTGAATATGACGCATGCGGAAAACTCAGCGTGCCTGCGCTGCACAGGGCGGGGCTTGAGGTTGTGTTTCCTTATCTGTTTACTGCAAGGCTCGGCTACCAGACCGACAACACCGGTGCAACCGAAGGTTTAAAAGGCTTCACAGCCGGCATAGGCGTTAATATTGACCGCAAGAAAATAGATTTTGCTTTTGAGCCCTACGGCGAAATAGGCGAGGCCTACAAACTCTCATTTGGCGGGGATTTCTAACACATAACCAGGTATAGGGTTACAGCTCACAGCTTACAGTTCACAGTTTAAAGTTTAAAGTTTAAAGTTTATAGTTTACCGTTCTAACTTTCAGTTTTCAACTTTCAGTTTTCAGTTCAGCCTTCATTTCTAACTTTCAGCTTTCAGTTTTCAGCTTTCAACTATACTTATTCCGTATTCCTTTATTTTCCTCCACAGCGTGGAGCGCGATACTCCCAGCGCGGCCGCGGCTTTTGTGTGGTTGTTTCCAAACTTTTCAAGCGCCTTTATTATGGTTTTCTTTTCAACCTCAGTGAGCAAAAACTCTCCCGTGCCCGCCTTCCCTGCGGCTTCCGGCTTATGCGCTTCCAGTGTGTGAAATAACGCCGCGCTGTGCATATAAAGCGGCAGATCCTCAAATCGTATGGAGTCGCCTTCAGCCATCGCAAAAGCGTGCTGCACGGCGTTGTCAAGTTCGCGCACATTTCCCGGGTAATCGTAATTCATTATCACGGCGCGCGCCTTTGCGTCTACGCCGATTATATTTTTTTTATACTGCTTATTGTATTTCTCCACGAGATGCCGAAACAGCAGAGGGATGTCTTCCCTGCGCTCTCTTAGCGCGGGTATGTGTATGTGAATTACATTTATTCTAAAGAACAAATCCTCCCTAAAAGTGCCGTCAGCCATCATCTTTGAAAGGTCCTTGTTTGTGGCGGCCAGCACCCTGATGTTTACTTTCTTAACCGTTTCATCCCCAAGCCTGCGCAGCTCTTTATACTCAATGATTCTTAAAAGTTTTGCCTGCAGGGCCGGCGACAGGTCGCCAATCTCATCAAGAAACAGCGTGCCGTTGTCCGCAAGCTCAATAAGCCCTTTTTTATCGGATACAGCCCCGGTAAATGCCCCTTTTTTATACCCAAAGAGCTCGGATTCAAGAAGGTTCTCGGGTATGGCAGAACTGTTAACCGCGATAAAAGCCGCGCCCGAGCGGCCGCTCATTTCATATATTGACCTTGCTATCAGCTCCTTGCCTGTTCCGGTTTCACCGGTTATCAGTATATTGCTGTCGCTCTTTGAGATTTTTCTGACCTTTGAAGCGGTCTTCTGCACAGCCTCGCTTTTTCCTATAAAAACATTGCTAAAGTAGTCATCAGGCTCCGGCAGGGCCGCGGCGCTTTCCCTCTCCCTGAAAAAATCCTCAAGCAGATATTTTATCTCGCTGTGATTGATAGGGCTGACCACATACCGGAACCCCCTCTTTGACGCGATCGCAATAGAGCGGTCAAGATGTTCCTTTGCCCCGGCAATAATAACCGCCATACCCGGGTTTCTTTCTCCGATAAACTTGGGAAGGTTCAGCTCCGAGCCTTCTATGATGGCAAGGTCAATTACCATGGCGTCTGAGCCGCGGTTGGTTATTTTTTCCATGAGAAGGTTTGAATCAAAAGCTATGTTGGGGGAATATCCGAGCGATTCAAGAAAGTTATTTAACTTAATTGCCTCATCTTTGTCTGTCAGTGCTATTGTTATTTTTCTCATCATTTTGCGCTGCCTTTGCCTGTTTTAGGAAATCTTCAATCCCTTTATCGTTGGGAAACTTTTTCAGCCCCTCCTCAGCCTCTTTGACGGCTAAATCTGACTTTCCAAGGCTGTGAAGGACAAAAGCCAGATACAAATAGCTGTTTGGCATATCTGTTTCATTTTTAGACCTTTGAAAGTGTTCAACAGCCCTTTCCAAATCACCGGTTTTAAAATAGAACACTCCCAAATTCATGTTTATTATACCTGTTTTATATTTTCTTTCAAGCAGATATTCATACCCTATTTTGGCTCTTAAAAGGTCGCTTTTAGAGATATTCTCATTAGCTTTTATGAGCGCTATCTCAAGCTGTTCCTGCACGCTCATCCCGTCAATTACCAGAATAGCATTTTTTATATTATCCCCGGAAGCGCCCATAGCCGCCGCCTTTATCAGCATGGGCTTTGCTTCGGTCAATATGCCCATATCATAGTATAAGACCCCGAGGCGCTCATAGACAAAGTAAAGCGTGCTTTTGAGCTCAACAGCCCTGCGCAGATGCCTGATTTCGCCCGGAAGGTTGTTTAACCCTCTGTATGACAGCGATATGTTATAGTGGATATTTCCCTCAGGCTTCTCATTCAGAAATACCAGCGCGTTTTTATTCAGTTTTGCCGCCTCTTCATAACGGCCGGCCGCGAGCAGGCTGTTTGCCTGATTGACCATCGATACGGGAAACCATCCGGTAAGATCCATATCATTTTTTGAATACTTCAGCCTTTTATCAAAAGCGTTCCTGTAGCTGTAAAGGCCGAACAACGAGGGGCTGTATGTTCTTTCATTTTCGCCAAGCCTTATGAGAAGCCCTTTTTGAGATTCTTTCAGCCCGTGATTCACCCTCTCCGCGCGGGGAAAATAAGCGCTGCGGTAAACCGGCGCCTCTGATTTAAACCTGTCAATCACCCTCTCAATGTTCCGGTCTGTTTCAAAGGGCTTCATCCCGGATGCGCCCCACTTTGATTCAAAATCCCTGATTCCCCAGTCAAATATCAGGAATGAAACCGTCGCGAATTTTATGTCGCGCCTGTTTTTGTTTATCTCCTGTTCGTAATAAACCGGCATCAGGTTATAGTCCCCGTCAGCCACGTAAAGGCTTGCTTTTTCCATTGTATCGAGTATCGCCCTGCCGAAATCATAGGCGAGAAAATCACGCGAAGCGTTGTTCTTCGGGTAATTATGCACAAACGCCGCCGCGCCAAATACAAATGCCGCGGCATAAACTGCATGCGGTATTTTTTTAAGCGCTCCGGCGGCAAAAGTAATCCCCGCAGGTACAAGCAGCCCCAAAGCAAAAAACGCGGGTATTAAAAATATGTCCATGATCCAGCTGAGTTCTTCTTTTGTCCGGTTTAAAAACACCACTGCCAGAAAAACGAGTGTAAAAACAGCCGCAACAGGCAGCAGCATTTTTCTTCTGCGCTTAAAAGCGTGCCATACCCCAAATACCGCAAAAACTCCGGCTGCAAGGTGGGCGGAAGCCAGGGATCTGGCGAAGTGTTTTAACTGAAACAGATACTGCTCGGCCGTCGCGTCAACAGGATATACATAGGCCTTTCTCAGCACCACCCATAGAAAATCATTTATCGTTTTCGGCTCGCCCCAGTTGAGCGCAGGCGCGGCGTGCGCCCTGAAAGGAAGATAAAGATAAACACAAAGCCCCGCAAGCAGGAAACCCGCGGCCGCAGCGTATGAAAAAGGTTTTGCCCTGTGCCTTGCAAGCCATGCCGCCCAAAGAAGAACGGGAAAAAGTATTATTGTCGAGGGCCAGTGGTTTGACAGCCCCAACCCGAATGCGAGCGCGGAAAGATACAGGTACTTTATACCGCCACCGTCAGAGAGCCGGAAGCATCCGTACAGGAGTATCAGAGTAAGAAAGAGATTGAGCATGTAAATCCCGCCCTTTGCCTCTATAGCCTGGCTCCAGAACAGATACCCGGTAGCGAGAATCAGAACCCCCGCAGCTGCTGCCCAGCCGCCTTGTTTGCCGGCCGGAGCGGGAGTGATAAGTTTCATTAAAACTCCCGCGGCAATAAGGCACATGACCGCAAGCAGCGATGACAGCAGGTTTACCCTGAAACTGTAACTGCCCGCAGGGACAAGCGTTGCCGCTTTTGCAGCTATTGTATAGAGAGGGTATCCGGGCGGGTGGCCTATCCCCATTATCACGGCGGCCGCGACTGTCTCAGGCGAATCATTGTTCTTGTAAACCGGGTGCAGGGTAATCAGATACAGATAAAAGACTGATAAAAATAACAGGCATGTGAGGCCTGTCTTTATGGCAGGTTTCATATTCCCTCCCCCGCTGCTTTCAGCCCGGCTGTCGCGGCTGCGTCATTTTTTATCCCCCTGAACGCAAGGGATTTTCTAAGTATCTGCCTCGCCTCTTCCCTGCGGCCTTGAGTAATAAGGCTGTAGGCGGCGCCGTACATTGAAAAGGGATACCTGCTGAAAAGGTCAATATTCTCATCCCTTTGAGCGTAAGCTGAATGAATCCCCCTGTAAGAGTAGGTTTCAAAAACTGCCGCGCTGAGAGCGCAGGGTTTTTTTATGCTGAAAAGCAGCCCTTCAGGGCACGGAGGCCTGTACTGAGGGAGCCTTTGGTCAAAGACAGGAGAGTAGAGGCTTCTGTAAACCTTGTCATGTTTAACCGACATTCTTTCAACCGCGGAAGCGGTGTTTACCTCTATGTTTCCCTTTACCATAACGGCAGTTCCGAATTCATCTTTAAACTGCTCCGCCCCCCATGGCGCAACAAGGAAATTAACAGGAAAAAACTTCACGTTGTCAGGTCCGCCCGTACAGTAACGGGCGTAATAAAGGGGGAAAAAATCGTGGTCGCCGTCAGGCAGAAAGGCACTGCCCGGTGTTATTGTTTTGATGACATTTGAACCGTAATCGTAGTAAATAAAATCCCGCGAACTGTCGTTTCTGCCGAAGTTTTTCAGTGTAACGGCGGCAGCGGCGCACAAAAGCACTGCGACAAATAAATGAGGGGCCCTCCTGCCCGCCGCGGAGGCAATCCATGCAATGCCGGCTGTAACAAAAAGCGAAAGCATAAAAGCCGAAGGCAGAAGTATTGCTGAAAAGAGCCACAGCGCGCCGGTCTCTGTCGAGGTGTAATTTTTCGGGTTATAAAAAACAACCGAAGCGGTAAACAGCAGAAAGAATCCGCCGTATAAAAAGAAAGCCCTGCGGGAATGAAAATAGAGCGCTGCAGCTCCCGCGGCTGCAAGCGGCCACACGTACGGGGTGTTGGAAAGTATGAACTGTTTTAGATTAAAAAACTGGTTGCCTGATACAAACAGCAGCGGCGCGCCTGTATCGTACCCTTTGCGCAGCACCACCCACAAAAAAGATTCAAGATCAACAGGGTTTCCCCAGTTGATAACAGCGCCCGCGGCCGCCCTGACCGGAAGATAAATGTAGGGCGTGAGCCCTATCCCCAAAAACACCAGCGCAGTCAGAATGTTTTTTCCGCTGATTTCTTTCCTGATAAAAAACAGCGCGCAGCACAGGGTAAAAACAGCGATAGAAACGCCCGGCCAGTGATTTGCAAACCCCAGCCCCGCCCCAAACGCCGCGAGATAAAGCATGCGGGGCGTGTATGAACGCAGCATTGAAGCGGCCGCACCGAGTATGACAAGCATGAAAAACAGGCTCAAAACATATATCCCGCCTTTGGCGCCGAGCGCCTGGTTCCACAGCACATAGGAAAAAGCAGCCAAGGGAGCGCAGGCAGCGGCGGAAATAATACCCGCCTCTTTTTTTAGTATGCGCCCGAGCCAGCTTCTTATAAGAAAAAACGCAAAAACTGATATCAATGCAGCCACAAAAGCAGACAGAATGTTTATCCTGAAAACGACGGACCCGGCCGGCACAAGCGAGGCGGTTTTTGCGAGCATGGAAAAAAGCGGATACCCCGGAGAGTGCGCGATACCAAGCGTGTAAGCACAGGCCGCGGTCTCAGGCGAGTCGTCTGCCTTGTAAGCCGGGTAAGCGGTTGTAAGATAAACATAAAAAACAGACAAAAAAACAGCCGCAAACACAGCCTTTGCCCATGCGGTGTGTTTCATTTTATCTCACGCTTCGCGGCCTGAAGCATTGTATCAATTTCAGGGCTCGTACCGTTTTGCAGTATATAACGCTCAAGCGTTTCAGCGGCCTTTTCCCAGCGGGCCGTAGAGGCGTATGCTGTGGCAAGATTTATGTAAGCCGCGTCATAATGGGGCGCCACATAAACCGCGAGTTCCAGTTTTTCAAATGCTTCCTCAATCCTGCCTGTCTGGCCGAGAAGCGCGCCAAGCATATTATTTACCTCAGGGCAGTAGGGATTGACCGTCAAATCCCGCCTGTAGAGTTCCTCAGCGCGTTTCAAATTCCCTTTTTTTCTGTGATATTCCGCGGCGTAATAAAACTGCGCCACGTCTGTCTGAGGGCAGAGTTCCACAGGGTTTAAGTAAAGCACCCTGTCATAGTACTCTTCGGCAGGGCCGGGCAGGTTTTTATCCGCGAGCGAATTGGCTTTTTTGAGGTAGCCGTTTGCCGGGAGCGTCTTTGCGTCGCCGTAAAGCGAATAAACAAGCGCGGCTAAGGCCAGCACAACGGCAAACAATGCGGTTTTTCTGCCGGCTGTATAAGCGCCGCCCTGAGGCGAAGCAATCCCGTGGATTATAAAAATAAAGGCAAAGAAATAAAAGGTTGTAGAGGGCACGTTATAAAAAGTATTAAAAAATACCGCCGCAAGCAGGGCTGTCATCCCCGCTGCAATCCCCCTCACCGCGCCGGGCTCAGAGCCGTTCCTGACCGCCTTGGCAACGCTGCTGTAAAAAAATACGATCAACATTATAAACAACCCAAGCCCTATGATGCCGGTTTCTGCGAGTATAAGCAGATACTGCTGATGCGGCATCCACGTGACCACATAATCGTAGTCTTTATTCTCGGGGTTATTCAGGAGTTTCCCCTGATAAAGCGGGTAGTGCAGCCTGTAAGTTCCCTGCCCCTTTCCGAGCACAGGCGCGTCCTTTGCCATCAGCAGGCTGGCTTCCCACATAATAACCCTGTGCTTTAAAGAATGCTCCTTTTGCTTCACAAAAGAGGCGATTTTTTCCGAAGATACAGCCGCACCCGCCGCCAGAATAACAAAAACAGAGGCGGCGGTGATAAGCGCCTTTTTACGGTTAAAGCCGAAACGCGCCCCGTCTTTTACCAGTACAAACCACGCCGTAAGCGCCATACCCGCCGCGATACCGACGTAAGAGCCTGCCACTCTCGCAAAAGCAAGTGTTACAGCCGCAGCGAGCGCAATCAAAATATTTATTTTCCTGAAGCGTTTTTGATAAAGAGCGAGAAAAAGGGATATAAAAAACGGGATCAGCATCTGCCCCGCGAAAAAGTTTGGGTTGCCGATCGTGCCCATCGGCCTTCCCGCAAAATTCGTTGACCAGCGGAAAGGGTCTGCGCCGCCCGCCTGCATCAGGCCGTAGAGCGAGGATATGAAAAACGAAGCCAGAACAACCGCAAGAAATCTGTTAATGTCCTTTCCTTTATAAACAAGGAAAACAAGATACCCGCCCGCCGCGGCCAGGGCAAGCTCGTAAACATACTTTAAGCTTATTATTTTATTTATTGAGAAAATAACCGATACGAGGCAGGCAGCCAGATAAAGCACAGCCGGCAGTAATGCCGGATTCTTATTCAGCGTTACTTTTCCATCATAGTAATGTATCAGAAAAAACATCAGAAAAGCAGCAGGGATAAAAATCCTGACAACAGCAGCCTGCGCCGGGCCGAAGGCGTCCAAAAAAGGCTGCCAAAATACAAGCGGCGAGAGAAAAAGCGCCGCGTTTAAAAGGTTCCTGCCGAAAAGTTTTAGCAGCCCCTTTTTATCACTCACAGCCCGTAATAATCCCCTTCTAGAATAACTACCCCGGCAGCGCCGAGAGCGCCGGCCCTCTCCCCGAGTTTCGCGGGCACTATCTTTGCCGCGTTAAAAATCAGTTCAAAGGTCTGTTTTCTGACCGCCTCACGCAGAGGCTTAAAGAGTTTGTCACCGGCATTTATCACCCCTCCGGCTATGACCACCACCTCGGGATTCATGAAGTTCATGGTGTTTGCCGTTCCCGCGGCAAGATATGTTATGAATTCTTCCCAGGTCTCCCTGGCGGTTTTATCGCCTGAATCCATCGCTTCAAAGACAGTCTTTGAGGTAACTTTGTTCAGGTCTCCTTTTACCATCTCCGTAACAATTGATTTCGCGCCTTTGCGGATGCGCTCCCTGGCTGATTCCGCTATCGCGCTTGCCGACGCATACTGCTCAAAGCACCCCAACGCGCCGCACTTGCATTTGCGGCCCATCGGGTCGAGGGAAATATGCCCTATCTCAGCGGCATTGTAGTTTGCTCCCCGCACCATGACGCCGTCCACTATCAGCCCGCCGCCCACGCCTGTCCCGAGGGTGAGTCCTACCACGTTTTTCGCGCCTTTGGCGGCGCCGAGCCATTTTTCGCCATACACGGCGCAGTTCGCGTCATTGTCAACGCCGACTTTCACGCCGAGAAGCTTCTCAAGCTTGTCTTTGAGTTTCACGTGCGTCCATCCGGGCAGGTTTACCGCGCCCATAATTATGCCTTTTTTGCTGTCAAGAGGCCCGGGAGACCCCACCCCCGCACGCCATACCTGCTTAAGAGAGTAACCCGCAGATTCAACCATCTCTTTTACGTTGTCAGCAATATTCTTTATGACAAAATCAGGGCCGTTGGCGCCCATGGTGGGAAAATGTTTTTCCGCGAGTATCTTACCCTTTTCAGTCACCAGCACGCTGAAAACATTTGTGCCGCCAAGGTCAATTCCGATTACGAGCTTTTCTTTTTTAGAGGATTTCTTTGCGCTTTTCTTTTTCAGAGCCATCTTATTTTCTCCCTGTTATTTGGTATAAAAACTGAAGATATTATAAAACGCAAACAGACTTCTTTCAAGCGCAGTTTTAACGCATATATCCCCTCTCCTTTCAGGAGAGGGTTAGGGTGAGGTGTATTTGTTTTAGTATAGTTTATAGCCGCTTTTTCAACACACTTTTAAGCGGCAAAGAGGTAGCAACAGACACATCTTTGCTTTTTGTTTCTCTACTCTGCCTTTGTCTATTTTACAGCGCAGCGTAGGGAAAGAACCTATTTTTGAACCACGTTCTTTCAGCTTTGAACTGTACAATCGTCTTTACTGTATCTGTCATTATGCCTACTGCCTTATTTTTTTCACATATAAACCGTTATCAGGACAGCCATTGTATATAGCTCGTACATAAGCATAATACAGGTAATCCCCGTACCCTGCCATAGCGAACTCCCAGGACCACTGGATATAGTTTCCGTCAAAAATAGATATCCACTCATTCTTACCAAAATCATACTTCATGATTCTGGGGATATTGGGGCTGTAGTAGAAGTTATCCCAGATTTCGCCGGTGTAGAAAGTATTTTTAAAAT
>CAYGHG010000066.1:0-14230 GCA_964349515.1 uncultured Spirochaetia bacterium
ATTATAGGTATTTTAATAGTTTTTGGGCTTTTAGTCAATAGTTTATAACTGAAGATACTGTTCACATTATTGTGTAATATAATTTCCTCTCCACCTTTAAAGCGGGAGGGGTTAGATGAGGGGGCGTAGTTTTATGCTTTAAAGACGCCCTTACCTGATATTATCTGACTGAATCAGCTTATAAAACCATCAACTTCTTAAAATAATTTATTACTACCATTGAATCTGCCGGAGAAAGATAATCAAACTCGAGGCCTGCGACAAAAGTTCCGGTTTCAATGTCATATTCCGACCACTTAACCTCACAGAAACACTCGACAAGCCTTCCCTCTATGTCTATTTTTGCAAAAAGTATGTCCCCTTCTTCAACATCCTCATTAAAAGTAACGCAAAGGCCAAGCTCGGATACGTTGAGGGTTTTCGTAATTTTATATGAAGAAAGGGTGTTATCAGTTCCGTTGCCGCGCATCAGCCTGTAAAGAAAATCCGTAATCAAAGAATACCTTTGAGCCAGTCTTCTCTCATCAATTGAAATTTTCATTTTGGCACCCTCATTCTTCCCTGATTAGGGGTTCTCGCCACCAGCTTCACCAATAATATAGCAGCCAAAGCAAGTTTTGTCAAGTTTTTTGTTAGGTCTAACGAAATTCCTTTGCCTTTTCGTCAAATTTATGATTTTATCGCAATATTGAATTTTCAATATTTTCTACTTTACTGATGTTTTCAGTGTTTAAATTGAATTTTACTTTTTTCTATCTATCTCCAAATATTGCCTTAAATACTCCCCTGTATATGACTTTTTCACCTGTATGACATCCTCCGGCGTTCCTTCCGCCACTATGTAGCCGCCTTTATCTCCGCCTTCCGGGCCGAGGTCTATTATCCAGTCTGCGTTTTTTACCACATCCAGATTGTGCTCTATTACCAGAACTGTGTTGCCCATTTCCACCAGTTTATTGAGCACCGTAAGCAGCCGCTCAATGTCGGCGAAGTGCAGGCCTGTCGTGGGTTCGTCAAGGATGTAAAATGTTTTTCCCGTGCTGCGTTTGCAGAGTTCTGAGGCGAGCTTTACCCTCTGTGCCTCGCCGCCTGAGAGTGTCGGCGCGGACTGCCCGAGTTTCATGTAGCCCAATCCCACCTCATCTATGGTTTCGAGTATGCGCTTTGCAGTTGGTATGTTTTCGAAAAATTTCAGCGCGTCTTCCACCCGCATTTCAAGCACTTCGGAAATATTTTTCCCCTTGTACAATACCTCAAGCGTTTCCCTGTTGTACCTTTTTCCGCCGCACTCTTCGCACGGGACATACACATCAGGCAAAAAATGCATTTCAATTTTTATGATTCCGTCACCGCCGCATGCCTCGCAGCGCCCGCCCTTTACATTGAAACTGAACCTTCCCGGCTGATAACCCCGCATCTTTGACTCTTTAGTGGCTGTAAATAAATCCCTGATGTGGGTAAAAAGCCCGGAATATGTGGCAGGGTTGGAGCGCGGAGTCCGTCCTATCGGGGACTGGTCTATTTCAATAACCTTGTCCACCTGCTGCCACCCTTTCATTTCATTATAATTAGAGGGCTTAAGAGAGCCCCTGTACACCTCGTACATCAAGCCCGGGTACAGCGTCTCTGCAATCAGGGAGGATTTGCCCGAACCGGACACGCCGGTAACCGACACAAAACATCCAAGCGGTATGTTGACGTCCACTTTTTTAAGGTTGTTGGTTACTGCCCCTTTTATCTGCAAAAACCCCGAAGGCTTGCGCCTGTTTTTATTTATGTGTATCTTGCCCTTGTTTAAAAGATATTTTGCGGTAACCGATTCTTTGCACGCAAGCACCTCTTTGACCGTGCCCGCGCAGACGACTTCACCGCCGTGCACGCCCGGGCCGGGGCCCATGTCTATCAGGTAATCTGAGTTTAGCATTGTTTCCTCGTCGTGCTCGACTACTATCACGGTATTTCCAAGGTCGCGCAGCTTTTTCAGCGTATCGAGAAGTTTCTGGTTGTCCCTCTGGTGAAGCCCTATGCTCGGCTCGTCAAGAATGTAAAGCACTCCTACAAGCCCCACTCCTATCTGGGTTGCGAGATGTATCCTTTGAAACTCGCCGCCGGATAGAGTGCCTGCCTTTCTTTCAAGGGTAAGGTAAGAGAGCCCTACGTTTATCAGAAAAGTCAGCCTGCCCTTTATCTCTTTCAATATCTGCTTTGCAATCATTTCATCCTTTTTGGAAAGCTTCATCGTGTCAAAAAACTCAAATGATTTTTCTATGGAAAAAGAAGTGGCTTCTATTATATTCTTTCCGCTGACTTTAACGCCGAGCGCCTCAGGCTTCAGCCTTTTGCCCCTGCAGGTTTCACACTCGCGCTCGACCATATATTTCGCGAATATTTCCTCACGGATTCTTTCGGTATCAGTTTCCATGTACCTTCGGCGCAGAAAAGGCACCACCCCTTCAAACTCTCCGCTGTGCTTGTACTCATTCATATAACTTTTGTAGTGGAATTTAATGTCGTCGCTCAATCCGTACAATATGGCTTTTCTCACCTGTGCCGGAAGTTTTTTAAAAGGCGCGCCGAGGGAAAACTCCATGTGTTTGCTCAGCCCCGCGAGCAGGTGCCAGTAGTAGCTCTCCTGGTTTGACCACGGCTTTATCGCCCCTTCATTTAAGCTTAATTCCTCGTTTACGACCAGTTTTTCATCAACGTCTATCTTGGTGCCGAGCCCAGTGCATGCCGGGCAGGCGCCAAAGGGGCTGTTAAAAGAGAACATGCGCGGCTCGGGTTTTTCCATCGAGAAACTGCAGTCAGGGCATGAGAGCTTTTCACTGTAGAGCGTGTCTTTGCCGCTCTCGGCGTTATTGATTACGAGCACGCCTTCGCCGAGTTTCAGCGCCAGCTCGGCAGACTGTGTGAGCCTGCTCTTTATCTCCTTTGAATCAAGCGACAGCCTGTCAACTACGACCTCCACAGTATGTTTTTTGTTCTTATCAAGGGGTATTTTATCATCAAGGCTTTTTATCACTCCGTCAACACGCACACGGAGAAAACCCTCTTTTTTCATCTGTCCGAACATTTTGGAATATTCCCCTTTGCGGCCGCGTATAACCGGCGCAAGCACCTGAATTTTTGCCTTTTCACCGAGCTCAAGTATCGAATCCACTATCTGCTGCACGGTCTGTGACCTGATTGGTTTTCCGCAGTGCGGGCAGTGCGGCACGCCTATGCGCGCGTATAGGAGCCTGAAATAGTCATAAATCTCGGTAATGGTGCCGACCGTGGAGCGCGGATTGCTGCCTGCGCTTTTTTGCTCTATTGCTATAGCCGGCGACAGCCCCTCTATCACATCAACATCGGGCTTTTGCATCTGCCCCAAAAACTGCCTCGCGTAAGCCGAGAGCGATTCCACGTATCTGCGCTGCCCTTCCGCGTAAATTGTATCAAAAGCAAGAGATGACTTGCCGGAGCCGGACACCCCTGTTATTACCACAAGCTTGTCACGCGGTATTGTAATGTCAATATTTTTCAGGTTGTGTTCCCGCGCGCCTTTAATTGTAATATGGTCCATTAAATGCCTTCTTTCATAGATTTAGTCCCGCACATATACGGGCAAATTGTAATTATAGTATATTTTTATTGGAATGACTACAGATAAGACAGATGAAATACTGTTCATATTAGTGTGTAATATGATTTCCTCTCCACCTTTAAAGGGGGAGAGGTTAGGTGAGGGGGTGTAGTTTTATGCTTTAAATACGCCCTCACCCTGCCCTCTCCCAGAGGGAGATGCTGAATTACAATATATTATCATTTTTTAATTACACACAATTCCTGACAGTATCGCCTTAAAAATGGAAAACCTGTTTTGTTTCAGGTTTCATGGCATTACGAGAAACAAAAGACAGTTATTTATGCAGAGGAGGGTCTGTCATTGTTATAAAGCAAAGGCGGGTCAAAGACCCGCCTTGAGTATTCATAGTATTCACGATGCTTCCATGCCGCCGTCCTTACCAAGCCTCTAAGCGTCCAAGCATCCGCATTATCGATGCTGCCGTCCTCACCAACCCTCCGTATTATCTCGTTACTGCCGTTTTTTCCTTCACAGTATAGTGGTCTGTTTCAAACACCACCACGTATGTGCCGCTTGCCACTGTTTTGCCTTCGGAGTTTTTGCCGTCCCAGATAATCTCATACTGCCTTGCCTCTGTCTGCACCCCGTCAAAGAGGGTTGTAATCAGGGCTCCTGTCCTTGAATACACCCTGATCTTTACGGGAGTTCCTCCGTAAACATTGTAAAGGAACCTTACCCTTCCTCCATCGTCAGGGTTAAAAACATTGCTGAAAGGCACTACGTCGCGCTTGGATATTACAGACTTTTCAAATTTGCCCGTGTAGCTCCCCGGCATGCCGCACAGGTCTGTTCCCTCCACGCTTACGGTATCAACGTCGCCGAAGCCCGTGGTCTTGGGGTAAAGCGCGCGGTACTTCTGCGTCTCGCCCGGTATGAGGTAAGCGGGCAGTGTCTGAGGCGGTTTGTTATCGCTTCCTCCGTGAGGATAAACCGTAATATAAGGCGCCGAAACAAGAGGCACGGAACTTGTCACTTCAAATATGTCAAAATTCAGGTTCTCAGGGTTAAATATCATCTCCACGATAAAAGAAGGCGGTATGCCCGCGTTGCAGACCGTGGCTGTAGGCGTAGCAGTCATGGTAAAGAACGGCGTGAGAGTGATTGTAAATGTCGGGGTAACTGTCATGGTCGCGGTCGGAGTTACAGTACGCGTCAATGTCAATGTAGGTGTCGGCGTGGGTGTCTGCGGCGGGCAGGTATCGTCTATTTTCCACAGCACAGCGTCATAGCCGGTAGCGGGGCGGTATATGCTTCCCGACACCAGCAGTTTACAGCCGTTTATTTTCAGGACAGAGGTACACGCGTCGTCATAGCTGTAATTTGTGCGCCACTCGCCTGTCACGTTAAAGGTCATGTCCTGCGTGCCGTTGATATTGTAACGCCTGACCATACAGTCGCGCTCCGCGTTATTGTAAGTATTCATTCCTATCACCAGTTTTCCGTCGTCCTCTATTATTGATACGCCTTCAGAAACATTCGGCCCTACAAGTATGCCGTTAGTTCCAAAATATGTTTCATAAGTGCCGTCCATTTTGAGCATTATTGTTATCATCTTCTTGCATATTATTTTGCACTCAAACCCGGCCGTCACATAGCCTGTCACCACAATCCAGCCGCCTGAAGTTATCACGATAGAACGCGGGCTGCAGAGTTTGTGCTCTGCCGCGGTGTCGATGTACTTCACGCACCCGCCTGTGCCGAATGTTGTGTCCTCGCTGCCGTCTGCGTTAAAACGCCACACGCACATCACCCTGCAGGTGCCCGTACAGCCCGGGTCATTTGAGTCGCTCTCGCCTATAACGTATATCTTCCCTCCGTGGCAGAGAACCTTATTGCCGCAGTCATAGCCGTTTCCGCCTCCGGCGTTATTTACCGTCTTACAGCCGTTCACGCCAAACGAAGTGTCGCGCGTGCCGTCGGCATTGCAGCGTAACACAAACATATCATAGTCGGTTCCGTTCCACGAGCGGCCCGTGCATACCAGCTTTCCGTTTTCGTCTATCTCAAGCGAAGTAAGTATGTCGTTGCCGTTTCCGCCCGCGAGATTGTCATATACCCTCCAGCACTGGCCGGCGTTGAATGTGTTATCAGGCGCTCCTTCTGAAGTGAACCTGTAAATAATCACGTCCGAGCATGTGCCGCCGCAGGAGTCTGTAGTGCTTCCGACTATTATCCTGCCGGAAGCGTCGCACTTGACCGTAATATTTATCTCAAACTGCGTGGAAATCACCGGCCCAGGGCAGACAAGCCGTCCGCCTGTGCCGAAAGAGGTGTCAAGTGCGCCGCCGGCAAGGAACCGGTAAAGCACAATCACATAACAGCTGCAGCCGTCATTCCATTCAAGCATGACTGATATTATCCTGCCCTCAGAGTCAATGCAGGTATCCTTTGCCCCGTTATTGCCGGGATTCTGTATGTCTATCCTGCCGTCTGTAAAGTCGTCAGGGGTGGGAGTAGGGGTGGGCGTGGCAACAGGGCCGCAGATATCCTTAATTTCCCATATTACCGCATCGTAGCCTGTGGCGGGCTTGTATGAGCTTCCCGAGAGATACAGATTACAGGCGCTTACCCTTAAAACCCTGCACTCGTCATCATAACCGCCGTTGTATGACCACTCACCGGTGCCGTTGAAAGAAGCGTCAAGTGTGCCGTCCATGTTGTAGCGCCTGACAGCGCAGTCGCGCTCAGCGCTGAAATATTTATTCATTCCCACGTACAGTTTGTTTTCAAACTCAACAAGGCAGGTGCCTTCGGTCCCTGTCGTTCCCGTAATAATGCCGCCGCTGCCAAACCCGGTATCAAAAGTTCCGTCTGTATTGAGCATCATGGTTATCATTGTTTTACAGGTTATCAGGCAGTCGATCCCGTCTGTAACATATCCCGTGACCGCTATTTTTCCGCCCGTTGTTATTATTATCTCTTTTGCCGTACAATTTTTATGCCCTGAAGCGGTATTAATGTACTTCACGCAGCCGCCTGTCCCGAATGTTGTGTCCGCTGTGCCGTCTTCATTGAACCTCCACACGCACATCACCCTGCAGGTTCCCGTACAGCCGGGGTCATCTGAATCGCTCTCGCCTATTACATATACTTTCCCGCCGTGACAGACAGTCTTCGTCCCGCTATCATAACCGTTTCCTCCGCCCTCGTTATGAACCGTCCTGCATCCGTTTGTACCAAACGAAGTGTCGCGCGTTCCGTCGGCGTTGCAGCGCAGCACAAACATGTCATAGTCTGTACCGTTCCACGAACGGCCTGTGCATACTATCCTTCCGGACTCATCTATTTCCATTGACGTCAGTATATCATTGCCGTTTCCGCCGGCTAAATTGTCATAAGTCCTCCAGCACTGGCCGCCGCCAAATGTGTTGTCAGGAGCGCCCGTTGAGGTGAACCTGTAAATAATCACATCCGAGCACGTGCCGCCGCAGGAGTCTGTAGTACCTGCCACTATGATGTTCCCTGAAGCGTCGCAGCGAATTGTAATATTTACCTCAAACTGCGTGGAAATCACCGGCCCCGGGCAGACAAGACGCCCGCCTGAGCCAAAAGAGGTGTCAAGCGTGCCGTCAGGCAGGTGGCAGTAAAGCACTATGACATAGCAGGTACAGCCGTCGTCCCACTCAAGCGTAGCGGTTATCAGCCTGCCCGATGAATCAATGTAAGTATCCCTCGCGCCGTTGTCGCCGCCAACCTCGACTACAATCCTGCCATCCGTAAATCCAAAAGGCGTAGGGGTAATAGTCGCGGTAACACTCGGGGTGATTGTGCGTGTAAAAGTAGGGCTGATATCACAGCATGGCGTCATAGTACGGGTGGCGGTATGCGTTGCCGTAGGGATTGCTGTCGGCACAGGTGTACCAGAAAGCCCGCAGACTGACATCAGATACCGCGCATTCCCGCCCATATCTCCTGAATTTGTATATGCGAGGTGAATCCTTCCTTCGCTGCTCACATCTATGTTTGGCTTTGTGGAAATACTCGTATTATTTGTCACGTTTATCGATTCCAGTCCGATACCGTCAACATCAGCCCATCCCAAACCTGTATATTTCATAAAATGTATGTCGGCATATCCGGATGAATAATCTCCAAAAGCGACATAAGGCATATTGTCATGAACAGCCAGTGAAGCTCCGTCAGTAAGAAAGCCGCTGCTTATAATTTCCGACTCACGCCCTGTCCCGTCTGCGTCGGTAAAAACCGTGCCTGTTTTCTTTAAATGAATAAGGTTCTGCCCCTGCTCGTATAGGATATGCGGCACATCATCAGCCCCCATGGCAACTCCCTGTAACTCACAATAATTGCCGTCAACGCTTATTTTTACAGACTCTGTACCTGTTCCGTCAGCGTCAACCCACTCTGAACCGTTGTGGTATAAATACTGAATGGCCGAAACACCTCCCAAATAGCCGCTCCAGGCCAGATGAGGCCTGTCTGCCGAATCAAGCAGCAAGTACGCGTGGAGCGCGCCCGAGCTATCAGCTACAAACATTGATTCAAGCCCTTCACCATCAGCATCAACCCACTCTGAACCTTTCCATTTTATATAGCCCAGGCGGGTGTTACCCGCAGAGTCTGTTTCACTCCACGCCATGTGCGGGTTATTCATGCTGTCTGTTTGTAAGCTTATTTTCCAAACAATAGCCGGCGATGTCTGAACAGCAATGGTTAATCCCGTCGGAGAACCTGCGGCATTAACCCATCCGGTTCCGGGGATATAGCGTATAAAAAAAGGTTCCAGATTGCTTTCATAGCCTGAAAATCCTGCAATACAAGCCCTGTCAGAACTATCAAAAACAAGATCATAGTCGGCCCCGCTTATTGCCCCTTTTATCGGCGCCGACTCGGTTCCAAATCCGTCAGCGTCAACAAATTCCGAGCCATTAGATCTTAAAAAAATCATTCCTTCACTCAAATGATATATAACACCTGCTCTTCCCGTACTGTCTGCTCTGACTTTAATCTTATTAAAACCCAATACCGGCAGAACAACCGATTCAAATCCGGATCCGTCCACATCAGCCCAGCAAGGCGAATACAACTCGTAACCAAAAGTATGTGTCGGCGTAACCGTGCGGGTAAATGTGGATGTTCCCATCGGTATCGTGACCGTAGGCGTGACTGTCCTTGTCGCAGTCCTTGTGGAAGTTGCTGTCGCAGAGACTGTAAGAGGCGGGGTTATTGTCCTTGTAAAAGTCGGGGAACCTGCCGGGGCAGGCGTATGGGTCGGCTGCGGAACCCCGCACGATGTGCAGTCAAGGATCTCCAAATCATCAATCTGAAGGTCAAAAGAAGCGTGGGGCTGGCCAAATGTTTTGAAAACAATAGCTTTTACCCGTGAAAGAGCCGTGCTCCTCGCATACATTGTGCCCCATCCCATTTCCTGTGTAAAACTTGAAAAAAGAATTGTTACCTTTGTCCAATCTGTAGGCGGGGTAAAAGTATACTTGTAATAATTACCGGTATTCCCATCCATTCCGGCAAAGTCTGTCATGAGACCGACGCTGTATTGTTTTCCGTCCCCTTTTACCATAAACTGCACTCCTGAGCAGGCGGTAAAATCAACCGGGTTTTTCATGGGAAAAACATCCGCCCCCATGCCTGCATAGCCGTACTGAAAAACTGTTGTCACATACCCCGTGATACGGGCGGCCATACCCATGCCGCCGGCACCGGGAGCACTCATCACAAAATCATCAGAAGGCCCGGGCCATACCGTAGAACTCCCGCCAAATTCCGAATCATCGTATGAGTACCAGTACCCGAAACGGGCGTTAAGGCTGTTGCCGTCATCACAGTCGTCTATGAGGCAGTTGGCAGGAATCATGGTTGCAGTAACCGTAGGTGTAAAAGTGGGCGTGGCGGACAAATACCCCGCACATAACAAAAATACAATCACAGCCGGAATCAGTTTAATTGTTTTCATATTTTTCTCCTTAAATGAATTACCCTCACGTCTATGTGACAGAATCTGTCACTTTTGTGTTCCACTTTTTTCCTTCGTCTCTATTATATCCAGCTCCAGGCTTATCCTGTGGCAGTCTCCGAGCATGTCAAAGGGCTGAAAAGCGTAAGAAAACCTGACTCTTTCCATATTAATACCCACGCCGACGGCCAGATTGCCCGTATCATGGCGCAGGCCGTAGCCCGCCCTGACCGAGAAAACGTCGTAAAATACAGCCTCAGCCCCCATGTCCAGGGTGGGAAGTTCGTCTTTTGTAATCAGCCTGTTTACGTCAATGCACAAAAGCATACCGACAAAATCAGCGGCTTTAAAAGAGGTGCTTAAACCCACCTTTATGTTCATGGGCAGGGGGTCGGGCACTTCTATATATGCCTCCTGCACCCCGATATTTTGTATGGAAACCCCTCCAAAAGTGTCAGGCGAGCTGCCGAGCCTGATTAGCGCACCCGCGTCAAAGGCAAAACCTTTTTTATCATAGCCCGCGAGAGTGCTGTAAAAAACCTTTGCAGTGGCGCCTGCTGTTATAAGTTCTGTCAGCGGATAGGCATACGAAATTCCCAGCACCGCGTCATAGGCGTCCACATTGCCCACCACCTGGCCCCACTCGTTGTACTCGGGAAAATCAAATGTATAGTTGACAAGGAGAGATGCTGCGGCCATTCCCGGGCCGAACTTCATCGCTGCGCCTAAGTGCTCATAGTTTGTGTCGGAAAAATTGGCAAAATGGGAAAGGGTAACCGTGGTGCCTTTGATATTTATCAGGCCTGCGGGGTTGTAGTGTATGGAATTAATATCAGAAGCGCAGCCTGCGTAAGCGCCGCTCATGGCGGATGTCTTGGCCGACGGGTCAACGCGCAGAAAATCAGCGCCTACGCCGCCCGCGGAATACAGTTTAACCGTAAAAGCAAAAATACAAAAAAAAGCAAGATACCCTTTTTTCATCCCTCACCGTTGTCTTGGCGGCTTTATAATCCCCTGCAGGCGGCCGCCTATTTAACTACAGCTATTTTTACCTTTCTCTCCGTTAACCCGGTTTTTATGTATGCGATGTAAGTGCCGTCACCCACAAACCTGCCCGACTCGTCTGTCCCGTTCCAAAAAACCTCATAAACTCCGGCTGACTGCCCTGCGCTTGCCAGCACTTTAACAGGCACTCCCTTTATATCGTAGATTATTATTTTAACATCCGCAGTTTCACTGACAAGGTATTTTACACTGAACCGCTCCCCTGTTAAAGGCTTTATTACGTTGTTGCGTATTTCCAAAGGTTCGCGCATGCCGTCCTGCCTTAAACTCTTTTCAGAGGAGGCGGACGAAACTGAATTTTCAGATGCTGTTTCAGTTATTACCCGCGCGGGTTTAATCTCCATAAGCTTAACCCCTCCGGATGAGGTATTGCCGCCCGTAACCGCCAAAACTGTCTTATCCGCAGTTTCTGTCTTTTCTGTCTTAATCTTCTCATCTGTCTTTATCCGCACTTCTGCCGTCATCTTCTCATCTGTCTTTGCCGTCATTATCTGCACATCTTTCTTTTCTGTTTTTATCTGTTTTTCATCTGCTTTCGCGGTATTTATCTGCCCTTCATCTGTTTTTACTGCCGTCTGAATTTTTTCAGTTCCCGGATTCATAACAAAAACCACGCCTGCCATGACTATAAGCGCCGCAGCAGCTGTTTTCATGAATAAACCGGGTGAAAAGAAAGAAGGTAACAGCGAAGGCGCAGGTTCGCCTATTTTTTCCCAGACCTTTGCGTTGAAGTTGCGGGGTATTTTAACGGCATCTTCCGTTTTCAGAGCGGCGCGCAGCTCTTTTAATGCTTCAAGCTCAAGTCCGCATTCCTTACACTCCGAGGCATGTTTTTCAGCCTCTGCGTTTAAAACGCCCGTCTCTATGAATTCATCTGTTAATTTTGTGAAGTTTTGGCAGTTCATTTTTTTCACCCAGCCTGTTTTTCAGTTTCAGCGCCAGCTTCTCCCGCGCCCTTGAGAGCTTTGATTTTACGCTCCCCATAGGGATTTTCAGGATTTCGCTTATTTCCTCGTACTCGTATCCCTGAATGTCCCTGAGAATAACTGCGCTGCGCTCCGGTTCATCAAACCCGGCGAGCATTTCCATTATCATTTCCCGCGTCTCTTTTGACTCAAGCTTTTCAAGAGCATCCTGCCGTGTATCAGCCACATCAAACCCCGGAGCGCCTGTTTCCTCGTCCGCGTGCATGGAGTCCGTATCAAAGTATTTCCTGCGCTTTAAGGTATCCAGCCTGTTTATGCACTGGTTTACCGCTATCCTGTAAAGCCAGGTGGAAAACTTTGACTTACACTCAAACCGGGCTATCGCACTGTAAGCCGAGCAAAAAGCCTCCTGAGCCATCTCAAGAGCATCCTCGTCATTGCGCATGTAACGTTTACAAAGAACGGTTACCATCTTGCTGTAACAGCTTATTATTCTGTCAAAAGCCCGTCTGTCGCCTGATTGCGCCTTTTTTACAGTCTCTAATTCTATTTCCATGGCACCTGTTCCCTCATGGTTTATGTGACAGTATTAGTATTTTTTTGTTCCAAGTTTTTTCTTTTCCTAACCCCCTTTGCTCCGGAAAGGGGGGCAGGGGGGATTTGCCTTTAATCTTTTGTCCCATTCCTTTGTCTGTCTATTCTCTATTTTCTCGCGAAGCGCGGGGGTGAGGGGTATTTGCCCTGTTTTATAATACCCCCGTAGGGTACGGCCACCGTGCCGTACCACGCCTTTACCCTTAATTTTCCGAAAGCAAAAAGTCCTTCAAAGGCGTAATCCTGATTTTTCTACCTTCTGCCTCAATTTCATCGCGCAGATTTTCAGTAATTATTTCCCCGTTTTCACAGCTAAGCCTTTCCATTGCCAGAGTAAGGCCTTTTAGCTCTCTTTTTTTGGTCTTTTCGTCATTCATGTCCCAGCAGACCTGTATTATCCTGCTTATGGCGCTCTCTTTCTTTATCACAAAATCAGCCTCCCTGTGCAGGTCGTCTTTCCAGTAATATATTTCTTCATCCGGGAAAGATGACTGTCTTTTTTTCAGAGATATAAAAACGGCATTTTCAGCGAGCCTGCCGTAATTGTCCGAAAACCTGAATCCCGCGGCATTGCAAAGCCCCGTATCTATAGCGTAAGTTTTTCTCGGGCTCTTCTCCTGCTCTTTAATTTTCCACGAAAAACGCTTCAGAGAAAAAAGCAGATAAGCCTGTTCCATATAGGCCGGGTAGTTTTTAGCGGAAGTAACAGACATACCCAGCGCGCGTGACAGAGAATTATATGTATACTGCGCCGCTATATTTGAAAACAAAAATTTTGCCGCGGCCTTTAGGTCCTGCGCTTTCCTTATACCGTACCTTCTGAGTATGTCTTTATTGACTACGTCATCATAGTAGGCAAGCAGTATCTCTTTCTTTTTTTCCGATAAAACAACTTCAGGAAAAGCCCCCTCCTCAAGATATTTCACAAGCAGGCCGTCAGTTTTTAGTTCCCGTTCAGAATCCATTTTTTCCTCCCCTATGCCTTTAAATCCGAGATATTCCTCAAAAGAAAGGGGAAAAACCGTCATGTCAATATGGCGGCCTGTCAGCAGTGTCCCGAGTTCACGGCTGAGCAGTTTTGCGTTTGAACCTGATATCACAATTGAGGCTTTTGAAAGTTCATGCATCATAAGCACCCATTTTTCAAACCCATCAACTTCCTGTATCTCGTCAAGGAATAAAACGGGCTTTGCTCCTTCTGATATTCTTTCTATATAGGCTTTGAAAACAGCTTCGAGCAGCTCTGTCCCGGAAATAGTAAATCTGGGATCCTCCAGATTTACTATTAATATATCTTTTGGATTTTTACCGCCGCTTATAAGTTTTTTCGCGGTCTGCCTCATAATATATGACTTACCTGCCCTGCGTGGGCCTGTGACCACTGCTATGTGTCCGGTTGACATTATTTCCCGCAGCCTGGAAGTATATTTATCCCTCTCAAAACCGGTATTTTGTTCTCTGTCCCAGAAATTCCAGTCCTTTAGAATTCGTATTATCTCATTTTTATCCATTTTTAACCTCTTAAGTAATAGAATTCATTAATTTTATCATTTACAGTTAAAATATATACTAAAACTGGTGGTTTGTCAATAGAAGGGTGAAGTGGTCTTGTTTGTGACCGCGGCTTTGTCCAACACATTGGTATAAAATAGCCAATACTAAATACAACCAATATGTCTTAAAGAGTCAATACAGCTTTTTCTCATTAAGGCCTCGAATTTGACCCCTTTAAAACTGCATTCCTCCCGCTTTATTCCTTTTTTCCCTTATAGCTTATATCTCATAGCTTATAGCTTGCCTTTACGCGCGCTTCCTGTTATTTTGTAATTCAGGCCGGGCGGGTCATTGACCCCTCCAGAAATACCCCCTCAATCCCCCCGGCCTTTAATAAAACATGATAAGTTCAATCATTCTTCAAAATAATTTTTCAATATTCATCTACAGATTGTTGCGACAGTTTCACAACAATTAGTTACAACCGGACATTTGGATTTAAGCGGATACAATTACGTCGATGTTTCGCATTATAGATTATTTAACATCCGCAACTTGACAAAATTCAAACGTATTGATATTTTGTACTCCAGC
>CAYGHG010000067.1:0-4002 GCA_964349515.1 uncultured Spirochaetia bacterium
TTTGAAACCCGCCTTTACGATCGCAAAATACCTCCTCGCCCCCTCGGGGAGAGGCCGGGTGAGGGGTGTGTTTTTGTATTTGCCGTTTACAAAGAACAAAAAAACAAGAGCAGGCGGGTTTCCTCTACGCTTTGCTGCGAGGACTTCGTGAAACCCGCCTTTACGGTTTTATCGAAGACCTTTTAAAGAACGGGAAAACAATAACATACGACAAGAACAGACGGGCGCGGAGGCCCGTCTCTACGTATAAAAAAACAAACTATTTTTCATACGACTTTTTTAAGAACTTTTTTAAGACCAGGCTCGGGGTGAGGTTTGCGGCTGTTTTGCCTGACTTGTTTTGGAGGCTCGGATCCGCGCCCTTTGATATCAGCAGTTCTGCTATTGACACTGCATCCTCCTCCATCATGCCTTCATTATCTTCCACGCCCGGAAAAACCACATCCCCTGCCTCATCAATATAAATATTCATGTCCAACAGAACCCTTTGGCACGCCATTTTTCTCATGCCCAGGTACATGAGCGGCGTGTAGCCCTCCGCATCGCGGCTATTCGGGTCTGCTTTTTTCGCAAGCAGTTTTTTAATTCTCTTTTTATCCCCCAGATAACACGCCAGCATCAGCGGTGTCATATTGCCGTAATTGTGTTTAAGCCAGCCTGCGCCAAAAGGCAGTTTGGGAGACTCCACTACAGCGTTTACGTCGGCTTTGGCACGCAGGACAGCCAGAAACTGATCATAGTTTCCCCTGAGTATGGTTTTGAAAAGCGGCGTTACGCCTGCGGCGTCCCTGCGGTTTACGTCGTAACCTATAGCGCCTGTCAGGAAATGAATATGAACAGTACCTCCTATCGAGAGCACAAAATCCAGGGCATCCCCCTCGGGAAAAATACTGCCGTAGATATCCGCACCGGCAGCTGCAAGCCGGATGGCGGTTTCAAAGTCATTTTTTTTAAAGGCAGCAGCAAATTCTCTGCCTAAAAATGTCGGGTTTTGCGTTTGTAAAGCCATAAAACCTCCTGTTGTATGTCCTTCAAAACCTCCTCTCCCCTTTAGGGGAGAGGCCGGGTGAGGGGTGTGTTTTTGTATTCGTCATTAGCGAAGAACAATAATACAAAAACACACTGCAAGAACAGGCGGGTTTTAAACCCGCCTCTACAATTTTTTAAAGACATTTTCAAAAAACAACTGTTAATCCGGCTATAACACAGATAATGCTGCAGACAATTTCTATTATTTTTAATGTTAAAGACTGAGTATTGCGAAAAAACATCGCAATACTTAACATGATAAAAAACGCAATAAAAGCAATAACGTAAAATATATTACCCATAGACAAAGACATCTCAAGGCATATTAACGCAATCACCATAAATACTATAACCGCAAAGCCGGATAAAAAACCTATTCCCTTATTAATTACTAATTCTTCAACCCCGAGGTCTGCTGCCTTGCCAATCCCTGTCTTTTCATTTTTTTCATCCATGGGAAGGGCCTCCTTTTTTTTTAAGACCTGTTTACTGTTTACCGTTCACCGTTTACCGGGACAATAAAGACTGTTTTACTGTTTACTGTTTACCGTGGCAACAAGAACTACTCACTTAAAGAACAAGAGCTGTTCACTGTTTATCGGGACTACAAAATCTGTCTACCTTTTACTGCTGTGAAACCATATCAATATAAGCACTAAACGTGCCAGAGATTTCATCTCGTAAAATAAGGGTTTTACCGGCGGAAGAATAGTTAAAATCAAACATTCAAGTCAAAAATTGACGGTTTTTAACATCGAATATAAGAAAACAGACATTGCCATCTGTCTTTATCGGTAAACGGTTCTTGTTGTCTCGAAAAGGTTGTGTTCTATCGGCAAACAGTAAAACCGTAAACAGTAAACATCTCTTGTAGTCTCGGTAAAAGGTTGTGTTCTATCGGTAAACTGTAAACCGTAAACAGTAAACGGGTATTATCTACCTTATCCTAATATTCCTGCACCCGGGTATATCCACTCCTGTTGTTAGTATCAGGGGTTCTGTTTTGGGGTATTTTATTATGGGCGCTACACAGCCGTCTGTCAGTGCTACAAAGTTCAGCTTGGTGCCGCTTACTCTGCGCTCAATATCAACCCATCTTTTCATTACAGGGTTTATGTCTGTGCCTCCAAAACCCCGCAATGCAGTAGGCATCGGATCGCCTTTTTTCATGACCCCGGTAATACCTGTATCAAAAAATATTACCTCCTCAAACTCAGGCAATGCTGTAATGTATGAAAGGAAACGCTCCGCGTGGTCATAACACGAGCCTGAAACATCAACAGCCGCATAAACCTTGAATGCCTCGTTTTTCCTTCTCGGAAAAAACGAGCCCTCGGGCCTGAAGCGCCTGTTTGAACGGGAAAAATCATACTCCCTTTTTTCAAATATTTTTTTCAATACCATGTCAAACGGGAAAGAAACTTTTGTCAGTTTCCCGAGTGCCTTTAAAAACTCTCCCGCGGCTGTGCCGTAGAGTTCGGCCGCGTCTTTTAACATGTCATTTATCCTGTTTTTGAAGACTCCGTCCATCATCTCCTCGTCAAAATCCTCGCCATAAATCCTGAATATATACTTTTTGCCGCCCTTGGTCTCTATCTCAGCGTAGCGCTTTGCCCTGCCGTTCTCAACAGCCACAAACTGCCTTATGGATTTGACCGCCTGTATGAGCGCCTTGTATATCTCGTCTGCCGAGGCCATGCGTATGTCAATAAAAACGTCAGCCGGCTTTACTCCCATCTTTTCAAGCGATTCGTAGGTGAGCAGGTCTTTTGGGGGCTGTATATTGAAATTTTTTATGAGAAGAGAGTTGATTATGATGTCTGTGGCAATGTTCCAGAAATCCTTTTGCCGCTCTACGCCGCGCGACATTGATGACATGATGATATGAGAGGCCTCGTGCATCAGGACGAAGCACCTCTCAGAGTGGGTCAGTTCTTCCATAAACGTCTTGTTGTAGAGCATATGCCCCCTGCCCTCACGCACGCTCACACAGGCAGTAGGTATGGCCTCTGACGCGGCTTTTTCAAGAAGCACAAGTATCACCCCGAAAAGCCGGGTCCTGTAGTTTATGAGAAGATAGTCAACGGGGAGGAGTTCTTCAGCACTGTCTTGCTTTTCCTCCCGTTCACTCGGCTTATCCATATAAATCTCCTTTTCTTTAGTTTGATAAAAGTGCGGGTAATACGGGTGCTGGAAGTACTAGTGCTGATACTACTTGTTCTGGTAATACTAGTGCTGGTACTGATGGTGCTGGTAATACTGGTGTGAAAACTAGTTTTATCAGCACCAGTCCCATCAGCACCAGTCCCATCAGCACCAGTCCCATCAGCACCAGCCCCATCAGCACCAGTCCCATCCGCACCAGTCCTTCCAGCACCAGTCCCACCAGCACTCGTCCCACCCGCACTTATCCGTTCTTTTTCCCTGCCTTTCTTAAATACTTAATCAATCCTGTCAGTGCCGAACTTATAAATACTGCTTTTCTGTATAACTCATCAAACAACTCCCTGTTTATATACTTTAAATCAAGAGCCACATAAAGCAGGCTTTTGACTTCATTCAGCGACCCTTTAGCAATTGTTAAAAACTGTGCGAATTCCGGTTTTCCTTCACGCCCAAATCCTTCCGCGATGTTAGACATCACCGATACCGCAGATCTGCGAATCTGATCTTTATAACCATAATCACGTGTGTCAATGCTATAAATTTTACCTACAAGTACTCTTGCCTCTTTCCACGACTCTATTTCCTCAAATCTCTTAAACCCGGCCATAAACCCCTCCATATTTTAGTTTATAATTCCAGCACATTTAATACTAGTGCTGATACTACTTGTTCTGGTAATACTAGTGCTGATACTACTTGTAAGAACAGTAGTTTTATCACACCAGTCTCAACCGCACCAGTCCCACCCGAACTAGTTCCACCAGCACTAGTCCTTCCAGCACTAGTCCTTCCAGCACTAGTCCTTCC
>CAYGHG010000067.1:4102-13968 GCA_964349515.1 uncultured Spirochaetia bacterium
AGCACCAGTCCCACCAGCACCAGTCCCACCAGCACCAGTCCCACCAGCACCAGTCCCACCAGCACCAGTCTTTAAAGATCGTACGCCAGCTTATCCGCCCATTTATCCATTGCTATGCCTTTGACTTTTAGCTGCACCAGCGTCTGGGGGTCGGTTTTTACCAGTTCCTCGGCAAAAAGGGCCAGCAGCTCATTTGAGCCTATTTTTTCGGCCAAAATGCCGGTAAAGAACTGTAATTTTTCCCTCTTATTCCTTTCCTTCATATCCATCCTCGCCACTTCCTTTACCAGCGCAGCCTGGCGGAAGCTGTCTGCCTCAAGGAATTTTATCAATGACGCTTCATCACCGTCTAACACCTTCACCGCTTCTATGATTGTGTTGTCTATGTAGTCCATGAACACTGTTACGCTCTCTTCAGAGAGCATTGACTTGGCGTATCTTATGAGCTCGGTCTTTTTTTCCTTTTTCTCAAGTTCAAGCTTCTTTATTACTGAATCAAAGAGCGACCAGGAACGCGGGCACGACCACGGTGAAAAAGGCTCTGCCGCGTTTGGCCCGCGGTAGAGGTGTATCGGGTTTACGGAAAGGAACTTTTCCAGCACAGAGCACGGCTTCTGGTACTCTATCCACTCTTTTACAGAGGGCTTTTTCATCCTGAAGACCAGCGCCCTGCCGCCTGTCAGCGCCGAGGTTATCACCTTTGCAAACGTGCCGTCGTCGCCCCCCATGTTGCCTGAGACCGTAATCATGGTTTTCTCAGGCAGGTGTATGTCGTCTATTTTTTTCATCTGTATGATGTCGAGCACCGCGCCCTGCACAGCCTCATCAGCGAGGGTAAACTCGTCAAAGTGCAGCAGGACATTGCCGTCGTTTTCGATTATTTCCCTCCACAGCGCCGGCGGCTTCCATTTCATGAACTCAGCGCTTAAGTCAGGCATGCCTTTGATATCGTAGGCTTCCAGCCTGCCCAGCGAAAGCGGCATGTAGCGCCTTCCCAGTTCCTCTGCTATTTCCTTTGCAGCGTAGGACTTGCCTATTCCCGGCTCGCCGAATATCATGACAGCCGGCGGGTTGTCAAAGGTGTTTAAACCCCTTATTATTTCCTTGAATTCTTTTGGTGTGATTTTTTCCATTTTTATTCCTCCTCTGTTATCTGTTTGATTTTAATCTCTTTATCCTTTTTAGCCGCGCATTCCGCGCAGAGCTTTCCTGCCTTTGCCCTGAAAAAATCCAGCTCTTTTTTTCTTTCAAAAAGCATGCTCTCCCTTAATGAATACGCTTTGGCAGCAGCGCATGCCGCGTTGTGTCCGTAGCTGTCTTTTTTTGTAAACAGCCCTTCTTTATCAGCAAACCTGAGCATCCCCATCCCGTAAATCACAAACGAAAGCTCAGGCGGGTTTAATATCTCTTTGAAATCACTTATGTACTTTTTCAGTATGGTTTTTTTTACCCTGCTTATGCCGCCGATATGCATTTCGCCTGAATAATAATCCCTGTCATAAGGGATAGAGCCGCATTGCCTGAGAATGTCATACGCCGCTATATTTCCTGTTCTAACGCTTAGATCAAGAAGCCCTGTCTTTGCCGGCCGTATGAACGCGCCCTCGTCCAGTCCCAATTTTAACAGCGCCTCAAGGCAGCTGTTATTACCCCTCTTTACCGCCACGGCAGCGGCTGATGTAAAAAGCCGGCGGCAGTGCGGCTCTCCGGCAGAAGCTGCCCCGCAAAGCTGCTCAGGCGCCCCGCGCGCGGCAGCTGACATAAAATCAATGCAGACAGCTGCGGCTTTTGCATCATAGCCGGTAACAAGCATGGATAGTGCTTCAGCGTCTTTACGCGCCTTGCTTCCGCTTCTTAGCGCCCTGTTCCACAGCCTGTACTCGGTCCCTGTCAGAGATTCGTACTTTTTGGCGTAATACGGCACTATGCCGGCGATATCGCTCACGCATATATCAAGCACCTTGTCAAAAGATGTACCTGTAGGGTCAAGCCCGTACTGTGCCAGCAGCGATGCAATCTTACGGTTTTGCCCCATCCATGAGGCCATAACACCGCTGTAGTATATATCAATGCTTTCGTCGCAGTAATTTGCGTCAGCACCGGCCTTTAGCAGGGTTTTTGAGGCCCTGTACATGCCGTTTGCAGCCGCAGAGGCAAGCAGCGCTTTCAAATCATTTGCCGCAGGGTCTGCGGCGCGTATCAGCGACAAGGCTGTTTTTTCATCGCCTTCGCTTATTGCTTTTCTGCACTCTTCACCAATGAAACCAAGTTTGTATTTTGCCATTTCAGAAATCCCTCTCCAAATCAAGACCCTCCATAAACCTGCGTTTTAAAGCGCCCTTTGGAAACAGCATATCCCTTACGTCACGGTATATGCCCGTCAATCCTTTTTCAATGCAATACCACATAATACCCCCTGCGCAGTACAGAGCCCAGAGCGGGGACTGCGCGGAGGCTTTCATGAGCTTCATGCGGCCCACTCTTATCACGTCGCGCCTGAACCCCCTCATGGCGCAGCGCGAGAGTTTGAGCGCCCTCAGCGAATCGCCGGAGTCAAGCGCGGCTTTGAGTTCCGTTTCCATAAAATTAAGTTTTTTCTTTCTTTTAAGCATCCTTTTATACGGCTTGGCATTTTCCATCCTGAGTATTTTCAGAGCCTCACGCCTGCCCTCGGCAAGAGAATAGTTCCTGTCGGCCGCTATGGTGTATAGCAGCATAAGCTCTTTCGCGTATCCGCGGGTAAGCATTTCGCTTACGAGAGAAACACTTTCCCTCTCGCAGTCGTGCCTGTAACTGCAGGCAAATGCGTTTACTGCCGCCTGAGCGTCAAAACAGGCAAGCCTGACAAGCGGCCCCCTGCCTGATAGCGCCAGGAACCGGAAAATATCCGGGTCAACTATTGCCCTTTTCACCCCGTCTGCCTTATCCCTCATACGTTTCCCCTTTTTTGAGCATTATTATTGAACCGTGCATCGAGCCAAAGCTTTCAGGGTTTTCAGTATGCATGGGAGCGACAGCAGCCGGTGCTGCCGTATCTATCATCTCCCTGACCGCCGCTTCAGAGGCGTGCCCCGAGCAGTGCGCCTGTTCAAACCTGATGTTGAAATGCGAGAGCCACGCGCCGAGAGCCACGCGCTTTTCCTCGTTATCCTCACCCTCTATATAGTGCTCTGACATAGAGTAGATAAAGGTACCCTTTTTCGGTTTTATGTCTATGAGCTGCTGAAGTTCTGTGTCTGTTATCATCATGGCCGCGCTGCCCTGATTTTCACGCACCCATTCATAATCAACGCTGTTTTCAAGAAGCGGTTTTTCCCAGGCAGCTTCTTTTGTTTTGTCATAATCAGAATTTTTTCTGAAGACTTTGATATTAGAGTCATTCAAAGGGTCAGGCAGCGTGCCTGCAAACAGTGCGCCCGCCTCGCGCATTATGTAGGCGGTACGGGGGTTTACGAGCATCACCCTGCCGGCCTGCTTTGACGCGTTGTAGAGGCTGCGCAGGCGGTCAATATTTTTCGCCGAGAAATCCGCAAGCACGAGGCCCTCTTCCGCCTTTATCAGCGAATACATCTTTTCCTCCACCTGTTTCTCGGTTATCTCCTGCCTGAACGGGTCGTTGTTGTCAGCAGGTTTTACCCTGGTTCCCTCGCACATCAGGATTTTCGCACCCTTTGCCTCGCGCATGAAATCACGGGTCATCTCAGGCCTGAAACCGTGCAGGCGGAAGTCGCCGGTATAAGCAAGCACGCCCTCGTCCGAGCGTATGACAAACCCGTATGCAGCAGGCGTGGAGTGATCAACGTGCACGGGAGTTATCTCAAGGCCTTTTATAACAATCTTATCCCCTGTTGCGAATTCTTTTACATTGCCGTTGTCATGGCGCCTGAAATTATAAGGATAGCAGGTGTTATAAATATCATTTAGTTTTTTCGCTCCGTGTCCCATATATACAGGTATCTCAGGGTCGAGCCACTCTATGTCGCCGTGGTGGTCGGTGTGTATGTGCGATATCAAAACAGCGTCAAAGCCAGGCGCGCTGTAAGGGTAAGAAGTGTGGCTGAGCGCCTTTTGCGAATAAAGGCCCGGTATCTCCGGCACCATGGAGAATTCAAAGTAGTCTTTCAGGCCGAGCTGTTTTCGCGGTTTCATAAATTCCATACCGGTGTAATAAGGCTCGCCCCTGTCAAAAGGCTCCCCAAAATCCAGAAAAATCCTCGCCCCTCCTGCCTCAATTAGAAATTTATTGCCGCCGATAGTTCCCGCGCCTCCGTAAGGTGTGATCTTCATCTGTCCTCCCTCTCGATTTTAGTTTTCATTTAATTTTACCATTTATCTCCCCGTCCGTAAAAGTACTTTATACTCCTCGCCCCTTTCAGGGGAGAGGCCGGGTGAGGGGTGTGTCTTATGCATTTGTTTTTTAAAGATCGATAATACAAATACACACTGCAAGAACTTCCATATATTCCCCTCGCCCCTTTCAGGGGAGAGGCCGGGTGAGGGGTGTCTTTCACTTCCGCGCTTTAAACTTTCAGCTTTCAGCTTCCTCACCTCTCCACCACCCACCACGCTTTTGCCATGTTTTTAAGCTGCTGAACCGCTGAATGCTGCGCATAACCTGTAAATAATATGTAAAGTTCGGTTCCTGATTTCTTTAAATCCTCCCTCATGCCTGCTTTAACGCCTCCATAACCGTCTGTTATCATGATCATTCTGCGTACCCCGCGGCCGAGGGCATGGCTGAAAACCGCGTTAAAATTTGTCCCGTAATCTGTTTTTACTTTCCCGCTTAAAAACTCGGGTATGGTGATCTCATCTACTTTTGTTGAAAAAAGATATATCACCCTGCCGAGCCTGGTTTTGATTGCAGCGAGCAGGCCGTAAATGAAAGAAATATCCGGGCCAAGCGAACCTGAGACGTCAACATAGAGGCTGATCTCCCTCTCTGCCGCTGTTATCTGCTCCAGTTCGTTCCTGAAAAAAAACGGGTAACACCCGCCCGCGAGCATGAGAGCCTCCCTCCTGCCAAACGACGGGAGCACCCCCCGCGATGCCGCGATTACACTGCTCTCCACACGCGCGCTCCCCTCGCCCTCCGCAGCCCGCCTGACTGCTTCTATTATCGCCATGTTTTCCTTTGATATTTTTTCCTTTTCAATATTTATGGTATAGCTGTCGCCCCTGCCCTGCCCGCCAAAGTGCCCTCCGAGCAGCCTGTAGCACTGTTTTTGCGGCAGTTTGACCGCCATTTGCATTGTCTTTGCCAGATCCTCGGCGGAACGCCTGTCATACCATGCAGATACGCATAACTCCGCAAACAGTTTTCTGTCTGTGATTATTTCCTGGTCCAGAAAAACCGACTCTTCCGCGGCTTTCGCCAGTCTCTGCCTCAGCCTGCGTATCTGGGCAGGTTTTCTTTTTTTCAGTTCCTCAGCCGTAAACGGCGGCGATAACATAAACCCCACGACGCTCTGCGGCTCGTGTACGTAAAACCTTTTCAAAAAAGAGGCACCCGCGCCAAAATAGTTTCTGACTATCTCGCTGTTTATTTTTATGTCAAAAAGTATGTTGTACTCAGCTCTCAGATTGCCGCCGCGAATCCAGCTGCCCTGCCTGAGAAGGTCGCCGTTTAACATGTGGAAACATTCATGCATGTACACGAAAAACAGGTCGTCTGCATCCTCCAGCTCCTGCTCTACAAACTTTTCCCCGAAATACATCACATGCCTGCCCGGCTCATCGGAACCGATGCAGGCAGTCGCCACCCTGCCGGTGTTGTCCAGCTGAATAACACCGTTTTTCCTGAACTTAAGCGCGAGCTCTATCAGAAAAGCGTCGCCTGTGGCGCGGGTCATTTTTGAGGTTATTTCCTCTATTTCACCGCCGCTTTTGATTTCCATTGCTATGCCGCCTTCATCAGAAACAAAAACTGCTCTTTATCATCCAGTTTGTCCGCGGTTATGCTGTACACAGCGTTGCCCGGCTGGTATATCCCGTTTGATACCCCGGACATGATGCGCTCAAACACCGCTATGTCGTCTATCACAGGGGTGCCGGGCTTTACTACCGCGGCTTTCAGGGATGGCT
This sequence comes from uncultured Spirochaetia bacterium, assembly GCA_964349515.1. Classification (GTDB taxonomy): domain Bacteria; phylum Oederibacteriota; class PGYV01; order PGYV01; family CAYGHG01; genus CAYGHG01. The sequence goes on from CAYGHG010000067.1 coordinate 10,187, forward strand.
CTACTATGTGCAGTCTTTTTATGACAGCACCCCCTGCTGCCGGCTTGCCGTTCTTTTCCCTGTAACTCTTAAACTCCGCGCGTGTCGGTACGCGCAGTACTGCCGTAATACATAGCCCGTTATCAGGAATCAGGTCAGCATATGAAGCGGCGTAGTACCTCGCATTGGACTCCGCGTCCGCGAGGAGGCCGGCGCTGATTTCCGATATCTCCCTATAAAACTTCAGCTCGCCCCCGGCATAAGAGCATATCTTTGATTCTTTTTTGGAATACCTTCCCGAATCAGACTCGTGATAAATATACTGCGGCCTTGCTATTTTGTAGCCTCCGTGTTTTTCTGTCTTTTCCCAGATGAATAACCGCTGGTAAGCGCGCATCCTCCCCCGCCTGATCAGGTAATTGCTCCCTCCCGAGCATATTGTCATGACCCTGATGTCTTTTTCCACCTGCGCGTTCTGAGCCAAGTTAAAAAACGGCGAGTTATCCCTGCTGATGTATTTGTAGAGCCTCTCGCTTATGTATTTCAGTTTCCTGGCTCCCGGCCCGGACTCGTTTGCCTGCAGCAGTTTTGATGTAAAATCACACTTAAATGTTAAATCAATTTTTGTATTAAGAAAAGAAACCAGCGCGCTCTCGTCTGTATACCCTATGATGCCGGTTACTGACTTTGCCTTTTTTACGCCTCGCAGCGGAATAAGCGTGCTTGAATCAGTAGTTTCCGTGTAACTGTTTCTCCTGAACGGCTCATTCTCATCAATGTCGCTTTCAGAGTGCGAGCAGTAACATATATGCCCCTCCCCGTAAACCTGCCCGCCTGTTATGTTTTTCACGGCAATTTCCCTGATACTCAGCTGTGCCTCTGATTTCGCGTAAACTGATACGTCCGTTCCCTTTATTTCTTCCCTGTATGCGGTTATCTTCATTTTTTCCCCCTTTTGTATGTGAGCGGTTTCAGCGACCTTATTATCTTTATGACCTTTTCCTCGTTTACCTCGTCATTTTTGTCATCGCGCATCGTGCTGTAAACCTCTTTATAGAGCATCAGGCACTCCGGCGAAGTGTCCACATCGCCCCGCGCGTACATCCCGCACAGATACGCGAGCGAGGAGTAGTGGTAATTGCGGGTGGCTGACATGTCATATAACGACCTGTATGCCTCCAGCAGCCGCTCCGAGTCATTGCTCTCAAGCGGCAGGCTGCCCGAGTGCACCCGCGAGGCAAGAGTTCTAAGCGCCTCCAAATACGGCTGCTTTTCATCAAAGTTGTTTCTGCTTCTTACTTTTTCTATAAGTTTGGTCAGCGCGGCCCTGAAAAAGGGATAACCTGCTTTTATCTCTTTTGCCGTGATTTTTTCCGCCTCCTGCGCGCTTTTAAAGTCCATATATGATACGCCGCTGCCGGGCGCCATCTCAAATGCCAGGTCATGAATGTATTTTAGTTTTGACGCAGGCACCTCTGCGTTCATCGCCTCATAAGGGAGCGAAAAAGAGAGCGCCTCATAGAGCAGTTTTGACATGGCGGAAAAATCCCCCGCCACGCCGCCCGCGGTCTCAAAGCACGCTATGTACGCTGTCATATTGCGTTTTATCATCCCCAGCCTGCGGCCGTCTATGTGCAGTTCATTTCCCGACGCAAACGAGAGTAGTTTTACAAGATAGCCGTCAATATCCTGGCCGTATTTTTTCTCGGCCTTTCCGATACCTGCCGAAGCGCGGGATATGAAATCTTTTAGCGCGCAGGCCGCCTCAGAGCTCACCATAGCTTCGCCCCTGCCGAGCGCTGCCGCGTCCTCTGCAGTCCTGTTGTTTAGGACCAGCCGCACGTCTTTTTCTGCCATTTCTGAGACTTCCGGCACTTTTATGATAAAGGCAAACCTGCCGGTAAGAGCATCGTCAAGCGGCATAGCGCCCGCGTACGAGGGCGGGTTCATCGCTGCAAATATGTACTTCAGTTTGTCAGCCCGCATTCCCATCACCTGTCTGCCGCGTATTACCTCCAGCCACTTGTTCTGCATCTCAACCCTGGCGCGCGATATCTCGTCCACCAGTATGAACTCCTTGTCCCAGATCGAGAGCTTCGTCGGCACATACTCAACCTCGCCTTTTGAGATTGAGGCAGGGTTTGGGAACCCTATCATGTCTTCAAAGAGAGCTTTTGAAGCGTCATAGGCAAAGAACTTCAGCCCGAGCGCCTCGGCAAGCCGCCTGCAAAGCGTAGTCTTGGCAGTGCCGTGTGTCCCTATAAAAAGCACAGGGTCGCCGGTCACAAGCCCCGCGAGCACGGCATTTTCAATGCCTGACATGCCATAAATTCCAAGTTTTTCAAGAATCATGTAAAACCTCCTTTTTAGAAACTGTTTACAGTTTACGGTTTACTGTTTACCGTGGGACTACAAGTGCTGGGACTGCAAGTGCTGGTAACACTGGTGCTGATACTACTGGTGCTGATACTACTGGTGCTGGGACTGCTGGTGCCGGGACTACTGGTGCTGATACTGCTGGTGCTGGAACTACTGGTGCCGAAACTGCTGGTGCTGTTTACCGTAAAAAGCCTGGCGATGCATCCGTTGTCGCCAAGCATCCAACCCTCTAAACATCCAAGCCTCCACTTATATACAGCAGTTTCCGTGCCGCGACTTTTAGAGAAAAATACTGAAAAATCAAAGGTTTTTAGCGATTTAGAGGTTAATTTTTGACGGATAAATCAGTTTTTGATAAGCGTAAATGAATTACAGCTATTTCGCCTCAAAACAAAAACCCGATATAACAACAATACCTTATTCGCCCGCTGTATCCCCATAATAGTATATGTCAATATCATGCCAAGTACGGTTTTAGTGTTTGCCCTGTAATACCGCAGGTAGGCCTTATGTCAGAGTTTTGTAAGTATGCGCGGCTTAAACAATCCTTTTTTGGGTTTTTTGGGATTGCCAAAATAAATATAGTATCTCTTACCTGCGAATTCTTTCTTAACATCATTTAAAAGCTTCCTTATGACAGGATGTTTTTTCAGTATGTTACGCGCCTCAACATGCAGGTAGTGCTTTTCTTTGCTGAAAAGATACCACGAAATTATTTCACTTTTGGTTAACTTCCTGTCCGGAATACCGACACGCGAGCCGGAATTTGATTCATTGCGTTTTTTTTCAATGTCTTGCTTACCGTAGTGCCCCTTAGTTTCCGGCGTGTAATAGCGCAGGACGGCCGCAATAATATCTTCGATTTTGTTTTTTTCAACATACTCATTGAGAAAAAAAGCGCTGTATTTAAAATATGAAACAGGAAGCCGCATATAAATTTTTAACAGGCAGTCCCTGCTGTCGGACCATCTTTTTATAAGCGAAATTATCTGCCTTTGTATGTTGTCAGTTTCATAAGTCTGATTTCCGGTAAGGTAATTTCTGGAACTAATTAATGAATCCTGTATTAATACATTCAAACCAGCGTCGGTATCGGCTATAAATCGTTCCGCCATATCTGCCAGGCCGGGTACGGTAAAAAAAGAATATTTTGGATTAGGCCTTGCAGTATAATATTTATACCAAGGAAAATTAATGTATCGATGACTATTTCTTTGTTTTTGTATCTGCACCGCTTCATGCACGCAATCACCCCCCGCTGAGGCGAGCGCTTTCAAAAGAGAAATATCATTTTTATAGTCTTCAAACCTATCCACACCTCGGAACCGCACAGCCAGCCATAATAAACTCCAATTAATTATATCTTTGGAAAAATATCCAAAGAACATAAATAACTCCGGATTCCTTACATCAAGAATATACGC
>CAYGHG010000068.1:0-13842 GCA_964349515.1 uncultured Spirochaetia bacterium
GCATAAATACGATATATAGTTATAAAACATAAGGCGGTAAGCTAAATGGCAATGCAGGGAGTATCAAATTTTTTAGTAGAGCTCACAGCCTCGCCTGACAAAAAAGCTTCGGATTTTTTGTCAACATTAAAACCGGGAGACACGCTAAAGGGCAGGGTTACAGAGTTTTTAGAGGGTCAAAACAGGGCGGTAATAAATTTCCGCGGTTATAACATGATATCCCAGCTTCCCGAAAACGCCGTACTCTCCAGGGGCGAAACGCTCTCTTTTGTAGTTACAAGCGTAAACGATAAAGTATTTATGAAAATAGTAAATGACCCCACTGTTTTAATGGGCCGCGGTGTAGAGCTTCAGGCTGACGCGCTTAAAGCCGGCGCGCAGCAGTTTGCCCAGATTCTTACACAGCTTAAAGTCCCTGTAAACGAGCAGAATCTTTTTATAGCTTCAAGGCTTTCCGATTATCACATACCAGTCACGCGGGAAAATATGGCGCAGGTGTCTTCAGCCCTTAATAATTTTTTAAACGACAAAGGAATAGATGCCAGGGCTTTTGGGGCAGATTCGCTGCCTGCGGTAAAGGAAACACTGGCTTTGAATGTTTTCAGGCTTATGAGCGAGGCTTCCGGCGCTCGTCCCGCTATGCCTGAAGGTGCGGCTGTTCAGCCGTCGAAAATCATAGCCCCGGCAGTACAGCAGGCGCTGAATGAAACAGCGGCAAAAACCGCGCATCCGGCGGAGAGAATTGCAAATATGCTTTCTGTAATTAACTCGCTTTCAAGGTCGGTTACAGACGGGGCGGTTGCCGGAAATTCAGCCGGATTTTCACTGTCATTTAAACCTAATGAAGCATCATATTTCTTGACGGCAGCCAGAAATGCATCGGCAGAAGGTTTCATTAACCCTGCGTATCTTCAGCAAGTTTCTGACGCACTAAACTCAAAATCAGGCACAGTTACAATACTGGCCGGAAACGCCTGGGCTGAGGTTTCTTCTTCAAAAGAAGGAGTAACAGTTACTTTTAACAATGTAAATGCTGCGGTTGAGAGCGCTTTGAAAGAAAATCAGCCGCCACCGGCTATGAGGCATGAAGTATCGTCGCTTATAAAAAATGCAGGGGAAAACAGGCTGATAGAAGTGCCGCTGCCGCAGGCCCCGTCACAGCAGGGTGCTCAGACACAGGCTGCCGAATCTGTGAGAATTATGTCAGGTTTAATTTCTCAGATTAGAACGGATATACTGTCGCCGCAGAATACCACTCCGCAGATGAATGCCGCGGCTGTTTTGGCAACAGCCGTAAAGATCCGTGATACTGCCGCTGAAAACATCAAAGCGGTAAAAGAAGAATCTGTGAAATCAGCTTTGTCTCAGGACAAGGCGGCTGCAGGAAGGCACTCTGAAGCTGCACAGGCACTAGCAAAGGCGGAAAATGTAATTAATAAATTTATTTCAAGTGCCGGTTCCATAGCCGCCAAGGACGGACAACAAACTGTCAATCCTGCAGCGTTTTCCCCGAATGCTCTTGCCGAGTACAGGGCTGCCGCAAAGGGAACTGCCGCGGCGCTGGAGATACCATTATTTGCACCTAAAAAGGAGGCGCCATTTATGCCTCCCGTGATAGCAGCCCCTTTTGACCCGGAAACCTCAATTGAAGCGCTTGCACTGTTGAAATCAAGACAGATAGATATTAATAATCCGTCGTTTGTTGCGACTATGTCAAAGTATTTTAAGTCTGACATGAAACTCGCTTCCAACATAGAAGCGCTCTCGGCGGCAATCAACGCTTTTGAATCACACCCTGCTTCAGCAGCCGAAAAGGCCCAGGTAAAAGGAATTAGAGCTGCGGCGGAAGGGCTGAGAATCACAATTGAGAATATGCTTATAAAGCCCGAGGCTTCTTCGGGACAGCTTGACGCAGCTTCGCAGCTGAAGGCTTTTACCGATAAGAGCGGATTAAATCTCGAAAACAGGGCTGCTGCTGCGGCATCTTCGGCAAACCAGAACCCGGCCGATATTGCCGTAATGAAAGACAGTTTTAAATCCGGATTAATAGTACTGACAAATGAAATTAACAGGATAGACGCTTATAAACTGAGCCAGAGTTTCAGGGAAAATGTAATAAAAATGAGAGAGGCTGCGTCTGACACGCTCTCAAACCTCTCCGCGCTGCAGATGATGAACCACAAACCGCCGGCGCTTGAACTTATGTACACGCAGCTGCCCATACTGGCCGACAGCAGGGTTTTTAACGGGGAGCTTCAGGTATGGTACAGAAAAGATGCGCCAAAGGATAACCCGTCGGCCACAGTGCCTGTTAATATGGTTTTTGTTCTTAACACATCCAATCTGGGGACTATAAAGGTAAATATGACTGTTTACAAAAATGAAGTGGAGTGTACGGTTAAAGCTTCAGATGAAAAGGCAAAGCAGGCTTTGAACAGGATGAAAACACAGTTTCTTGAGAGCCTGGAAAAAAGCAGATACAGCATAAAAGCTTTTAACGTGATAATAGACGGTTCTGAAAGCGCAGGCCAGATGCAGGATGCTGCGTCTGGCGGTTATATTGAACTGGCAAGAATAAATCTTCAGGCATAAAGGCGGGTGTATGGCTCTTAAAAAAACTGCGGTTGCGATAAGTTATGACAAGGAGAGAGACTCTGCCCCTAAAATTTCCGCAAAGGGAAAAGGCGCGGTAGCTGATAAGATAATAGAACTGGCAAAAAAAAATAATATTCCGATGCACGAAGACCCGGATATGATAGAAGTGCTTTCAAAACTTGACCTCGGCCAGGAGATACCGGCAGAATTATACAAGCTGATAGCGGAAGTGCTGGTGTATGTTTACCGCGCCAATAATAAAGCCAAAACAATCGCATAAGAAAGGAATCCCTTCGATGCTGTTAAAAACAATAATTTACGTGCCTTGTCTTATTATACTTTTTTCAGGATGCGGCGTAAGCCCGGGAAAAGAACCGGGCCCTGTTTTTGTGGGAGGCGGTGATTATGACAGTGCCCGTGCGGTTGTTTTGGCGGGAAAAAACAGGTATATGCTCGCAGGAATGACCACTTCGTACGGCGCGGGGCATGTGGATGTATTTGCACTTGTTGTAAACAAAAGCGGACGGGTGATAAGGCAGAACACATACGGGGGCACAGGAGACGACAGGGGGCTTTGCGCTGTTCCTTCCGCCGGAGGTTATGTAATAGGCGGATACACGACTTCGTTTGGCGCCGGAGCTTCTGATTTTTATGTATTAAAGGTTAATGAAAAACTTGAACCGGTGTGGTCAAAAACATTTGGATATGAGGGTGCCGACGAGTGCAGGGCAGCCGCGACAGACCTTGTAAATACCGCGCTTGCGGGTTTTATGACAATGTCGGGAGTACAAAGGCCTGTAATAATTCTCGTATCGCCTTCGGGAAGGCTTTTATGGGAGCGCGAAGCGCCTTTTTTGGGCACCGGAATTTTTCATTCTGCCGCTTTCAGCCCGGACGGAAAAAAAATAGCTGCGGCAGGAGTTGTTAAGGGGCCGCAAGCAAAAGCAAATGAGGCATTTGCAGCTGTTTTTGACACGGCCACCGGCGAGGTGCTGCAAAAAGTCTTGTTTGAGTCAGAGGGGCCTGCCGAGGCAAAGGCAATTGAATTTACTGAAACAGGTTTCGTAATTGCAGGCGAAGAGGGCAACAAAAATGAAGATGCGGATATAGTCCTTTTTGCTGCAGATAAATTGTTTGCCCCTCAGTGGAAGTCGTTTTTTGGAGGCAAGGGGACGGAATTTGTTTCCTCGCTTGCCAAGGCGCCGGGGGGAGGCTGGTTGATTACAGGCACCACAGAGTCAAAAGGAAGAGGTTCAACAGACGCTTATTTAATCCGCACCGACGCCGCAGGCTCGCTTATATGGGAAAAAACATACGGGACAAAGAGGGACGATTACGGAGGCGGCTCTGTTTTTGACGGCAGCCTTGTAATAACGGCGGGGTGGTCGCTTTTGGAGGATAAGGGTTATGAGATCATGCTGGTATCTGAAGAGGATTCGCAGTTACAGGCGGTTTCCGGAAACTGACTTACTCCAAACCGCTTCCCGAAGGAGGGGGAGGCATTTCCCGGTCTATGAGGGAAATCAGCTCTTCTATCCTGTTTCTTATTGAAGCAAGCTGGGAGTTGGGCACGTAGTCGTCTTTGAGCTGTTTTTTTGCCTCAAAAAGCTCGTCTGAAATATTGATTGCCGCGAGTATGGCAATTTTCTTTGCGTCCTTTAACCCCGTGGCTTCCTGGACTTCCGTCATTTTGTTGTTTAGATAGGCTGCCAGTGAAATGATGTAGTCAGGCTGTGCCACGCCTTTGATTGTGTATTCGCTTCCGAATATGTTTACCGTAATTATTGATTTATTCTCCATCATCGCCGCTTTCCGGTGGCGATGTTATTTCGTCTATTTTCCTGATTGCCGCCGAGATTTTTGAATGCAGGACGCTGCGTTCTGATTTGAGTTTGGATATGTGTTCTTTTGTTTTCTCCAGTTCAAATAAGACTTCCGGAGAAGCCTTGGGGGCGCCTTTGGAACTTTCAAGCTCGCTTAAGAGCCTTACATTCTCCGCTTCAAGCTGTTTTACAAGCGCGAGCAGCTCGCGTATCTTTGCTTCCAGTATGTCGGCTGCGATTAAAGGCATATTATGACCTCAAGCGGGCATTAAGCCCGGTTTTAAGTACATCGGTAATACGGTCAAAGGTCTTTGAAACGTCAGCTTCTGAAAGAGTTTTTTTATCCGAACGGAAAACAATGCTGTATGAGAGGCTTTTGTAACCATCGGGTACCTGGCTGCCGCGGTAAACGTCAAAAAGTGAAATTTCGCGCACAAGCCCGCCGCCGTCGCGTCTGATTACAGAAAGCACTTCCTGAGCGGGCACATCTGCCGGGAGCACGAGCGAAAGGTCGCGCTTTACGGCAGGGTAGAGTGAAACAGGGGTAAAACGCAGGCTTTTGCCGGCGGCTTTTAAAAGGCCGGAAATATTGAGCTCAAAGGCAAAGGCCGGATTTTTGATTTTGGCATTGTATAGTATCTCTTCTTTTATCCTGCCGATAACCCCGAGATTTTCACTGCCTGCGCATATGGAGGCGCTGTATTCATAAAAGGGTGAAGCGTCCTGCAGAACCGCAAATACAACATCATCCTTAATCCCGGATTTTTTCAGCAGGGTTTCAACACACCCTTTTACATAGCTGTATGAAGAGATAAGCGTTTCTTTTGTGTAGCCGGGCCTTATTATATGACCGGTTGAAACTGCAGCCAGAAACGGGGTTTCTTCATAACCTGTATCAGACCGGGAAAAAACCACTGTTGATTCAAAAAGGTGTATGTCTTCTGTTTCGTTATTGCGGTTGAAAATCATATTTTTTATAAGGTCGGGGATAAGAGAGGTCTTCATACGGCTCTCTTCCTCGTTGAAAGGATTTTTAAGAATTACTGCGCCCGCGGGGGAGTAAGATGCAGCGCCTGAATCTTTTAAGAATTTGTCATTTAAAAAGCCGTAGTTAAAGCATTCTGAAAAACCTGCTGCACGCAGGGACTCGCTGAGTCTGCGGCAAAGAATATCCTGCGACGGTTCTTTTGCAGGGGACACGGCTGATGAGGGGAGCGTAGTGGGGATATTGTCATAACCATATGCCTGCGCGATGTCTTCGATTATGTCCACCTCAAGCTCAATATCGGGCCTGTAAAAAGGGATAATCACAGAGGCTTTGTTCTCGGACTTTTCGTATTCAAAATGGAGCCTTGAGAGCAGGCTGCAAATCTCGTCAGGATTAAATGATGTGCCGAGAAGGGAGTTAACCCGCGAAAAGCTTACTTCAGCCCTTTTTTGCGGCGCTGCGGCGTGATAAAGGTCTATGAAGTCCCCTGATACACTCCCGCCTGACAGCTTCGCTATGAGGGCTGCTGCACGGTTCATCGCATTTATAACATTATTTATGTCTATTCCGCGCTCAAACCTGTATGAAGAGTCAGATGAGACTCCAAGAGAGCGGGAGGTTTTTCTGACTGTAGGAGGGTTAAAGTATGCGGATTCCAGTATTACTGTTTTTGTGGATTCGTCAACAGAGAAATGCTCGCCGCCCATGACGCCGGCTATGGCGATAGGCCCGGCTGAGTCGGCAATTACCAGGTCTGTTTCTTTGAGCCCGTACACTTTTCCGTCCAGTGCGGTTATTTTTTCCTGCGGGGCGGCGTTGCGTACGATTATTTTTCCGTCTTTTATCTTTTTGTGGTCAAAGGCGTGAAGAGGCTGGTTGAGTTCCAGCAAAACATAGTTAGTGGCGTCGACGATGTTATTTATAGGCCTGATGCCGAGCTTGGTAAGCGCTTCCTGAAGCCAGGCAGGGGAATCTTTGACAGTAATGCCTTCTATGGCCCTGGCGCAGTACCTGGGGCAGGCGGATGCATTCAGCACATCCACCGTTACGAGATTTTTTATCTTCAGGCTGCTGTCGATAAGTGCTGAGGGGACTTCCATATCCGGCATTTTTAGCGCCGCGCCTGTAATTGAAGATATGAACCTTGCGATGCCGGATGCGCACAGGAAGTCCGGCCTGTTGGGGTAGACTTCTATGCTGTATACAGTGTCAGGTTTTACAGGCTCAAAGGGCGAGCCTAAAGCGTGCTCTTTTTCATCAAGAATAAATATACCTTTTGCAGAATCACTGAGCCCGAGTTCTGCGGCGGAGCATAGCATTCCGAAAGACTCAACCCCGCGGATTTTTGAGTGTTTAATTTTCAGGCCGCCGGGAAGCCTGGCGCCCTCTTTTGCCAGGGGGACTGTCTGTCCCACCGCTATGTTCTGCGCCCCGCAAACCACCTGAAACTGCTCTTTGCCGTCGGTAACTGCGCATACAGACAGTGTGTCTGCGTTTGGATGTTTTTCAATAGAAAGAATTTTAGCAACAAATACGCTTGTAGCCTCGGGCTTTATTTCCGTTATTTCCTCTATGAGAAGCCCTGAGACATTCATCTTTGCAGCAAGCTCAAGTGGTGACAGTTTGATATCAACCAGTTCCTTAAGCCAGTTGTAACTTATTAGCATAAACTCTCCCTCTGAAAGACAATTAAATATGATAGTTTTAATTAATTATTGCATAAAAAGGCTTAAATTGTCAATTTTAATGTTTTGGATAAACTAACCCGAAAAACCTTTAAAAACAAGGAAAAAATAAAATTTGCCTTGATTTACATTAAAGAATATATTATATTTCTTGAAAACAATGATTTATCAATAGGAGGTTTTAGAATAATGGATTTAAATCAGATTAAAGAGCGTTTGCCGGAAATCAAGGGAAGAATATCAAAAATCAAGGTGTTTCTTTGACGTTGAAGCAAAAAGAATAAGAAAAAGCGAGTTTGAATCAAATGTTCAGCAGGTGGATTTTTGGAATAACAGAGACGAGGCCAGAAGAGTTCAGTCTTTGCTTAAAGGAATCACGGATGATATAAAAAGATATGAGTTATTGGAGTCAAAAACTGCTGATGTTCAAGCAACGCTTGAACTTCTGTCTGTGGAAAAAGATGCTGCTCTTGAAAAGGAAATATCAGATTCGTTTATACAGATTGAAAAACTTGTAGGCAGCGAAGAGTTCAACCATATGTTTAGCGGAAAATATGACAGGCTAAATGCCATAGTGAGCATACACGCCGGCGCAGGCGGGACAGAGTCCTGCGATTGGGCCGCAATGCTGCTTCGGATGTACCTGATGTGGTGTGAAAAAAAGGGTTTTAAGGCAGACGTAGTGGATTCCCAGCCCGGGGACGAGGCGGGCCTTAAAAGTGTGACTATGGAGGTGTTCGGAGCGTATGCTTACGGCCATTTTAGGGCTGAAAAGGGGATACACAGGCTCGTAAGGATTTCACCTTTTGACTCCAACAAACGCAGGCACACCTCTTTTGCCTCTCTTGAGGTGATACCTGAGTTTGAGGAGGCGGATATTGAAGACCTCGTAATTAACGACGACGACCTGCGGGTGGATACGTACAGGGCCTCGGGTGCCGGCGGACAGCATGTAAACAAAACCGAGTCGGCTATCAGGATAACCCACATACCTACTAACATAGTGGTTTCGAGCCAGATAGACCGTTCCCAGATAAAAAACAGGGAGATAGCGATGAAAATGCTGCGCTCAAAACTATTTGCCTACCATGAAGAGTTAAGGAAAGAAGCGATGGAAAAAATTCAGGGCGAGCGCAAGGAAATAGGCTGGGGCCACCAGATACGCTCTTATGTATTTCATCCTTATAAGATGATTAAAGACCTGCGCACGGATGTTGAGCGCGGGGATATTGACAATGTTATGGACGGAGACCTCGATATCTATATAGAGGAATATCTTAAACAGGAAGCGGGTAAAAATGCAAAAACTTGACCTTAAAATACCGTTTGCGACGTTGATTCCGGAATTTGCCTGCCAGGCGCTGTCTACTGAGTTCGTAGAGAAAGACTCTATCACCTGTCTTGAACTGGAGGATCTTCGCGAAGCACTGCTGCACTCTGACGAGCGGGAACTCAAAGACATACGCGCTTTTCTGGCGATAGGGGAAGATGACAGGGCCTCTTTTGACGAAGGGTTTGACGATGATGAGGATGGTTATGATGAAGAGGGCCCCGAAGGGCTGCTTGAGAATCAGATTGAGGAGATTGATACTGATTTGTACCACAGGTATACTCCGGGAGAAGTGAAATTTATACTCGGCGAGATTATAGAAAATATAGATTTGGTTTACGACCACTACTACGAGTACTCCGGGCTTAACCTTGTGCTTACTTCGGGATTTGTTTTTCAGGCAGGGGAGAAAGCCGGCAAAAAAGCGCAAAGGAAAAATTTCGAGTCGGGATTTGTGGTAGAATTCTTTAAAAGAGGGCATGAGCAGGAACTGCCGGATGATATTTTTGTTGTTCCTATGGGTTCGCAGGAGGTGAGCGATACGGTATCAGCGAGGGCATACTTTACCTGCAATCCCGCATATATGGCGGGGTATGAGCGATATTTTGCCGCAGTTGCAAAACTGCTCAATATGAAAGAAACCCACTAAGGAGGGGAACGATGAAAAGAATGGTGATGGTACTCTGCGTCAGCAAAAGAAGCAAAGAAGCCCTGGAAGTGCAGAAGGTTCTGACGAAATTTGGCTGTATTATAAAGACAAGGCTGGGGATACACGAGGCAGAAGGCGACAAGTGTTCGGAGTGCGGGGTAATAGTAATTGAGACAAAGGCAACTCCTGCGGAGAATAACAAGCTTGCCTCTGAGTTAAGCAAACTGGCGGGGGTTAAGGTTACAAAAGTGGCTGTATCCTGCTGAAGATGCCTGTGTTGAAGGGCAGACATTAATTGAAACGGTAAGAGCGGGCGTGAGTAATACCGGCGGTGGGGCTGAAGCCCCGCTCTACGCGTGAAAAAAATACTGCTTCATGTTTTGATATTTAACGGTGCAATTACTAAAACGCTTTAGAAAAAAATTATTAACAGACGAGGGTGGCATGAAAAAACTACGGACGGCAATAATAGGATGCGGGGCGATATTTCCCATGCACGCAGAGTCTGTCAGGCAGGCTGCGGCAAAAAAGGCGGAACTCGTTGCGGTCTGCGACATAAAAGATGGCAGCAGGGCAAAGGCAGAGCAGAAATACGGGGTAAAGGGGTATGCGGATTATAAACAGATGATTGATGAGGTTAAGCCGGATGTGGTTCACATCTGCACCCCTCACTATCTGCATCATGAAATGGCTCTGTATGCGGCGCAGAAGGGTGTGCATATTTTTTCTGAAAAGCCCATGGCTATAAATATAAAACAGGCTCTTGAAATCAGGGACGCTGTCGGCCGGCACGGCGTAAGATACGGCATATCATTTCAGAACCGTTATAATCCCTCGACTCAGCTTGCAAAAAAAGTTATTGATACGGGGGAGCTCGGGCAGTTGAAATCCGCAAAGCTCATTCTTACCTGGTGTAAGCCCGACGAGTATTATCTGAAAAGCGACTGGAAAGGCACCTGGGACAAGGAGGGCGGCGGTGTAATAATAGACCAGGCCATACACTCGCTTGATTTGCTGCGGTATGTTTTTAATTCTGAAATTGATTTTATAAGCGCGTCAACGGCGAACAGGATGCATGAAAAGGTACAGGTGGAGGATGAGGCCGCCGGTGTTATTATGTTTAAGTCCGGTGCGTTTATTAATTTTTATGTGATGAACCATTATTCCTATGACGACGACGTGGTGATGGAGATACACGGCGAAAAGGGGCGGGTAAGGATAGTCAAAGACAATGCGGAAGCATTGTTTTACAAGGGATGGAAGAAAATAAAGGCAGCCCCGAAAAAGAGCGAATACATAGATTATGGCGAGGGCGCAAAGGACTACTGGGGGTACTGCCACTCAATAGCTGTCGGAAAGTTCTACGACGCTGTTATCAACGGCACCAATTATGAGCTGTGCGAGGAAGAGGGGCTGGAGACGCAGTGGATGGTGGAGGGGATATACGAGGCGGGGCGGAAAAATGAAAAGATCTATATGGAAAAATTGAAAAATACTCCGGTTAAAAGAGAATAGTTGACAAAGAATAATAAAACGCCGGACATAAAAAGAGGCATGTCCGGCTGGGTGCCGGTTTTTACGTGGCTGAATGCCGTGGTTTCAGGGGCAATTTTGTGTTTTGAAAAAAGCCTGCGGGGTGTTATGCCGGGACAGTGTTCGGCGCGATACTCTGCGGAGGAAAATCCGCCTTGATTTAAATTGTTTGTGAGTGTAGACTTCATGTGTACACTTTAGGAGGTGTGATGTGAGAGCTTCGATACTTGATTTGAGACGAAAAATGAAAGATATAATAGGCGCGCTTGACAAAAATGAAAAAGTTGTAATCACGCACAGGGGAAAGGAAAAGGGAGTGCTGTATCCCTGCAGGCCGGATACTGCAGGAAGGGTTAACGTAAGAGAGCATCCTGCATTTGGGATGTGGAAAAAGAATAAAAAAACGGTAAAAAAGCAAATAAATGAATTGAGGAAATCACGCCATGATTTTTGATACCGATGTCATAATATGGTATATGAGGGGTTCGGAAAAAGCCGCTGACGTCATTGAATCCACTGCGTCGCGGCATGTCTCGGCGGTTACCTATATGGAACTGATACAGGGGGCGCGCAACGGCACAGAGAAAAAACTGGTTAAAAGCATTATATCTGATTTGGATTTTGAGGTTTTGGGGATAGATGAAAACATAAGCCATAGGGCAATAGTATATATTGAAGAATACGGCATGAGTTCCGGGTTGCGGCTGGCAGATGCCCTGATTGCGGCGACTGCGGCTGAAAATAACATGAAACTCATTACAGGAAATCTTCGTCATTTTCATTCTATCAGGGATATTGAGGCCGTAGGCTTCAGGGAAAAATGAAGTGTTTTGAATTTTTTCCAAAGGTAGCTTTTATAGCGGTACTATTTTTTGTTTTTCAGGCATCTTCTCTTTTTTCCGCGCCTACCTCTTCCGGCACCAAGTTCTGGCTTGCCTTTCCCGGCAGCTATTTTACAAAGGCGGAAAAAAAACTTTATATAACAGGCGAGACGGCCGCGTCGGGAACTGTTTATATTCCCGCTCTTTTTTTTACGCGTAACTTCACGGTCACGCCCGGCGCTGTAACCGTGGTAAACCTGCCGCAGGAGTGCGATGTGAGGGTTTCCAATACCAAGGTCTTCAAGGGGGTTAGAGTTCTATCGGACAACCCCGTGACCGTGTACG
The DNA here is from genome assembly GCA_964349515.1 of uncultured Spirochaetia bacterium. Classification (GTDB taxonomy): domain Bacteria; phylum Oederibacteriota; class PGYV01; order PGYV01; family CAYGHG01; genus CAYGHG01. Next base: position 11,770 of record CAYGHG010000068.1, read on the forward strand.
CCATGTGCAATGACACCACTATTACCGACGCTTATCTCGGGCTGCCGGTTTCATCTATAGGCACCGAGTATGTCGTGCAGGGATATAAAAACACATCTGTAGAGGTGGCCGGTTTCGGAAGTCAGTTTGCCATAACAGGCACTGAGGACAACACTGCAGTGACTTTCACTTTAAGCGCCGCGACAGGCTCAATACCCGCCGGGGTGCCGCAGAACATTACGCTCAACGAGGGCGAAGTGTATTATCTGATGAATGATTCGGGGGCGGGTTTTGACCTCTCCGGCACATACATAAACGCAGACAAAAAAGTGGCGGTTTTCGGATCGCACATGTGCGCCAATGTGCCGGGTACGGACTTGTACTGCGATTATCTTGTTGAGCAGCTGCCGCCTGTGACTTCGTGGGGGATGAATTTTATCATAGTCCCGCTTGCTGGCAGGGCGATAGGCGACACGTACAGGGTGATTGCGTGGCAGGACAATACCTCTGTTTATCTTGACGGCACTTTGATTGCGAATCTTGACAGGGGGCAGTTTACCGAGGCGGTGATAGCAGGCGGCGGTAATATAACTGCCGGCAAACGGGTGCTTGTTACGCAGTACGCCAACTCAACAGAATATGACGGTATGACCGGAGACCCGTTTATGATGATAATAATGCCGGTGGAGCAGTATATAAATAACTACACTGTCTATACGCCTGAAAGCGGGTTTGCCCTGAACTATCTTAACATCGTCGCGCCGTTATCTGCGCGCGGTGTTTTGACAGTTGACGGGGCTGCGATACCATTTGCGGACTATACGGTAATCGGAACTACGGGTTATGCAGCGGTGCAGTACTCCGTGGGTACAGGCACGCATAATATCTCTTCGCCTTCCGGCGCGGGGGTTTCTGTTTACGGGTTCAATTTCAGGGAGTCGTACGGCTATCCCGGCGGAGCCGGGCTGAGTGATTTTGTCAGCACGCCTACCGCTACTGTTACGAGGACGCTGACTGCAACCGCAACACACACACATACGATTACAAGAACGCATACACATACAAGAACAATAACAATGTCGCAGACGCAGACGCCGACGGGTTCTGTAACAGAGGCGGTATCAGCCACTCAGACCCCGTCTTTCAGCGCTACAGCCTCGTTTACAGAGACTTTTTCGGCAACTGTGACTGATACCATTACCCCGTCGGTAACTGCAACAGCGGCTGCCACAGGCACTTTTACGGCAACGCCGGCTGATACTATTACTAATACAGCCACTGCCACGCCGTCTTTGAGTGTAACAGCCACGCATACACCGCAGAATACCTATACAGCATCCGCCACGCAAACACCCACGTTTACTCCTACTGCTTCCGCGACTGTTTCTGTCTATGCTTCACCCTCTGTGACACAGACGGTCCAGCCACAGCTTGCAATGAGCATAGAAGGTGTTTTCCCAAACCCATTAGTTGACGGTGCGAATATGGTCTTTTGGCTCTCAAAAGCCGCGTTGGTTACGATAAAAGTTTTTGACGTTTCGGGCGAGAGGGTGGTTATAAGCGAAAAGCTTCAGTGCCAGGCCGGGTATAACAGCTGGTACTGGGATAGAAAAAACAGGGCAGGCAAAGGCGCTGCGTCAGGGGTATTTATTCTACGGGCAGAGGCTGCTGATGGGGATGAGAGAGTAACGGCGTATACAAAGGCGGCGGTGGTGAAGTAGTACAACCACCTTTTCCAAAGGGGTAGGGGGGATTTGCTGTAAAGCTGTAAGTTTTGTTTTAATTTTAATGTTTCGAGGCTTTAAGATAGGATAAGAACATAAAGGCAAAAACTAAAGGCAAATCCCCCCTACCCCCCTTTGAGAAAGGGGGTTAAAAAAGGAGGCTTATGAAAAACTATGATGTGGTTGTGATTGGTGCCGGGCCTTGCGGGCTTACTCTTGCGGAGCATCTGGCGAAAAAAGGGATCAAGGCGCTTGTTATTGATAAAGATGAAATCGGTGCAAAACCGCGCAGCTGGATTACCTGGTACGATGAGATCGTGCGGCGGGGTTTTAAAAATACAATTATAAATAAAATTGATACGCTGGAGTT